>JALFGN010000065.1 GCA_022777285.1 Blautia sp.
GTGTACCCAAAATCCACTATTTCCGTACCAGATACAGAGAAATGTCCATTCCTATGGCTCCTTCTTCTGAGATATTTATTGATGATATATTGAAAAAATCCTTGATTTTCAAGGAAAAAAGACTTGACTTAATAGGGAGAAAAATAAAATGGAAAATAGAAAAAAAGACACATTTACACTGGGAGGGCATACTTTTGAATCACGTTTTATTCTGGGCTCCGGAAAATATTCTCTGGAGCTGATTCGTGCAGCAGTGGAAAAAGCAGGTGCCCAGATTATTACCCTTGCTCTTCGCAGAGCGAATGAGGGTGGTATGGCAAATATTCTGGATTATATTCCTGAACATGTGACCTTGCTGCCAAATACTTCAGGTGCAAGAAATGCAGAGGAAGCAGTGCGCATTGCAAGATTGTCCAGAGAACTGGGATGTGGGGATTTTGTGAAAATCGAAGTGATTCATGATTCGAAATATCTGCTTCCGGATAATTATGAGACTATAAAAGCAACCGAAATTCTGGCAAAGGAAGGATTTGTGGTCATGCCTTATATGTACCCGGATTTAAATGCAGCCAGAGATTTAAGAGATGCAGGGGCAGCCTGCATTATGCCGCTGGGATCTCCGATTGGCTCCAATAAAGGTCTTTGTACAAAAGATTTTATTCAGATTCTTATTGATGAAATCGATCTTCCTGTAATTGTAGATGCAGGAATCGGAAAACCTTCTCAGGCCTGCGAAGCTATGGAGATGGGAGCAGCTGCTGTTATGGCAAATACTGCTATTGCAACAGCAGGAGATATACCGGCTATGGCAGAAGCATTCAAAAAAGCCATTGAAGCGGGAAGGACTGCTTATCTGTCAGGTATGGGACGGGTCATGGAAAAGGGGGCCAGTGCATCTTCCCCACTTACAGGATTTTTACAGGATTAAAAGGAGAAGAAGGATGAGTACAGAAAATCATGTAAATGAAAGTATATTAAATGATGAGATTAAAGAATGGCAGAAGAAAAACCGGATTGATCATATGACTTATCTGCCCGGTATGGAAGTTCTGGAATCCGATGTTCAGGAAAAAGTAATTGCTGCAATGAATGCTTATGATTACAGTAAATATACAGAGGAAGATGTAAAAAGAGCACTGGCTCACAGTAATCGTACACCGGAAGATTTTGCGGCTCTTCTGTCACCGGCAGCACTCCCTCATCTGGAAGAGATGGCAGTCTGTGCCCAGAAAGAGACAAAGAAACATTTCGGAAACAGCGTAAATATGTTCACACCGATTTACATTGCTAATTACTGTGAAAATTTCTGTATTTACTGCGGATTTAATTGTCATAATAAAATTAATCGTGCCTGTCTGAATGAAGAAGAGATTGAGATGGAAATGGCTGCCGTTGCAAAAAGCGGTCTTCAGGAAGTTCTGATCCTTACAGGAGAAAGTCGGAAAAAATCAGATGTGGAATACATTGGAAAAGCCTGCCGCATAGCGAGAAAATATTTTAAAGTAATTGGTCTTGAAGTATATCCTATGAATTCAGATGAATATGCTTATCTTCATGAATGCGGCGCAGATTATGTAACCGTATTTCAGGAGACTTATAATTCGGATAAATATGAGACACTTCATCTGGCAGGGCATAAGCGGATTTTCCCTTACAGACTGAATGCGCAGGAAAGAGCATTAAAAGGAGGGATGCGCGGTGTGGGATTTGCAGCGCTTCTCGGACTGGATGATTTCCGGAAGGATGCTTTTGCTACCGGTATGCACGCTTATCTGATTCAGAGAAAATATCCGCATGCAGAAATTGCATTTTCCTGTCCTCGTCTGCGCCCGATTATCAATAATGATAAAATCAACCCCATGGATGTACATGAACCACAGCTTCTTCAGGTAGTTACCGCTTATCGTCTGTTTTTGCCTTTTGCAAGCATTACCGTATCAACCAGGGAATGTGCACGGGTAAGAAATAATTTGGTCAATATAGCTGCAACGAAAATTTCAGCAGGAGTCAGTACAGGGATTGGAGAACATGTGGATGATATCGAACACAAAGGGGATGATCAGTTTGAAATATCCGATGGAAGAACGGTAGATGAAGTGTATCAGGATCTTTTGAATCTGGGACTTCAGCCGGTAATGAATGACTATTTGTATGTGTAGAGGGAAAAATGGAAAAAGACAATTGGAAAAGACGGATTTTTGCAGTTACCAACCGGCATTTATGTGAAGGAGGAGAGGAAGAATTTCTCAGACAGATTGAAAGAATCTGTAAGAATCATCCACGTGCATTGTTGTTGAGAGAAAAAGATCTGACAGAAGAATCTTATGGGAGACTCCTGGAAAAAGTGCAGAAGATATGCAAGGATTTCTCTGTAATCTGCATTCCCCATACCTACTGGAAAATTGCTTATGAGAAGAAATTTCATCAGATTCATGTATCTATGGCTGTATTGGAAGCAGATCCCCAGATTGTTCAGTTATTTGGCACAGTAGGAGTTTCTGTGCACAGTCCTGAGGAAGCCATTCATGCAGAGCAGATGGGAGTTTCTTATGTAACGGCAGGGCATGTATTTACGACTCAGTGCAAACCTGGACTTCCTGCCAGAGGAACGGAATTTCTGAGGGAAGTATGTGAAGCAGTAGAGATTCCTGTATATGCGATCGGCGGTATGAAAGGGAATGAAACGTGTGTAAAAGAAATGCAGGAATGTGGTGCAGCAGGAATCTGTGTCATGTCAGAGTGCATGCGATGGAAGTTCCCTCTTGCAACAAAGGAAAAAGTATGCTAAGATTCCATCAAAAGCAATAAATAAAGGCTGAGAAGAGAAGTAGTAAATATTTGTTCCATGTACAGAGAGAAGTTGGTTGGTGCGAGACTTTCATGTGAGGATATTGAACCCGTCCCGGAGCTGCATGCTGAAAAAGAAGTAGGTATTGACGGATTTCCCACGTTAACAGGAAGCAATATAAAATTTACATTTTGTATTGGATGAGAGCAGGAGTATTCCTGAATTCAGGTGGTAACACGGATCCTTATTCGCCCTGAACTGACGAAAGTCGGTTCAGGGTTTTTTTATGATATAGGAAATTGCAATTTCCTATATCATAAAAACGCTCCGCGAGGATGCGATCCGCGCGGAGTCGAAGATGCACTTGCGTGCCCGCACGGGCGCGCAAAGAGTCACTCAGTGACTCTTTGTTCTGATGATATAGGGAATTCAGGATAGCGCTGTATCGGAGCAGAATTAGTTCTAAGGAGGAATCAGATTATGAAAATGGATAAAGTAGTAGGAGAAAGATTTAAAGAAAGACCTTCAGACTGTGTCATTGACAGCCATGCACTGATGGTAAGAGGCGGTTATATGAAATATGTGGCAAACGGAATTTATTCTCAGTTTATGCCGCTGCGCCGGGTATGCAGAAAAATTGAAGGAATCATTCGCGATGAGATGGATAAAATTGACGGACAGGAAGTACAGTTTCCGGTAGCTCTTCCGGCATCTTTATGGGAAGAATCCGGCAGATATGAAAGCGTAGGAAGTGAACTTCTTCGCTTTAAAGACAGAAACGGAAGCAAAATGGTTCTTGGTATGACTCATGAAGAAGCCGCTGTTCAGCTGGTAAGGGAATACGGACAGACTTATGCAAAATATCCGTTTATGATTTATCAGATTCAGACAAAATTCCGTGATGAAGCACGTCCAAGAGCAGGTCTGATTCGTGTGCGTGAATTTACGATGAAAGATGCGTATTCTTTCCATACTTCTCAGGAGGATCTGGAAGAATATTATGAGAAATGTTATCATGCATATGAAAGAATTTTTGCAAGAGCAGGCATTCCGGAGACGATTGCAGTAGCTTCTGATTCCGGTATGATGGGTGGAAGTCTTTCTCACGAATTTATGCTGTTGACTCCTGTAGGAGAAGATTCCATTGCAATCTGTCCGGAATGCGGATATAAAGCAAATGTGGAAATGGCAGCAAGCATTGTGGAAAATCCACAGGAAGATTATGAAGAATTAAAACTGGTATACACACCAAATATTCATACAATCGAGGAAGTATGTGAGTTTCTTCATGCACCGAAGGAAAAATCTTGTAAAGCAGTTGTATATCAGAAAAATTCCAATGATGAATATGTAGTCCTGTTTATCCGCGGCGATCTGGATGTAAATGAGACAAAACTGACAAATTACCTTCATGAAGATGTACATCCGGCAGAAATTACAGAAGAATGTGGTCTTCATGCAGGATATATCGGACCATACAAACTGGAAGGAAACTTTACTGTATTGTATGACAGTTCTCTGAAGGGAGCCTGCAATTTCTCCTGCGGAGGAAATGTAGAAGAATATCATTATACAGGTCTTTGCATGGAAAGAGATCTGCCGGATGCAGAATATCATGATTTTGCAAAAATTATTGATGGCGGGGTATGTCCGGAATGCGGTAAGCACAGCATTACTGTTTCCAGAGGAATCGAAGTGGGAAATATCTTCCAGCTTGGAACAAAATATACAAAGAGTATGAATATGAAATATCTGGATAAAGACAGTACAGAGAAATATCCAATTATGGGATGTTACGGAATCGGTGTAGGAAGACTGGCTGCATCTGTGTGCGAAGCACATCATGATGAATATGGTCCGATCTGGCCAATGGCAATCGCACCATGGCAGGTACATCTTTGCTGCGTACGTCCGGATAACGAAGAAGTAAAGAACTATGCGGATAAACTGTACGAAGAGCTGCAGAATGCAGGAATCGAAGTTCTGTATGATGACAGAAAAGTCAGCGCAGGTGTTATGTTCAGTGATGCAGATTTGATGGGTGTTCCGGTAAGAATCATTGCAAGCCCGAGAAATATGAAAGAGGGATGCTGTGAGATTGTTACAAGAGATAAATCCGTACAGAAGAAAGTGGCTGTTGCAGATGTATTTGAAGAAGTCAAGGCAATGGTTGCGCAGGCAATGGAGAAATAAATACGGATGAAAAAATATCTTGACGAAGCGTTATATGAATACAGCAAGAGTAACTGTTATCCATTTCATATGCCGGGCCATAAAAGAAACGATTGCCCGAAAGCTTTGTATAATCCATATCAGATCGATATAACAGAGATTGATGGATTTGATAATCTTCATCATGCAGAAGGGATTCTCAAGGAGGCACAGAAGAGAGCGGCAGCTCTTTATGGGGCAGAAGAGAGCTTTTATTTGGTGAATGGAAGTACGGCAGGATTGTTGAGTGCAGTTTCTGCATGTACTTCCAGAAATGGTACTCTGCTTATGGCAAGAAATTGCCATAAAGCGGTTTATCATGCAGCTTATCTGCGGGGACTTCAAGTTCATTATCTTGTTCCTCCGTGCGAGAAACAGACGGGATTGAATGGAGGAATTGATCCGTGGCAGGTGCGTGAAATGCTGGAACAATATCCGGAAACAGAAGCAGTGCTGATCACGTCTCCTTCTTATGACGGAGTTGTTTCTGATATTGAAGAAATTGTTCGTATCACACACGGGCATGGAATCCCGTTGATCGTAGATGAGGCGCATGGAGCTCATCTTTGCTTTTCCGATTATTTTCCGGATTCTGCTCTGAAGTACGGGGCAGATCTTGTGATTCAGAGTCTTCATAAAACCCTTCCGTCTATGACCCAGACTGCCCTGCTTCATGTGCAGGGCAGTCTTGTGTCCAGAACATGTCTCAGACGGTTTCTTGGAATCTATCAGAGCAGCAGTCCCTCTTATGTGTTTATGAGCAGTATGGAATCCTGTATCCGATTGTTAGAACAAGAGGGAAGAGAACGGTTTGCCTCTTATACAAAAAGGCTGGAAGTATGCAGGGAACGCTTGAAATCCATGCAGTGTCTTCAGTTGATTGATTTCTGTCAGGTAACAGGAAAAGGGAATATTTATGATATGGACCGGTCAAAGCTGATAATCTCTACAGCCGGTACCTCCATCAATGGAGAGATACTCCATTTGGAATTGCTGCATAATTATAGAATTCAGATTGAAATGACAGCACCTTCTTATATATTAGCGCTTTCCAGTGTCATGGATACAGAAGAAGGGTTTTCCAGACTGGAGCAGGCCTTGCTGGAAATTGACAGGAAGCTGTGTAAAGACAAAGGATATAGGGAAAACATGAATTTTGTGCAGGAGACCTATCCTCATAAACAGATACAGAATGTAAAAATAGCAGATGCTATAGAATCTCCCTGGGAAGAGATACAACTGGAAGAAAGTCAGGGAGAAATTTCTGTGGAATTTGTTTATTTATATCCTCCCGGGATTCCTTGTCTGGTTCCGGGGGAAAGGATTACTGGTGAACTTCTGGAAAAAATCCGTGTCTGGAAAAAACAGGGACTGGATATACAGGGACCTGCTGATTATACGTTAGAAAAAATCCGTATTCAGAAGAGGTAGGCATTATGGGAAAAATATTTTACATTATGGGAAAAAGCTCATCCGGAAAAGATACCATTTACAGTCGGCTTCTGGAAGATCAGAAACTGGAGCTTGGCAGAATTATTTTATACACGACTCGTCCGATCCGTGACGGGGAGATTCCCGGAAAAGAATATCATTTTGTAGATGAAGAAAAATTCCGCCAGTTCTGGAGACTGGGAAAAGTGATAGAAGCAAGGACTTATAATACCGTTTATGGTCCATGGACTTATTTCACGGCAGATGACGGACAGGTTCGGACAGAAGAAAAAGATTATCTTGCAATCGGAACACTGGAATCTTACAGAGATATGCGGGCATATTATGGAAAAGAAATGATTTGTCCCATCTATATAGAAGTGGAAGATGGAGAACGTCTGAAACGGGCCATTGCAAGAGAAGAAAAACAGGAACAGCCTCATTATGCAGAAATGTGCAGACGATTTCTGGCAGATACGGAAGATTTTTCCGAAGAGAAACTAAAACAGGCAGAAATTTCACCACGTTTTTTAAACAACAATCTGGAAGCATGTATACAGGAAATTCGACAGTATATAAAAAAGTTAACAGAAGCTTAATATAAATGTTAGAGTTAGAGTCGTTGAGTGACAATGGATTGTGTGTTATAATGGATATAAGAATTTGAAAGAACAGAGGTGATTGCAATGCAGGAAGTTGAAAAGGTATTGGGACATGAAGAGGTGCTTCGACATTTACAAAATGCGGCTGCTCAGAATCAGATTTCTCATTCTTATATTTTTGCGGGAGAGAAAGGAAGCGGGAAAAAACTTCTGGCGAAATTGTTTGCCATGACATTGCAATGTGAAGAACACGGGAAAGAACCCTGTATGCACTGCAGTGCCTGTAAAAAAGCCATGAACAGAAATCATCCTGACATTATTTATGTGGAACATATGAAACCTTCGTCAATCGGTATAGAAGATATTCGGGAACAGCTGATTGCAGATGTGCAGATTAAGCCGTATACAGGTCCCTATAAAATTTATATTGTGGACGAAGCGGAGAAAATGACAGTACAGGCGCAGAATGCACTTTTGAAAACCATAGAAGAGCCTCCGGCATATGCGGTGATTCTTCTTTTAGCGAATAATAACACAGGTCTGCTTCCGACGATTAAATCCAGGTGTGTGACATTGAATTTTAAGCCGGTACGGGATGATGTAATCCGCAAATATCTTATGGAGGATCTTCATGTGCCGGATTATCAGGCAGAAGTCAGTGTGGCATTTGCACAGGGAAATGTCGGAAAAGCAAAACAGATTGCTACAGCAGAAGATTTTACAGAGATGATGGAAGCTGCTTTTCGTATCCTGAAACAGGGAAGCAATATGGAAGTCTATGAAATGGTGGATGCAGTAAAGAATCTGTCAGAAGAAAAACATACCATTTATGAATATCTGGATCTGTTTCTTGTATGGTTCAGGGATGTACTTCTGTTTAAGGCAACAAAAGAGATAGATCATCTGGTATTCCGGCAGGAATACAATTATATCAGAGAAAGAGCGAAGAGAAGCTCTTACGAAGGTCTTGAGACGATTATCAGGGCAATTGAAACTGCGAAAGCACGCCTTCAGGCGAACGTTAATTTTGACTTAACTATGGAACTGCTGTTCCTGACAATCAGGGAGAATTAAAATGACAAAAGTAATAGGAGTCAGATTCCGTAACGTGGGCAAGATTTATTATTTTTCCCCGAAGGATTTTGATATAAAGTCCGGAGACCACGTAATCGTGGAAACCGCAAGAGGAGTAGAATACGGGCAGGTAGTATTGCCTCCCAGAGAGGTAGAGGACGAGAAAGTCATACAGCCTCTTAAGGAAGTGATTCGTATCGCCAATACGCAGGATGATAAAAAAGAAGAAAACAATCGAAGAAGAGAAAAAGATGCCTATCAGATCTGTCTGAAAAAAATCCGGGAACATGGACTGGAGATGAAGCTGATCGATGTGGAATATACATTTGACAATAATAAGGTACTTTTTTATTTTACTGCAGACGGGCGAATTGATTTCAGAGAGCTGGTAAAAGATCTGGCTGCTATTTTTAAGACAAGAATCGAACTTCGTCAGATCGGTGTGAGAGATGAGACAAAGATACTGGGCGGAATCGGTATCTGTGGCCGGCCTCTTTGCTGCCATACGTATTTGTCTGAATTTGCACCTGTTTCCATTAAGATGGCAAAGGAACAGAATCTATCCCTGAATCCGGCAAAGATTTCAGGTGTATGTGGCCGACTGATGTGCTGTCTGAAAAATGAAGAGGAAACATACGAAGAACTGAACAGAAAACTTCCGGGTATCGGTGACCGTGTAACAACACCGGATGGATTAAAAGGTGAGGTGCAGAGTGTGAGTGTACTGCGCCAGCTGGTGAAAGTTCTTGTAGATGTAGAAGATGAAAAAGAAATCAGGGAATATCCTGTAGAAGAATTAAAATTTAAACCGCGTCAGAAAAAAGAAAAGCTTCGCCTTACAGAAGAAGAGATGCGAGCTTTGAAGGAACTGGAGAAATAGGAAGGAAAAGGAAATGGAAGACAAACCGGTTATTTTGGAAAACGAACGGCTGGATGATCTTCAGAATGGCTACATGTTGATTCAGAATCCAAAACAGTTCTGCTTTGGGATTGATGCAGTACTTTTGGCCTGGTTTGCCAAAGCAAAGCCGGGAGAAAGAATATTAGACATGGGGACGGGCACTGGTATCGTCCCCATTTTAATGAAAGCAAGATATCCCATGGGACATTATACAGGACTGGAAATACAGGAAGAGAGTGCAAAGCTGGCCAGGAGAAGCGTTGCTTATAATCATCTGGAAGAAGACATTGCGATTGTTACCGGAGATATTAAAGAGGCAGGGAATCTTTTTGGAGGCTCCTCTTTTCAGGTGGTAACTTCAAATCCTCCGTATATGATTGGAAATCATGGTCTGACAGGAGATAATACAGCCAAGACTATTGCACGCCATGAAACTTTATGCACACTCGAAGATGTGATTTCCCAGGCGGCAAAGGTTCTTACATCAAAAGGAAGGTTTTATATGGTGCACCGGCCATTTCGACTGGCTGAAATTATGTCAACGATGGTGCGCTGTGGAATAGAACCAAAAAGAATGCGGCTGGTACATCCGTTTGCAGATAAAGAACCGAATCTTGTATTGATCGAAGGGATGCGGGGAGGAAATTCAAGAATCCAGGTAGAGAAACCGTTGATTGTATACGACAGGCCAGGTGTGTATACAGAAGAAGTTCTGGAAATATATGGACGGAAAAAGGGGCAGGAGTTATGAGTGGAAAATTATATCTGTGTGCAACACCCATTGGAAATCTGGAAGATATCACATACCGTGTAGTGAGGACTCTGAAGGAAGTAGATTTGATTGCTGCGGAAGATACAAGAAACAGCATTAAACTTCTGAATCACTTTGAAATTAAAACACCAATGACCAGTTATCATGAATACAATAAAATTGATAAAGGACATTATCTGGTGGGACAGCTTCTGGAGGGGAAAAATATTGCATTGATTACAGATGCGGGAACACCGGGAATCTCGGATCCGGGAGAAGAGCTGGTTGCCATGTGTTATGAGTCAGGAATTGAAGTCACTTCGCTTCCGGGAGCAGCTGCCTGTATTACAGCGCTTACGTTGTCCGGGCTTTCTACCAGACGATTTGCTTTTGAGGCATTTCTGCCAGCGGATAAAAAAGAAAAGAAAAAGGTTCTTCAGGAACTGGTGAATGAAACCAGAACTTTGATTCTTTATGAGGCACCCCATCGGTTAGTTCGTACACTGGAAGAACTTTATCAGGTGCTGGGGGACAGAAGGATCACTGTATGCAGGGAACTGACAAAAAAACATGAGACTGCATTTCGCACCACGCTTTCACAGGCCCTGGAATGGTACACACAGAATGAACCGAAGGGGGAATGTGTGCTTGTGGTAGAAGGAAAAGACAGGAAAAAACTGGAGCAGGAAGAACAGAAAAAGTGGGAAGAAATGTCGCTGGAAGAACATATGGAATATTATGTGCAACAGGGAATTGATCGAAAAGAAGCAATGAAACAAGTAGCCAAAGACCGTGGAATCAGCAAGCGGGATGTCTATCAGGAACTTTTGAAGAGGGGATAAAGAAAGATGAAAGAGAAAAAGGAAAAAGACAGAAATATCTGGATAAAAAAATGGAAAGAACTTCATCCAGTGCAAAAAATCCTGGATTCTGAAGCTTTGGAATGCTTGAAGGACTCCCGTGCAAGGAAAATTATCGGAATGGATATTTTTCTGATTTTATTGCTGTTTCTGGTACTGATTATAGTGAATATCACGGATTCTTCCGTGAAGACTTCCGGAAAAACAAAAGAGAACGCAGATACAAAACAAACGTCGGAGAGTCAAGATACAGATGCAGGAGAGAACACGGAGGAAAGGACAGCACCTGTAACGATTACAGTCAGTGCAGCTGGAGACTGTACACTTGGAACAGATGAATTTTTCAGCTGGGAAGACAGCCTTCCGGCAAAATATGAAGAAACAGGAGATTTTTCTTACTTTTTCCAAAATGTAAATCCTGTTTTTTCGAAAGATGATGTGACGATTGTGAATTTTGAAGGAACGCTTACAGACAGTGAATATCGAGCGGATAAACAGTTTGCTTTTAAGGCAGATAAAAGTTATGTGAATATTCTCACGGAGGGGTCTGTAGAGGCAGTCAATCTTGCCAATAATCATAGTAAAGATTATGGAGAGGAAAGTTATACAGATACCATTGCAGCTCTGGATGAAGCAGGAATTGCAAATTTTGGTTACGACAGGACAGCAATGATGGAAATCAAAGGTGTGAAAGTTGGTCTGGTAGGGACGTATGTGCTGGCAGAGGGAATCGGTGTGAAAGATTCTATGGTTACTAATATCCAGTCTTTGAAAGCGCAGGGAGCACAACTTGTAATTGTAAGTTTTCACTGGGGAGAAGAAAAGGCAGCCTATCCGGGGGAAGTGCAGAAAGAACTGGCTCATGCAGCCGTGGATCAGGGAGCAGATCTTGTAATCGGCCATCATCCGCATGTACTTCAGGGAATTGAGAAATACAATGGCAGAAATATAGTATACAGCCTTGGTAATTTCTGTTTCGGCGGGAATTCTTATCCATCAGATATGGATACGATAATCTTTCAGCAAACATTTACCTTTGAAGGTGGAGAACAAAAAGAAGATGATGTCACGAATATTATTCCATGCAGAATTTCTTCCGCAGATGGATATAATAATTATCAACCAACTCCTGCAGAAGGAGAAGAAGCAGACCGGATTCTGCAGAAGCTGGAAGAGAGAAGTTTTGGTATCTGAATCGTTAAAAAAGTTTATACAAGTCCCTGCGTCGGTTTGCCAGCGCAGGGATTATTTTTTGCGCTTCTTTTGTTTGTTCTGCTTCTGTGGCTACAAGAAGCATTTCTTCTTTATTGCTTCCTTCTGCCAGTATCTGACCGAATGGGTCAAAGGCACAGCTTTGTCCAAGGTATGTGTCTTTTGTGTACTGGCTGCAACCCATCACATAAATTCCATTTTCGATGGCCCGGGCAGCCAGAAGGGATTTCCATTGGATATCCTTCAGGTTTCCTTTTACCCATGCAGCCGGATATATTAAGATTTCGGCCTTGTGCAGTGCTTCGTATCTGGCCAGTTCCGGGAAACGGAGATCGTAGCAGGTTCCGAGGCCCAGGATACCGAAAGGTGTCTGTACGGGAACAAAGAAACCGTCGCCGGGCAGTGTGGAATCCGATTCTTTCCAGTGAAAGGCATCGAATAAATGTGTTTTTCGATAAGTGCCCTGAATGTTTCCTCTATCGTCAAGAAGTACCAGAGTATTATAACTTTTTTTCGGGTTTGTAACAGCACGTTCATTCATGCCGAAGAGGATCCACAGGTTATAGCGGACAGCTAATGCGGCCATAGCGTCTACAAAGGGTCCCGGAATGGTTTGTGACTGATTGACATAATCCTCAGGAAAAATCAGATTGGACAGCATAAAATATTCCGGGAACACAGCCAGACAGGCACCTGCCTGTCTGGCTTTTTTTGTATAATATTCTGCAGTTTTCAAGTTTTCTTTTATCTCGTTACGGACTTCGCATTGAATCAAAGCAATGGTATAAGACATAAAACATTCCTTTCGTTGAAAAATTTACCGGTTCCTTATTTTTTTATTTTAGCAAACAGGATAGAAAAATAGAATATGTAATTTTAAAATATCATACAATGCATACGGGAGGGACGGATATGCTGAATGTTCTCTGGGGAGCAATGATTTTAGTGGGAATTACATACGGTGCCATGACCGGGCATCTGGGAGCTGTTACAGACGGAGCCATTTCTTCAGCCAAAGAAGCAGTGATGTTATGTATTACCATGTCGGGGATTGTGGCATTATGGATGGGAATCATGGAGATTGCAAAAAGTTCTGGTCTGATGGATAAGATGACGGAAAAAATGCAGCCGTTTCTTCACTTCCTTTTTCCGAACATTCCATTGGACCATCCGGCTATGGAGTATATTTCAGCAAATATACTGGCGAATTTTCTGGGACTTGGCTGGGGCGCCACACCTTTCGGATTAAAGGCTATGGAAAAAATGGCCGAATTGGAAGAGGAACGGAGAAAGAAAAACGATTTCGGGAAAGGGCAGAAAGAAGGAACAGCCAGTAATGAAATGTGTACCTTCCTGATTTTGAATATTTCATCTCTTCAGCTAATACCGGTCAATATGATTGCTTATCGTTCCCAATATGGAAGTGTGAATCCTGCGGTGATTGTTGGCCCTGCAATCGTTGCAACTGCGCTGAGTACAGGAGTGGCAGTTGTTTTTTGTAAGTGTATGGAATATAATAAAAGCAGGAGTGAATGATCTGGGAAAAGAAATTCTGTATTATCTGAATTATTCAGGACAGACACAGAAAGCATATAGTTTGTAAAAACAAATAGAAAAACGCCGGGGTGCTTTATGCATCCCGGTGTTCTTTGTAAAATTTTCTCTGTGTAATAAAGTAATAAATAATAAACAGTATGGCAGTCAAAGCCCAGGAAAGAGGATAACTTGCAAGGATGCTCTTGATTCCCGGGAAATGAGGTACAACCGTAAAAATCCAGAAAATACGTACCACACAGACGCCGCCGCAGGTCATGAGCATAGGAATCATGACATCTCCGATTCCGCGCAAGGCACTGGACAGAATTTCGATAAAGATAAAAAGAACATAGCTTGGTGCAATAATAGAAATAATTTCCATACCAACAGCAATAACAGCAGGGTCTTGAGTAAATAATCGGAAAATATATTTTCCAAAGAGAAGAAACAGAGCACTTACCAGCAGGGAAGCAATCAGGTCCATAAATAGGCAGATAAAAACACTCCGTTTCATTCTGGAATATTTGCCGGCTCCGTAATTCTGTCCTACAAATGTAGTGATAGAGACAGAAAAAGCTCCGGAAATCATCCAATAAACAGCATCTATTTTTCCGAAAGCAGTATAGGCTGCCATAGTATCCGTTCCGAGGCTGTTCAGAGAAGTTTGTATAATAATGTTGGAAATATTATACATGACAGACTGAAAACCTGCAGGAAGTCCGATCGCGATGATGGATTTCAGAAGAAAAGGATAAAACCGGATTTCTCCTGGTTTTAATTGATAGAGCTGGCCGGGCTGCATGAGAGCATGAACGATAAGAAGTGCGCTGACAGCCTGAGAAAAGAGCGTGGCAACGGCCACTCCTGCCACTCCGAGATTAAATCCAACAACAAGAAGAATATCCAGAAAAATATTAATAAAACAGCAGATGATCAGGTAGTATAAAGGACGTTTGGAATCTCCCATCGCACGGAGAATCGCAGATCCTACGTTATAAACAAATACAAAGAAAATACCGCCAAAATAAATACGCAGATACAGGGCAGAACCTGCCATAACATTTCCGGGAGTATTCATGATACGCAGCATGGAAGGAGCCAGAACAAGACCAAGTATGGTGATGATCACACTTCCTACAATAGAAAGGGCAGCTGCTGTATGAAGGGAGCGGTTCAGATCCCGTTTGTTGCCGGCCCCATAGTATCTGGCAATAATAACCGTTGCACCGGAAGCGAGCCCTACGAAAAATCCTACCACCAGATTGATCAGCTGTCCGGAGGAACCGCCCACACAGGCAAGTGCTTCTTTCCCCATAAATCGCCCAACTACGATTGCATCTGCGGTATTGTAAAGCTGTTGGAATAAAGTACCTAACATAATCGGAAAAAAGAAGAGAAGAATCTGTTTCCATATAACCCCTTTTGTAATCTGATTTTCCATAACAAATGCCTCCAGAATAAAACTTTGTCTTATATTTATCACAATAGCATATTCAGAAAAGAAAGTCGATAAAAGAAACGAGTTTTGCTTATTTTTGTCGGGAAATATGCTATAATATCTACAATAATAAAAATGGAGAGGTGCTTTATTATGGAGGTTAAAATACGTATAGCAGACCCGGCAGGGAATATCACGATTTTTGTAACGAGTCCGATGAATCGGACCCAGTATCCAAGTGTTGCGAATGCATTGCTGGCGGTGGAAGAATTCCATGGAGAACAGGTGGGATTTATCGAAGAGAAGTCAGATGGAACAAAACATATGCAGATGATGGGGGGAGAGTTTTGCGGAAATGCCACCAGGAGTTTCGGGTATCTTCTGGGGATGGAACACGTCTGCGAAGGCAAAAAACCAGAGATGATAGAAGTGGATGTCAGTGGTTGTGCAGGTACCTTACTGGTAGAAGTGGATCATGAGGCAGGAACCAGTAAAACGACCATGCCCCTTCCGGAGAAAATCGTAGATGTGAACGTGCCGGAATATGGAATCTATCATGTGGTAGTATTTGATGGAATCAGTCATGTGATTGTGAAAGGACCGAAGAGAGAGGAAACATTTGTAAAAACAGTCGTAAAGGCAGTTATGGAGCAGTATAAGAGTGATGCAGTCGGTCTTATGTTTCTGGAGCCAAGTGGAGATGGTATGGAGAGACGGTACCGGATTACGCCTGTCGTATATGTAGAAGAAACAAAATCTCTCGTATGGGAAAGCAGCTGTGGAAGCGGAAGTATGGCTGCAGCTGTGTATCTGTCCAAAATGAAAAAAGACGGAACGTATGTGTATTTGCTGAAACATCCAGGTGGTGTGATTGAAGCAACTGTAGTAAAAGAGGATGGAAAGGTAATCCAATGTAAAATGGGAGGACCGGTTTCCATATCAGAAGAGAAAAGCCTGGAGATCAGTTTGTAATACAGAAGAGGTTTTATACACATGAAAAGATATAGTTTACATAATCCGTTTCTTGTAGTGGAAAACGGAGGTGATCTGTCCTATGGTGGAAATCAGAACTGGAGTAAATCCAAAACCGTGCAGAAGTGTGGCTGTGGTGCGATTGGAGGAACGGACTTACTTTTGTATCTGAGTTTAAATAAAGAAAGATGCAGAACAGAGGTATTCAAGCAGGCAAAAGATTCCAATGGGATATTGGAACTGGAAGAATATCTGCAGTATGTGGATTATATGAGAAAGAGATATTTATTTCTTTTTCCGCATTTTGGAATGCCCGGTTGGGTTCTTGCAGGAGGAATCAACCGGTATTTAGCCCGGTATCATACAGGACTTAGAGCGACCTGGGGAGTCCGGACAAGAAATTTGTGGAATAGAATCAGCGCCATGCTTTCTCATGATATTCCAGTCATCTTGTCTATAGGTCCAAACTTTCCTTTTGTGTGGAAAAAGAAAAAGCTGACGCTGTATCAAAAGACCGGACGGGAAGGTTATATTCCTGTAAATGAAGTATGCGCGCATTATGTTACGGTAACAGAGATGGATGAAGTGTGGCTGAGGGTTTCTTCCTGGGGACGGGAATATTATATTAATCGGCTGGAATATATGAACTATGTCAAAAAAACAAGCATACCTCTGGTGAGTAATATCTGTTATATCAGAAAAGGATAACAAATCTAAAAAAATTACTCATTGATTTTTTCCGCATTTTGGTGTATCTTTAATGCAATAAAGGAAATCGATAAAAATTTAACAAAAGATACAAGGAGAGAAAAAGATGCAGGAAAAAATAATACGTTTTCAGACAGTAGATGAAATTAAAGAATTTGTAGGAGCAGCATGTAAATGTCCATTTGATATCGATGTGGTAAGTGGAAGAATTACGATTGATGCAAAGTCCATTCTGGGGATGCTCAGCGTGAACTGGAAGGACGAACTGCGTGTAGTTTATGAAGCAAGGAATGAACGTTTTAATAACGTCGTAAAGAAATATGCAGTTGGATGAACCACATCTTTACAAATGAAAAAAAATGTGCTACCATCACTAAAGATGGGAAACACAATGACGGAGAGAGTATGCACTGATTTTCTTTTACAGAGAAGTTCCGGTTGCTGAGAGGAACAAAAGAGGACTTTGCGGAAGATGGCTCCTGAGAGGCGCACCGAGCTTTTGTCTCTGGCAAAACAGGAACAGGAAGTAAGGCTGCGACAGGTTCCGCCTGTTATAGCGGGAAGGTATGCAGGTACCTGGTGAGGTCTGTATTGTGAGATGCAGATGAAAAGAAGTGGTAACACGGGTAAGTGACTCGTCTTCTTTAAGGGAATTTCAGAAATCCCCTTAAAGAAGACGTTTTTTATCTCACAGGAAAATACAGAGCACTTTTCTACGGAATAAAAAATTTAAGAAAAGGAGAACAAAGATGGACAAGAAAAAATATTACATTACCACAGCCATTGCCTATACATCAGGCAAGCCACATATTGGTAATACGTATGAGGCAGTTTTGGCTGACAGCATTGCAAGATTTAAAAGACAGCAGGGATATGACGTATTTTTCCAGACAGGAACCGATGAACATGGACAGAAAATTGAGTTGAAGGCAGAAGAAGCAGGCGTGACCTGCAAAGAATTTGTAGATAAAGTGTCCGGAGAAATTCAGAATATCTGGGATATGATGAATACTTCTTATGATAAATTTATCCGTACAACCGATGATTATCATGAGAAACAGGTACAGAAAATCTTTAAAAAATTGTATGACCAGGGCGATATCTACAAAGGATATTACGAGGGAATGTACTGTACACCTTGTGAATCTTTCTTTACAGAATCACAGCTTGTGGATGGAAAATGTCCCGACTGCGGACGTCCGGTAACACCTGCAAAAGAAGAGGCCTATTTCTTCAGAATGAGTAAATATGCGCAGAGACTGATCGACCATATTAATACACATCCGGAATTCATTCAGCCTGTTTCCAGAAAAAATGAAATGATGAACAACTTCCTGCTTCCTGGACTTCAGGATTTGTGTGTATCCAGAACTTCTTTCAAGTGGGGAATCCCGGTAGATTTTGATCCGAAACATGTAGTATATGTATGGCTGGATGCACTGACAAACTATATTACAGGGATTGGTTATGACTGTGATGGCGAAAGCACAGAACAGTTCAAGAAAGACTGGCCTGCAGATCTGCATCTGATTGGAAAGGATATTATCCGTTTCCATACCATTTATTGGCCGATTTTCCTGATGGCACTGGATCTGCCTCTGCCGAAACAGGTATTTGGGCATCCATGGCTGCTTCAGGGTGACGGCAAGATGAGTAAATCAAAAGGAAATGTTATTTATGCAGATCAGCTGGTTGATTTCTTCGGTGTGGATGCAGTCCGTTATTTTGTACTCCATGAAATGCCTTTTGAAAATGACGGTATCATTACATGGGAACTGATGGTAGAACGTCTGAATTCGGAACTGGCCAATACTCTTGGAAATCTGGTAAATCGTACAATTTCCATGTCCAATAAATATTTTGGAGGGGAAGTCAGAAGTACCGGAGTGACAGAAGCAGTCGACGAGGAATTAAAAACAGTTGTTCTGGGAACCAAGAAGAAAGTCGCAGATAAAATGGAAGAACTTCGTGTGGCAGATGCCATTACAGAGATTTTTACTTTGTTTAAACGCTGCAACAAATACATTGATGAGACAATGCCATGGGCACTTGCAAAAGATGAGACAAAGAAAGACCGTCTGTCAGAAGTTCTGTATAATCTGGTAGAGGGGATCTGCATCGGTGCTTCTTTACTGGAATCCTTTATGCCGGAGACAACAGGAAAGATTCTTGCGCAGTTAAATGCAGATCAGAGAACTTATGAAGATCTGGATACTTTTGGCCTGTATCCGTCCGGAAACAAAGTGACAGAAAAACCGGAAATCCTTTTTGCACGTCTTGATGTGAAAGAAGTAATGGAAAAAGTAGAAGCAATGCGTGCCGCAGAAGCGGCTGCATCTGCCCCGGAAGAAGCAGAAGAAGAACCGGTAGTCGATATCGAAGCAAAACCGGAAGTTACATTTGATGATTTTATGAAAATGCAGTTCCAGGTAGGAGAGATCATTGCCTGTGAAGAAGTGAAAAAATCAAAAAAACTGCTCTGCTCTCAGGTTAAAGTGGGAAGCCAGGTAAAACAAATCGTTTCCGGAATCAAATCAAACTATAAACCAGAAGATATGGTAGGAAAGAAAGTTATGGTGCTTGTAAACCTGAAACCTGCAAAACTGGCAGGTATCCTGTCAGAAGGAATGCTGCTTTGTGCAGAAGGGCTGGATGGAGAACTGGCACTTATGACACCAGATAAAGAGATGCCGGCAGGTGCAGAAATTTGTTAAAAAATATTGACAACCGGTAAAGCATCCGTTATATTATTTTTTAATAAAAGGGAGTAGCTGGCACCATTGGTGTTTGCGATGTCGTCAATCTCGGTGGACAGATCCGCCCGTATCGTAACGAAACAGCGAGACTTTTATTGTATAATTTTTTATACAATAAAAGTCTCTTTTTGTTTTACAGAAAATGAGTAGCAGAATTCCCTGAAAAATTAGAAATGGAGGACAGCTAATGAAACAGTATTATCAGATGTCAAGAACTGAGGCGCAGAAGGCAGTCAATGGCAGTACACAGCCTCTTACAAATGAACAGGTAAAGAAAAATCAGGAAACGTATGGGCCGAATGCACTTACAGAGGAAAAGAAAAAATCAATTCTTCAGATTTTTCTTGAACAATACAAAGATTTTCTGGTCATGATTCTGATAGTGGCAGCTGTGGTTTCCGGAATTCTGGGTGAAATGGAAAGTGCCATTGTTATTCTTGTAGTGATCACCATGAACGCAATTCTTGGAACTGTACAGACTGTAAAAGCAGAGCAGTCTCTGGACAGTCTGAAAGCGATGGCAGGGCCGGAAGCAAAAGTACTGCGAAATGGGGATATTATCAAAGTCCCTTCTTCTGAAATAACGGTTGGTGATATTGTCAGTCTGGAGGCAGGAGATTATGTCCCTGCAGATGGAAGAATTCTTGAAAATGCCAGTCTGAAGGTAGATGAAAGTGCACTTACAGGAGAAAGTCTTGGGGTGGATAAGACAGAAGATGCCATTGAAGGAGAGGTACCGCTTGGAGACAGAACCAATATGGTATATTCCGGAAGTTTTGTTTCCTATGGAAGGGGATCGTTTCTTGTAACCGATATTGGTATGAAAACAGAAGTTGGGAAGATTGCTTCTATGCTGAAATCTGCATCGGATAAAAAAACACCTCTGCAGGTAAATCTGGATCAGTTTGGCCAGAAACTTTCGGTGGTCATTCTGGTTTTCTGCGGGATTTTGTTTGGGGTCAGTGTATTCCGGGGAAAATCTATGGGAGAAGCATTCCTTTTCGCTGTAGCACTGGCTGTTGCAGCTATTCCGGAAGCCCTTAGCTCGATCGTTACCATTGTGCTTTCCTTTGGAACACAGAAAATGGCCAGAGAACATGCCATTGTCCGTAAACTGCAGGCTGTGGAAGGACTTGGAAGTGTATCTGTCATCTGTTCTGATAAGACAGGGACTTTGACACAAAACAAAATGACTGTGGAGTATTATTATGTAGATGGAAAAGAAATTCCGTCACAGATGATTGATCTGGATGTGCCGTCACAGAAACAACTGCTCCGTCACAGCATTCTTTGCAATGACTCTACCAATAAAAATGGAGAGGAAATTGGAGATCCTACTGAGACAGCTCTCATTAACCAGGGAGATAAACTGGGCAGACCGGCTGAAGTAGTAAGAGAAAAATACCCAAGATGTGGTGAGATTCCTTTTGACAGCGATCGAAAGATGATGTCTACGCTTCATAATTTGAAGGAAGGTCCGACCATGATTACAAAAGGTGCAGTGGATGTGCTTCTTCAGAGAATCAGCAGTATACAGAAGCATGGGAAAATTGTTCCTGTAACGGAAGAAGACAGAAAAGAAATTGAACTGCAGAATCAAAAATTCTCGGAAAATGGTCTTCGTGTTCTGGCATTTGCATATAAACCAATGAATACAACAGAGCAGATACTGACTCTTGCGGACGAAGAGGCGCTGACATTTCTTGGACTGATTGCCATGATGGATCCTCCGAGAGAGGAATCCAGGGCAGCAGTGGAAGAATGTATCCGGGCAGGAATCCGACCAATCATGATTACAGGTGATCATAAAGTGACAGCAGCGGCGATTGCAAAAAGAATCGGCATCTTAAAAGAAGAATCAGAGGCTTGTGAAGGGGCAGTGATCGACAAGATGTCGGATGAGGAACTGAAAGATTTTGTAGAAGGAATCTCTGTGTATGCCAGAGTGTCACCGGAACATAAGATACGGATTGTTCGGGCATGGCAGGAGAAAGGAAACATTGTTTCTATGACGGGAGATGGTGTCAATGATGCACCGGCTTTGAAACAGGCGGATATTGGTGTAGCTATGGGAATCACTGGTACAGAGGTGTCAAAAGATGCAGCGTCTATGGTTCTGGCTGATGATAATTTTGCTACGATTGTAAAGGCTGTGGAAAATGGGCGTAATGTATATAAAAATATCAAGAGTGCCATTCAATTCCTCCTTTCCGGAAATTTTGCAGGTATTCTGGCAGTACTGTATGCATCGCTGGCAAATCTTCCGGTGCCTTTTGCACCAGTTCACCTGTTGTTTATTAACCTGCTTACAGATAGTCTTCCGGCGATTGCCCTTGGGCTTGAACCGCATACAAAAGATGTGATGGACGAAAAGCCTCGTTCCATGAATGAATCCATTCTTACAGCTAAATTTCTTTCTTATATTGGTACGGAAGGTCTCTGCATAGGAATTATGACGATGATTGGATTTTACATTGGTTATCAGGAAAGTACACTTCTTGCTATGACTATGGCATTTGGTACTTTGTGTACATCCAGACTGGTTCATGGATTTAACTGTAAATCAGCAAAACCGGTATTGTTTACAAAAAAATTTTTTAATAATGTTTACCTGATCGGTGCATTTGTGTTAGGATTAGTATTGATTACAGCAGTGCTGGTAATTCCGGGACTGCACAGTATATTCAGTGTACAGACATTGAATCTGACACAGCTTCTGGTTGTATATGGTTTGTCTCTGGCAAATCTGCCGGTAATCCAGATTTTAAAATGGATCCGTGGAAAAATATCCTGAGGTGATTTGGATGGATTTAAATAAAAAAGATATGAAAAATATAATGCTGCTGATTCTTTTCGGTGTACTGGTTTACGTGGGAATACAGAGAATCGATATGATCTGGTTCTTTTTGTCCGCTTTCCTGAACGTTGTATATCCCTTTCTGCTAGGTGCAGCCATGGCATTTGTCCTGAATGTGCCTATGAGTTTTCTTGAAAGGAAATTATTCGGCAGTCTGAAAGAAAACAGCAGAGGAAAAAAAGCAGCAAGACCGGTCAGCCTGCTTCTTTCTATCCTGCTTGTAGCAGGCGTAATGCTTCTTGTGATTCTGGTGGTAGTACCGCAGCTTGGACAGACAATACTGATTATCAGTGACAGTGTGGAAGCGGCATTGCCAAAAGTTCAGGCATGGGCGATGGACACGTTCCGTAACAATACCCAGATTGTTCAATGGATACAGAGTCTGGAGTTTGACTGGAACAACATCATCAATACAGCAGTGAATTTTCTGAAAAACGGAGCGGGGAATGTACTGAGCTCTACAATGGCAGTTGCCCGTACACTGGTGAATGTTCTCGTGAACTTTTTTGTCGGATTTGTTTTTGCTGTTTATATACTGCTTCAGAAAGAAAAATTGTCTGTGCAGGTCAGAAAAATCTGTTATGCGTTGTTTCCGCAAAAAGCAGTGAAAAAGATTCTGGAAGTCTGTTCTTTAAGTTATCGGACATTTGCCAGTTTTGTATCTGGTCAGTGTGTGGAAGCAGTGATTCTGGGATCTATGTTTTTTGTGACAATGACACTGTTCCGATTCCCTTATGCGCTGCTGATCGGCGTATTGATCGCTTTTACTGCGCTGATTCCTGTGTTTGGTGCTTTTATCGGCTGCGTAGTAGGCGCTTTCCTGATATTGGTGGCAGACCCCATGAAAGGCGTTGCATTTGTTATTCTGTTTTTGATTCTTCAGCAAATCGAAGGAAATCTGATTTATCCGCATGTGGTAGGAAATTCTGTTGGATTGCCTTCGATATGGGTACTGGTGGCAGTTACAATTGGCGGAAGTCTTATGGGTGTGGTGGGAATGCTTGTGTTTATTCCGCTGGCATCTATCATTTATACGTTGTTCCGGCAGTTTATATACAAACGATTGAAGGAGAAAAAAATTCATGATATTTGAAACTCATGCACATTATGATGATGATGCTTTTGATGAAGACAGAGATCAGCTGTTGCGTTCTATGTATGAACACGGAATCCATCGGATCATTAATGTAGGAGCAAGTCTCAGAGGTGTGGCAGATACGGTAAAGCTTATGGAAATCTATCCTTTTGTGTATGGAGCCATAGGTGTGCATCCGGATGAAGTGGGAGATCTGACCGAAGAGAAAATGAAATGGCTGAGAGATTTGTGTGACAAAGAGAAGACCGTTGCAGTAGGGGAAATTGGTCTGGATTATTATTGGAATAAAGAAAACCATGAAGTACAGAAGAAATGGTTCGTGCGGCAGATGGATCTGGCAAAGGAAACCGATCTCCCAATCATTGTACACAGCCGTGATGCCGCAAAAGATACTCTGGATATCATGAAGGGGGAACGGGCCGATCATATAAGCGGTGTAATCCATTGCTATTCCTACTCTGTGGAACATGCCAGAGAATATATGAATATGGGGTATTATCTGGGAATCGGTGGTGTGGTTACCTTCCAGAATGCAAAACGGCTGAAGGAAGTGGTAGAATATGCGCCCCTTGATTATCTGCTTTTAGAAACGGATGCCCCTTATCTTACGCCGCAGCCCTATCGTGGAAAAAGAAACTGTTCTTTGTATCTTACTTATGTGGCAGAGGAAATTGCGAGAATTAAAAAAGTCTCTTATGAAGATGTAGTAAATATCACAAGAGAAAATGCGGAGAAATTATTTAAAATAAAGGAATGAAAACCAATAAAAAGCAGTCGCTTATCTGGTGGGATAAGCGGCTGTTTTTTATTATAATAGATATTGCATTTTTATATACCGATTGGTATAATGTTTTTAAAGAAAATGCAGACAGCCGGGAGGCAATTATGGATAACAGAGAATTAATCGTGCAGTCGGCGCTGGAATTGTTCTATGCAAGAGGATACGATGCCGTAGGTGTCCAGGAGATTGTAGATAAGGCAGGAATTTCCAAGCCCACGTTATATTATTATTTTGGAAGTAAGCTGGGTCTTTTGAAAGTTCTTCTGGAGGGCGGATATGAAAACTTGGAGTCAAGACTTCTTCCCGTGATCGACCAGGGAGGAGATATAAAGGATGTGCTCTATCGGACTGCACGGGAATTTTTTGATTACTGTGCAGGTCATCAGAAGTTTTATTTATTTATGCTTTCTCTGTTTTACCTTGGGAGAGAAAACGAAGCATATCTTACGGTGGCACCGGTGATTCAGCGATTTTACAAATTGATTGTCAGGATATTTGAGAACGCATCCAGTCAGCTTGGAAATATGCGGGGACGTCAGGATTTGTTTGCAGTTGGCTTTACGGGTATATTAAATCATCATGTAATGACGTTGAGCTATAATCTTGCGGAGGGGGAAGAATTTTACATTTCCAATGAAACTACGTATGAGATTGTACATCAGTTTATGTATGGAATTTATACCTGACAAATTGAAATGCAGGAGGAACTAGAAAATGGCAAAATGGTATGAAGAGGCAGTATTTTACCATATGTACCCGATTGGGATGACGGGCGCCCCAAGGGTAAACACAAAGGAAGGTGTTGTTCACAGATTTCAGGAACTGGAAAAATGGATTCCTCATCTGAAAGATATAGGAGTTACAGCAATCTACATCGGACCTTTATTTGAATCTACCACTCACGGATATGATACAAAGGATTATAAAAAAGTAGATCAGAGACTGGGGGACAATGAGGATTTTGTACAGTTTGTGAAACTGGCTCATGAAAATGATATAAAAATAGTAGTAGATGGTGTGTTTAATCATACAGGAAGAGAATTTTTTGCATTTGAAGACATTCAGCAGAACCGGGAGGGTTCCCAATATTGCAGCTGGTATAAGGGAATCAATTTCGGATGGAATACGCCTTATAATGATGGATTTGGATATGAGGCATGGAGAAACTGCTTTGAACTGGTAAATCTGAATCTGCAGAATCCCGAGGTGAAAAATTACCTCTATGAAGTAATTGATTTCTGGATCGATGTTTTTGATATTGACGGAATCCGTCTGGACTGTGCAGACTGCCTTGATTTTGGATTTATGGAAGAAATGCGCAGACGTACACAAGCAAAGAAAGAAGATTTCTGGCTTATGGGTGAAGTGATTCACGGAGACTACAGCCGTTATATTCAGGATGGTCACCGCATGCTTCATAGCGTTACAAACTATGAACTTCACAAAGGTCTGTATTCCGGACACAATGATCATAATTATTTTGAAATCGCACATACCATTCGAAGAGAATTTGATGAGAATGGTGGTATTTACAGAGGAATGAAGTTGTATTCTTTTGTAGATAACCATGATGTAGACCGGATCATGAGCAAGCTGAACACAAAAGAACATATTTTTCCTGTGTATACACTGCTGTTTACACTTCCGGGGATTCCGTCCATTTATTATGGATCTGAATGGGGAATTGAGGGAAGCAAGAACAATGGAGGAGATGATGCTCTTCGGCCAGCCGTTGAGATTGAAAAGGCACTTAAGGAGAAGCAGGATTCGGAAATCCTTTCGTGGGTAAAACAGCTGGGAGAATTTCATGGGAAATATAAAACCTGTCTGGCAGAGGGGAGATACAGAGAACTTCTTCTGACAAACAGACAATATGCATTTGCAAGAATGACGGAACAGGAAGGCATAATTGCAGTTGTGAATAACGATGAAAATCCGGCAGAGGTAAGTATACCGGCACCGGTAAGTGATGCATCTTATGTGGACTATATTACAGGCAAGAAAACAGAGGCAGAAAACGGAAGGTTGAATTTGACCATAGAAGCAGCAGGAAGTATTCTGTTGGAGATTGTGCGATAGTGAGATGCTGTCGTAATAGAATGGAAAAGGGGAAGTGTTATGGCAAAGAGTAAAACTTTAAAAGTTACAGAAATGGACCGTTACCTGTTTGGACAGGGAACAAATTATGAAATCTACAAATTGATGGGTGCACATCCGACAAAACAGAGAGGAAAAGACGGGGTTTATTTTGCTGTGTGGGCACCTCATGCAAAAGGTGTTTCTGTAGTAGGGGATTTTAACGGATGGGATCCGGAAAAGAATGTTATGAAATGCGATAATGATATGGGCATTTATCAGCTTTTTATTCCAAAAGTGAAAGTTGGTGATCTGTATAAGTTCTGCATTACTGCGCCAAACGGAGATCTTCTGTACAAGGCAGATCCCTATGCCAATTATTCAGAAATACGTCCGGGAAATGCTTCCCGTGTCTACGATATCACAGGATTTAAATGGAGTGATGCAGCATGGATGAAGAAGCGTACAGAATACGATGTAAATAAAGAGGCCATGTCTGTTTATGAAGTACATCCCGGTTCCTGGAAAAAACATCCTGCAGAGGAAGGGGATCCGGATGGATTCTATAATTACAGAGAACTGGCTCATGAGCTGGCTGATTATGTACGTGATATGGGCTATACCCATGTAGAATTGATGGGGATTGCAGAGCATCCATTTGATGGTTCCTGGGGATATCAGGTAACTGGTTATTATGCACCGACTTCCCGTTACGGAACACCGGATGATTTCCAGTATTTTATCAACTATATGCATAAGAAAAAAATCGGTGTCATTCTCGACTGGGTACCGGCACATTTCCCAAGAGACGGTCATGGGCTTGCCAATTTTGACGGAACACCGACTTACGAATATGCAGATCCGAGAAAGGGAGAACATCCGGACTGGGGAACAAAAGTTTTTGACTATGGAAAAAATGAAGTTAAGAATTTCCTGATTGCCAATGCACTGTTCTGGACAGAGCATTATCACATTGACGGACTTCGTGTAGATGCTGTGGCTTCTATGCTGTATCTGGATTATGGAAGACAGAATGGTCAGTGGGTTGCCAATCAGTATGGCGAAAATAAGAATCTGGAAGCCATTGAATTTTTCCGCCATCTGAATTCAATTGTGACAACAAGAAATAAAGGTGTAGTTATGATTGCAGAAGAATCGACTGCGTGGCCTATGGTTACAGGAGATCCAAAAGACGGTGGTCTTGGTTTCAGCCTGAAGTGGAATATGGGCTGGATGCATGATTTCCTGGAATATATGAAGCTGGATCCTTATTTTCGTCAGTATAATCACAATAAGATGACATTCTCCATGACTTATGCCTACAGTGAAAAATATGTGCTTGTATTGTCTCATGACGAAGTGGTACATCTGAAATGTTCTATGATCAACAAGATGCCTGGACTTGGTCAGGATAAATTCGAGAATCTGAAAGCAGGATACAGTTTTATGTTTGGTCATCCGGGCAAGAAACTTCTGTTTATGGGACAGGAATTTGGCCAGTATCAGGAGTGGAGTGAAGCCAGAGAACTGGATTGGTATCTTCTGTCAGAGCCTGCACATCAGCAGCTTCAGGCTTATGTAAAAGAATTGCTGGCTTTGTATAAAAAATATCCGGCTCTTTATGCAAATGACTGCAATACAGACGGATTTGAATGGATGAATGCAGACGATTGTTCCAGAAGTATCTACAGTTTTGTGCGGAAATCTCCTACAGGAAGAAATAATCTTCTGTTTGTGATTAATTATACACCGGTTGCAAGAGAGGATTACCGGGTAGGTGTACCGAAGAAGAAACAATATCGTCTGATCCTGAACAGTAAAGATCCGAAGTTTGGAGGAGATGTACCGGTGGAACAGACCGTGTATAAAGCGGAAAAACAGGAATGTGACGGAAAAGAATTTTCCTTTGCTTATCCGCTTCCTGCATATGGAGTAGCTGTTTTTGTATATTAATTGTTAAGAGCCAGCCAACGAAATGTTTTGCACTTCGTTGGCTGGCTCTTAATTTTCACAAATCATCATTCATCATAAATATTTACGATTTCACCGTCCAGAATACGGTTCATATTCTTAACAGCACAGAAGTTTCCGCACATACTGCAGGTATCTTCTTTTTCCGGTTTTGCTTCTGCACGGTAGCGTCTTGCTTTCTCCGGATCCAGACAAAGATTGAACATTTCTTCCCAGTCCAGTTTCTTACGGGCAGTACTCATGGCATTATCCCAGTCTGTAGCACCTTTTACACCTTTTGCGATATCGGCTGCATGAGCTGCGATTCTGGAGGCAATGATACCTTCTTTTACATCATCCAGATTCGGCAGACGCAGATGTTCTGCCGGTGTTACATAACACAGGAAGGAAGCTCCGCTTGCAGCAGCGACAGCACCACCGATGGCTGCTGTAATGTGGTCATATCCGGGAGCAATGTCAGTAACCAGAGGACCGAGAACATAGAAAGGAGCACCCTGACAGATAGTTTTCTGGATTTCCATATTGGCTGCAATCTGATTCAGAGGCATATGTCCCGGACCTTCCACCATAACCTGAACATCTTTTTCCCAGGCGCGTTTTGTCAGTTCACCCAGTGTTACCAGCTCTTCAATCTGAGAAATGTCAGATGCATCTTTGATACATCCAGGACGGCAGGCATCACCGAGGCTCATAGTAATATCATATTCACGGCAGATATCCAGAATTTCATCGTAATGTTCGTAGAAAGGATTTTCTTCTCCTGTCATTTCCATCCATGCGAAGATAATAGAACCACCTCTGGAAACGATATTCGTCAGACGGCGGTTTGCTTTGAATCTTCCGGCAGTTGCTTTGTTAATGCCGCAGTGAATAGTCATAAAATCCACACCGTCTTCTGCATGCATGCGGACGATATCCAGCCATTCTTGTGAAGTGATTTCTTTCAGCGGTTTATGGTAATAAACGACAGCATCGTAAATGGGAACGGTACCGATGATTGCAGGGCATTCTTTTGTAAGACGTTTACGGAATGTACGGGTATCCCCATAAGAACTTAAGTCCATAATGGACTCTGCTCCCATTTTGACTGCATTGTTTACTTTTTCGATTTCCATATCCATATCTTTGCAGTCTCTGGAAATTCCAAGATTGACATTGATTTTTGTTTTCAGCATGGAACCAATCGCATTTGGATCCAGGGAAGTGTGCAGTTTATTACAGGGAATGATTACCTGACCTTTTGCAACCAGTTCACGCATCTCGTTGACATCCATCTGCTCTTTTTTTGCAGCGATTTCCATTTCTTTGGTAATGATGCCTTTTCTTGCGGCATCCATCTGTGTTGTGTATTCCATTTACAGGACTCCTTTTCTTTAAATTCGGATAATGACAAAAGAGGTACGCCCTCCCCGGACGTACCTCTGATTCTGCATCATATGATTCCTACGCCGGCATTATCCGTATCAGGTTCACAGGGTCGAAATCCGTTCGTATTCCTTCTCAGCCGACGCGTCAGCTCCCCTTTTTATTACATTTATCATATAATCAGACTGAAAATTTGTCAAGTATTTATGAGACAGATAAGGTCCAGTTTTCCAGATCTCTTGCAAAATCCTCTACTGCCTGTTCGTTTGTTGCCCAGGAGGTACAGAAGCGAAGACAGGTATGCTCTTCGTCAGGCTTACATTGGAACGTTGTCAGATATTTTGCGTTGATTTTTTCGGCCAGTTCGTCAGGCAGGATTGGAAAAATCTGATTGGTAGGTGCTTCCGCAAGAAGTGGAATGTTGCATTTTGCAAAAGCATCTTTTAAGGTTTTAGCCAGTGCAACACTGCGTTTTCCAAGTTCCAGATAAAGGTTGTCACGGAAGAGTTCTTCAAACTGAACACCGATCATCCAGCCCTTTGCAAGAATGGCTCCATGCTGCTTCATATTAAAGCGGAAATGGTCTTTGAATTCATCTCTGACAAGTACCAGTGCTTCACCGAACATGGCACCGTTTTTGGTTCCGCCGATATAAAATGCATCACACAAATCCGGAATATCCTTCAATGTAAGATAGGATTCTTTTACTGCCAGTGCCATGGCAAGACGGGCTCCGTCAAGGTACAGATACAGGTTATGACGTTTGCAGTAGGCATAAAGCTCTGCCAGTTCCTGTTTGGTATATACGGTTCCAAGTTCGGTAGGGTTTGATATATAGACAAGGCGGGGCTCCACCCAATGTTCATTTTCATGGAGTTTCAGAACAGGACGAAGCAGATCAGGACTGAGCTTCCCGTCGGACGAAGCAACTGAAAAAACTTTATGACCGGTAGCTTCAATGGCGCCTGTTTCATGTGTGTTGATATGACCAGTCTCTGCACTGATTACAGCTTCATAAGGACGAAGTACGTGGGAGAGAAATGTAAGATTGGTCAGGGTGCCTCCAGCAATAAAGTGAATGTCCACACCGTAATTTTCCAGAGCTTCCTGAATCATATCCCTGGCATTGTCGCAATGCTCGTCCAGACCGTAGGAATTGTTCTGGTGGTAGTTGATGGTTTCGAGGGCACGGAGAATACTTGGATGTGCACCTTCGCTGTAGTCATTTTGAAAACTATACATGTAAAAATCCCCTTTTCTTTTGAAAAACTGTATTATCATTCTAACATATTTTGATAAAAAAACAATGTTTGCAAGTGGTTTTTTCGCGAATAAGGTGTAAAATGTAGGTAAAAGAAATACATAGAGAACAGGAGAAAAAACATATATGAATGAGACGGGGAAAAGAAATAAAATCATGATTATCGGTGCTGCCATACTGGACGTGTTGGTATCTCCTGCTGAAAAAGAGGTGTTTGAGACCGGTTCCAGTCCTGCAGAGGATATCTGGATTTCTTTTGGAGGAGATGCCATGAACGAGGCCTCTGTGCTGGCAGCTCTTGGGAAAAAGGTCTATCTGGAAACAGTTATAGGAAATGATGCAGAAGGAAGAATGATTCAGAACCGTTGTGAAGAACTTGGCATTGAACTTTGTGATAAGGTTTCGCGGGAAGAAATGCGAACAGGTGTCAATGTAGTTCTGGTACAAAAGAACGGAGAACGAAATTTTCTTACAAACAGGAACGGAAGTCTCAGGAAACTGAAACTGGAAGATATAAGGCGTCCTTATCCGGAAGATATAGGAATTCTTTGTTTTGCCAGTATTTTTGTGTTTCCGGAAATCGGAAAGAAAGAATTGGTAAAAATTTTTCAACAGGCGAAGGAACAGGAGATAATTATATGTGCAGATATGACCAAGCGGAAAAAAGGTGAGACTGTAGAAGATCTTGCAGAAGCTCTTTCGTATGTGGACTATCTGATTCCGAATGAAGAAGAAGTGTTTCTGCTTACAGGGGAGAAAAATGTAGAAGAAGCAGCTAATGTACTTCATCAGGTAGGGATAAAGCATGTGATTATTAAATGTGGTTCCAGAGGCTGTTATGTGTCTTCAAAAGATAAGAAGATGCAGATTCCCGCAGTGGAAGGAATCCGGCCGGTTGATACGACAGGAGCTGGAGATAGTTTTGCAGCAGGATTTATCTATGGACTTTCACAAGGCTGGAGTCTGGAGGAGAGTGCACGATTTGGAAATGAATGTGGTGCACGGGCAGTGCAGCAGATTGGGGCCACTACATGGATTACAATGTAGACAAAGTCCATCGCAAATGCGATGGGCTTTTCTTTATGCTTCCAATTATATAATTTGTGTTCAAGGTCTGATGAATTTCTGCTTTACCGGGTGAAAAGCATCGACGTTAAAGAAACCTGGTGCTGGGCATAAAACCCAACACCAGGTTGTGTTTTTATTACTTCTTGAAGGAAGAAGAAATATCCAGTGTTTTTTCTTCTGATACAGAGCCGTCTTTCAAAGTAACTTTATAGACGAGACCTGTATAAGTAAGATCAGCAGCTTTTTCTGTTTTTTCTTTGTTCAAAGTCAGAATGCCCTTTTCAAGAGAAGCACCGAGATCGGTAGATGTACCAGGTGCTTTTGCACCGGTCAGGATTTTTACTAATGTCACTTTGGTACCTTTTTCCAGTTTATCGTATCCGATCAGCTGGAAGGTCAAAGTCTCTTTATTAGTTGACTCCTGTTTCTGGATGCCAGTAATTTTTAAAGCCTCTGTCTCTTCGTTTGAAAGTTTCGGATCCTGTTTGGCAGGTGTTTTTTCTTTGGAAGGAGTCTCTTCTTGTTTAGCAGGACCATAGTTTGCAGTGATTTCTACGTTTGTTTTTGGCATTGTGAAGCTGGTATCAGAAGCGGCAGGATCAGCAAGGGTAACTGCATTGTCTTTTACTGTCCATCCTGTAAAAATTTTATCCTTTTCCGGTTCATCAGCTTTTAAAGAGACTGTTTCTCCCCAGGCTGCAGAAGCAGGAGCTGTACCATTTATCACGGTAATTGTATACACATCTTTTTCAAAAGAAGCATATATGGTGTGTGATTCTTTTACTTCGTTAAATACATATTTGTCGTCAGTAAGAGAAACCACTGCATCATCCGCGAGGACTTCTTTTACATGGTAACCATCATCCGGAGTTACAGTAAATTCTACGGAAGAACCGATCTCAGCCGTAACTTCACCGGAAGGAGAAATGGTGCCGCCTTCACCGGCAGAAGCAGAGATGGTGATAGTAGTAATATCCTTCTCAAAAGAAGCAGAAATTGTGTGTGGTTCTTTTACATCTGTAAAGGTGTATTGATTGTCTGTAAGGGTAACGGCTTTGTTGTCAGCCAGAACCTCTTTTACATGGTAGCCTTTTTCCGGAGTGATTGTAAATACAGCGGAGTTGCCGTGTGCTACAAGAACATCACCGGATGGGGTAATGGTACCGCCTTCACCGGCAGAAGCCTTGACTGTGTAGGAAGTGATTTCATATACGGCTTCCAGTTCCACATCTTCTTTGGGCATGGCAAAAGTGGTGGTTTCTTTTGTATTGTCTTCTAGTGTAATACTGCCTTTGATTACGTTCCATTTTCTGAAATATCTGCCTTCTTCCGGAGCGTCTGCTTTTATTGTTACGGTTTTACCTGCTTCGTATGTTCCGTCTCCGGTTCCTTTTAATACATTTACATTATATTTCTTTACGGTTACAGTTTCTGTCTCTTTATAAGTGTAGGTGACCTTTGCCTGTAGTTTTACTTTTGTACCGCCTACCGTTATCGCTTTAGATGCAGAATTGCTTTTGATGTTAGAGGCTGCTTTTACAGAAATGGGTGTCAGGAGTGTACCGGCCAACAGGAGGCAGAGCAGTCCGAGAAATGTGTTTCTGTTGATTTTTTTCTTTTTCACAAGAACAATTGTCAGAACAACTGAGAACAGAAGCAGAGTGCTCCAGAGAAAAATCGGAGTTTCATCTCCTGTTTTGGCTGCAGTTTTTGTGTTTGTTTTTTTGGTTGTATTTGTTTTTGCAGCAGCGGTTTTTACTACTTTTTTTGCAGTCAGAGTTACAGTCTGGCTCTTTCCGGCTTCCAGAGTAATGGCAGCAGGTTTTATTTTACCTTTTACTACGGAAAGTCCGGAAGGAAGAAGGAACTCCGGCTGAATGTCTGAAATAGTCTTGTCAGTACTGTTTTTAATGGTAAGTGTAATTGGAATGTCTTCGTTGTTTTTGTAACTGTCTTTTGTTGTGCTGAGAGTTACTTCCAGTTCATCCGTCTTTGCAGTATCGGCTGCCAGGACTACACTGGAGAACTGTACCAGTGCCAGGCAAAGAACAGCAAGCAACGCAAACAGTTTCCTGCCTTTGCTTTTCTTCTTCATAAAATAAATCAGCTCCTTTCTGTTAAGCAGGCGGAATCATTGATCGGCACGATTTTCAGGTATACTTTGGCAGAGTATTACAAGACAACCTTTCTATATTTAAATTATAGCATGGAAGGGCAGATTTGACATCTGTATTTACCTTAAGGTTTGTTTATAAATTCGCTGGACAATTTCTGAGCAATTGTGATAAAATAAGAAACCAGAACGCAAAGCGTTAAAAAATTCATGCATAAACAGGGGCGGAAGTTCTACTTTCGTCCCCTTTTCCAGTGTTATCATGCAATGAAATGGAAACAATGGAGTTATAGAAAGAAAGGAAGTAAGAAAAAATGACAAAAATTGATATTTTCTCAGGATTTCTTGGAGCAGGAAAAACCACATTGATCAAAAAATTGTTGCAGGAAGCCTACAAAGGAGAACAGGTTGTTCTGATCGAAAACGAATTTGGTGAAATCGGAATTGACGGTGGATTTTTAAAAGAAGCAGGAATTGAAATCCGTGAAATGAACTCAGGTTGTATCTGCTGTTCTCTGGTAGGAGATTTTGGCGAGGCATTGCAGGAAGTAATCAATCAGTATCATCCGGATCGTATTGTAATTGAGCCTTCAGGAGTAGGAAAACTGTCGGATGTAATCAAAGCAGTACAGAAAATAGAGGGTGCAGTTGATATAAAACTCAACAGCTTTACAACTGTAGTGGATGCAATGAAATGTAAAATGTATATGAAAAACTTTGGTGAGTTTTTCAGTAATCAGATTGAATACGCAGGAACAATTATTCTTAGCAGAACGGATAAAGCTTCTGAAGAAAAAGTAATGACAGCACTTGAGATTATTCGAAGTCTGAACAAAACAGCTGCTGTGATTACTACACCGATTGAAAAACTCTCCGGTGCAAAGATTCTTGACACAATGGAAAATAATCGTTCCCTTGAAAAAGAACTGATGGAAGAGGAAGTGTGTCCGGTATGTGGTGGCCATCACGACCATGATCACGACCATGAGCACGAGCATCATCACCACCATCATGACCATGATCATGAAGAATGCGGATGCGGACATGATCACGACCATGAGCATGAACATCACCACCACCATCATGACCATGGTCATGAAGAATGCGGATGCGGACATGATCACGACCACGACCATGAGCATGAACACCATCATCACCATCATGCAGATGAAGTGTTTACAAGCTGGGGAAAAGAAACTGCAAGAAAATATACAAAAGAAGAAATACATTCCATTCTGGATGCTCTTTCTGATCAGGAAGCGTATGGCATGATTCTTCGCGCAAAAGGAATGGTAGAAGGAAAAGACGGACAGTGGATTTATTTTGATATGGTTCCAGGTGAGGCAGATGTTCGTGAAGGTGCACCGGAATATACAGGAAGACTTTGTGTGATTGGATCTGGAATGAAGGAAGAGAAACTCTCTGTTTTGTTTGGTCTGGAATAAGAGAAGTGAAGAAAGGATAAGAATTATGGATGAAATAGCAATACCGATTTATCTGATGGCTGGTTTTCTGGAAAGCGGCAAAACATCATTTTTGAATTTTACGCTGGATCAGGATTATTTTCAGATTGATGAGCCGACTCTTCTGATTCTTTGTGAAGAAGGGGAAGTAGAATTGGACAAAAAGGCTCTGAAAAAAAGCAATACTTCTGTAGAGATTCTGGACAGTCCGGAAGAACTGACTCTGGAGCGTCTTGTAGCTTATGATGCGTTCTATCATCCGGGTCGTGTGATTATGGAATACAATGGCATGTGGCAGGTGAGCAAACTGGAAGAAATGCAGCTGCCGAAGGGCTGGGGTGTTGTGCAGCAGATCGTGACTGTGGATGCAAGTACATTCCAGGTTTATATGAATAATATGAAATCTCTTTTTGTGGAGATGGTGAGAAATGCCGATCTGGTATTGTTTAACCGTTGTGATATGGATATGCCGCTGGCATCTTTCCGCAGAAGTGTAAAAGTTGTAAATCAGGCGGCAGAGATTATCTTTGAAGATGAAGAAGGAGAAATTGAAGATATTTTTGCAGATGAAATGCCTTTTGATGTAAATGCTGATGTCATTGAGATCATGGATGAAGATTATGGCATCTGGTTTATTGATGCGATGGATCATCCGGAAACTTACGAAGGAAAGAAGGTTTCTTTTACAGGAATGGTTCTGAAATCAAGAGAATTTTCAAAGAATATGTTTGTGCCTGGTCGTATGGCAATGACTTGCTGTGCAGATGATACTACATTTATCGGCTATGTATGCAAAAGTGAAAAGGCTCGTCAGCTCTCTACAGGAAAATGGGTGAAGGTCGTGGCTTCCATTGATTATGAATATATGGAATTCTATCATAAAGAAGGTCCGGTACTGACTGCCATATCCGTAGAGGAAACAGAACCTTTAAAAGAAGAACTGGTATATTTTAACTGAGGTGAACCATATGTATTTGATAGCAGGATTGGGAAATCCGGGAAAACAATATGAGCATACCCGACACAATATGGGATTTGATACCATTGATGAACTGGCAGATCGATATCGTGTTCCGAGCTGCGGTGTGGCACATAAAGCCATGTATGGAAAAGGTATGATTGCCGGAGAAAAAGTGATTCTGGCAAAACCACTGACTTATATGAATCTCAGCGGAGATTCCATCCGGGAATTTATCAGCTATTACAAGATGGATCCGGAAACAGAATTGATTGTGATTTATGATGACATTGATCTGGAACCGGGACAGATCCGGATTCGTAAAAAAGGAAGTGCCGGTGGACATAATGGAATAAAAAGCATTATCAATCAGATCGGAACCCAGAACTTTTACAGAATAAAAGTAGGAGTGGGGGCAAAACCAAAGGGATGGGATCTGGCAGATTATGTTCTGGGAAGATTTCCTTCAGAGGAGAGGAATCTTGTTGATGAAGCGATTAGAGAAGTTGCAAAGGCAGTGGAAGTGATATTAGATGAGGGGATTGAGGCGGCGATGAACCGTTACAATGCCAAAAAGAAAGAAACTGGTAATCCTTGATAAGAGGGAAGAAAATGCAGGCACTGATACAACCACTTTTGAAATTAAATGAATATGGAGAAATTCAAAGCAGACTGAAATCCAATCGGGGAGTTCTTCAGCTTTCAGGATGTATTGAATCGCAAAAAGCCCATGTGATATATGGGCTTGGACAGGAAAAAAAGAATCGGCTGATTGTTACGGAAAATGAGCTGAAGGCAAAAGAACTGTATGAAGATATGCGTTTTTATGATCCGGATGTGATGTTATATCCGGCAAGGGATCTGATTTTCTTTCAGGCGGATATTCACGGAAATCTTCTGACAAAACAAAGGATGCGGGTAATTGCTGCACTTTTAGAGAAAAAAAATGTAACGGTTGTTACCAGTATGAGTGGCTGTATGGAATATCTTATGCCTTTGTCAGTGATAAAAGATCATGTTCTTCATTTCAGGAACGACAGTGTGATCGATGTGGAGAAACTGAAAAAAGATCTGATTAATATGGGATTTGAATACAATGTCCAGGCAGAAGCACCGGGACAGTTTGCTGTCCGGGGAGGAATTATAGACATTTTTCTTCTGACAGAGGAAAATCCGGTCCGTATTGAACTATGGGATGACGAAATTGATTCGATCCGAAGTTTTGATGCAGAGAGCCAGAGATCGATTGAAAATCTGGAAGAAATCCGGATTTATCCTGCGTCGGAAATGGTGTGGGATAATGAAGTTCTGGAAAAAGGTCTGAAAGCCATTGAGAAAGAAAAAGATATATCTGTTAAACGGTTAAGGGATGCCTTTTTGACAGAAGAGGCGGCACGGTTGAAAAATACAGTGAATGAGGCAGTGAATGCCATGAAGGAATATCACGATTTTTCTTCAGCAGAGCACTTTATACGATATTTCTATAAAGAACCGGTCATATTTCCTGATTATTTTTCTGCGGAGGATAGTGTATTTTTTCTGGATGAGACCAATCGTCTTCTGGAAACAGGGGAAGCGGTCGAGCATGAATTTCGTGAGAGTATGAAAAATCGTCTGGAAAAGGGATATCTTCTGGCCGGACAGACAGATTTGCTGTGCAGCTGCAGACAGACTGTTCAAAAACTTAATCAGAAGAACTGTGTATCTGTATGCACCATAGAGCAGCAGAAGGCAGACTGGGATATAAAAGCCAGTTTCCATATGACGGCAAAATCGGTAAATCCTTATAATAACAGTTTTGAACTTCTTGTAAAAGATCTGCAGCAGTGGAAAAAAAGAGGATATCAGATGATTCTTTTATCCAGTTCCAGAACCAGAGCAAGAAGACTGGCACAGGATTTGCAGGAAGAGGGACTTTCGGCTTTCTATTCGGAAGATATGGATCGTCAGATTTCTCCCGGGGAAATTGTGACTGCTCATGGATATGCCAGACGTGGTTTTGAATATCCTATGATTCAATTTGTTCTCATAACGGAGAGCGATATTTTCGGAAAGGAAAAAAAGAAAAAACGGAAAAAAACTGAGTACAGCGGAAAGAAAATACAAAGTTTTTCCGAACTTTCTGTAGGAGATTATGTCGTTCATGAAAATCATGGTCTTGGCATCTACAGGGGAATTGAAAAAGTTACTGTGGACAGAGTCGTGAAAGACTATATTAAAATTGAATATTCCGGAAAAAGTAATCTGTATATTCTGGCTACCCAGCTGGATATGCTGCAGAAGTATGCAGGTGCAGATGCCAAAGTCACAAAGCTGAATCGGTTGGGAGGGCAGGAATGGAATAAAACAAAAACAAAAGTGCGCAGTTCTGTAAAGAATATTGCCAAAGAACTTGTAGCTCTTTATGCGGCCAGACAGTCAAAGAACGGATATCAGTATGAACCGGATACTGTATGGCAGAAGGAATTTGAGGAAATGTTTCCTTTTGAAGAAACAGAAGATCAGTTGGCAGCCATTGAAGCGACCAAACGGGATATGGAGAGTAAAAAAATCATGGATCGTCTGGTTTGCGGAGATGTAGGATATGGTAAGACAGAAATCGCCATACGTGCTGCGTTTAAAGCAGTACAGGAGGGAAAGCAGGTGGTCTATCTGGTTCCCACAACGATTCTTGCCCAGCAGCATTATAATACCTTTGTACAGCGGATGAAAGACTTTCCTGTTCGGGTGGATCTTCTGTGCCGGTTTAAAACAGCTGCAGAACAGAAAAAAACAATCTCTGATTTAAAAAAAGGTCTGGTGGATATTCTGATCGGAACCCACAGAGTTTTGTCTAAAGATGTGAAATTTAAGGATCTTGGAATGCTGATCATAGATGAAGAGCAAAGATTTGGTGTTACCCATAAAGAAAAAATTAAACAGATGAAAGAGAATGTAGATGTACTTACATTGACTGCTACACCGATTCCGAGAACTCTTCATATGAGTCTGATTGGAATCCGTGATATGAGTGTTCTGGAAGAAGCACCCATGGATCGTATGCCCATTCAGACTTATGTAATGGAATACAATGAAGAAATGGTGCGGGAAGCAATCAGCCGTGAACTGGCGAGAGGCGGACAGGTATATTATGTGTATAATCGTGTTAATGACATTGATGAGGTGACCAATCGGATTGCCAAACTTGTGCCGGAAGCGAACATTGCTTTTGCGCATGGACAGATGCATGAGCGTGAACTGGAAAAAATCATGTATGGATTTATTAACGGCGAGATTGATGTACTGGTTTCTACTACGATCATTGAAACAGGTCTGGACATTTCGAACGCAAACACGATGATCATCCATGATGCGGATCAGATGGGATTGTCTCAGCTTTACCAGCTGCGGGGACGTGTGGGACGTTCCAATCGGACGGCTTATGCATTTCTTATGTATAAAAAGAATAAGATGTTGAAAGAAGTTGCCGAAAAGAGGCTTCATGCTATTCGGGAATTTACAGATCTTGGAAGCGGATTTAAAATTGCCATGCGGGATCTGGAAATCCGTGGCGCAGGAAATCTTCTCGGTGCGGAACAGCATGGACATATGGAGGCAGTTGGGTATGACCTTTACTGTAAGATGCTGGACGAAGCAGTGAAGGAAGAAAAAGGAATTGTGCAGCAGGAAGATTTTGAAACAACCATTGATCTGGATGTGGATGCGTATATTCCACCTCGTTATATCCCAAATGAGTATCAGAAGCTTGATATTTATAAACGAATTGCCGGTATTGAAAATGAAGAAGAATACGAAGATATGATGGAAGAACTGTTGGATCGTTTTGGAGAACCGCCGAAATCGGTTCAGAATCTTCTGGCGATTGCAAATATGAAGGCACTGGCTCACAGAGTTTATGTAAAAGAGATCAAACAAAGTGGTACCGATGTAAAACTGTATTTATTTGAAAGGGCAAAAATCAATCCGGCAGGATTTCCTACAGTGCTGGAGAAAAACAGCAAAACCATGACGATGCGTATGGATGGACAGCCTTATTTTATGATTTCTCTGAAAGGACGCAGACCGAAAGAGGTATATTCGGTATTTGATATTGTACCCGGGATCCTTCATGATTTTGAGGAGCTTCTGGAAGAGGAACAAAAGGAAAGTTCACAAAAAATCCCTTGCCCCGGGGTAGAATAAAGTTTATACTATATCAGTAAATACGGTAGCGGAACCGTTAAGAAAGAGTGAAATACGGGAGGATATTTATGAATAAGTTGGTGAAGACCGTATCCTGTACAGGAATGGCTGTAATACTGGCTGCTGCAGGGTTGTCAGGCTGTGGAAATACATTGGACGGAACAAAAACAGCAGCAACAGTTGGAGAGGAAAAAATCACAGCCGGAACTGTGAATATGATGCTTCGTTTCACACAGGCACAGATGGATTCTTATTATGCCATGTTTGGAGGTTCTATTTCCGGACTCTGGAGTCAGGAAGGCGAAGATGGCAAGACTTATGCAGAAAGTACAAAGGATGATGTAAAGGAACAGATCCATGATATGGTGCTTCTGGAACAGCATGCACCGGATTATGATGTGTCTGTCAGTGAAGAAGAACACAAGAAAATTACAGAGGCTGCAAAACAGTTTATGGAAGATAATGATCCGGAGACCATAACAAAACTGGCAGTGACACAGGCAGATATTGAGAAGATTCTGGAATTGTATACGTACCAGAGCAAAATGTTTGATCCGATGACTGCAGATGTGGATACCAATGTGGAGGATAAAGAAGCGCAACAGAGTAAAATTACTTATTGCCGGATTTCTACAGCCGCTACGACTGATGAGGATGGAAATTCCCAGGAACTGACAGAAGAGGAAAAAGCAGCAAAGAAGGAACAGGCACAGAAATTGATCGATCAGCTGAATGCACAGGAGGATCCTGCGGCAGCAGATATGGATGCACTGGCAAAGGAAATCGATGAAAATCTTGGTGCTTATACAAATACCTTTGGTGCAAATGAGGAGAATGAAGAATCTTCCCTGGATGAAAATCTGGTCGCAGCAGCAAAAGAACTGAAGGATGGTCAGGTGGCTTCTCAGGTGATCGAAGGAGAAGATGCTTACTTTGTAGTACGTATGGACAGTACTTTTGATGAAGAATCTACACAGAGCAAAAAAGATGAAATTGTCAGTGAAAGGAAACAGGAAGCTTACAATGATCTGCTTGAGCAGTGGGGCGAAGAGACAGAAATCAAAGTAGTAAACAGCGTATGGAAGAAAATGGAACTGACAGACATGGATAATTATACTTTTAAACAGTCTGAAGAACAGTAAGAAGAAAATGGCACTGGAAATATTCCGGTGCCATTTTTCCGGAGGATGAAAATGAATCAGGTCATTATGTGGATTATGGCATTTGGAGTACTCCTGGGAGGAATCGACCGGATTCTGGGAAACCCGCGTGGGTATGGAAAAAAATTTGAAGAGGGTTTTATGCTTTTGGGACCGACCGCTTTGTCAATGGCAGGTATGATCTGTCTGGCTCCTGTACTGGTTTCGGTGTTTGAGTGGGCAGTAAGTCCGTTCTTTCATCTGATAGGAGTGGATCCGGCCATGATTGGCGGTATCCTTGCGATTGATATGGGAGGATACCAGCTTGCCTGCGGGCTTGCAGATGATCCGGGCATGGGGCAGTATGCAGGGATTATAATAGCAGCGATTTTTGGCTGTACGATTGTATTTACGATTCCCGTAGGAATGGGAATCATTGAAAAAGAAGATAAGCCATTGTTTGCAAGGGGAATCCTGATCGGACTAATGACTATGCCGGTTGCATTTGTCGCAGGAGGAATGGTCTGTAAAATGACGATTCTTCATGTGCTGCATCAGACGCTTCCGATATTGTTTCTTTCTGTGCTTTTGATGGTTGGATTATGGAAAATACCGGATCAAATGGTACGGGGATTTACCGTTTTTGCTTCCGGGATACAGATTGTGATTACGATCGGACTTATGTTGGCGGCATTTACTTATATGACAGGTATGGAAATACTTCCGGGAATGGCGCCCATGGAAGAGGCTATGCGAGTGGTAGCTTCCATTGGAATTGTTTTGCTGGGAAGTCTTCCCATTGCGGAGTTATTTATGAGGGTTCTTCATGGTCCTCTTGTATGGATGGGAAAGAAAACGGGCATGAATCATGTGAGTATGGCAGGGCTTTTGATTGGACTGATTAGTGTGCTGCCTGCATTGTCCATGATGAAAGAGATGGATAAGAAAGGAAAGGTTGTAACTGCAGCCTGGTTTGTAAGCGCTACATCCATGTTGGCAGCACATCTGGGCTTCACAGTCAGTGAAGCGCCGGACATGCTCTCTGCTCTGTTTGCAGCAAAACTTGCAGGAGCAGCAGCTGCAGCAGCCACTGCTCTTATATGGGATATGAAAAAACAATAAAACGGCAGAGATTCAAAAGGATTTTCGATATTCTCGTGGTGTCATGTTCATGGCTTTACAAAAGGCCCGGGTAAAGTAGTTCTGATCATTATATCCGCAGCGAAAAGCAATTTCTCCAATACTTAAACTGGTAGAGCGCAGGAGATGACAGCTGTTTTCCAGACGTACCTTACTGATATAATCGTGTATGGATATGCCGTAAGTTTCTTTGAATTTCCTTGTGAGGGAAGAGCGGCTGCAGAAAAACTGTGCGCACAGATCATCAATGGTAATATGGCGATCGTATTGTTTCTGAATGTAATCGTGTACTTCAGAAATCAATTCTTTCTGAGTCAGATGCATACGGTTTGTAAGGGTAATGTACTGGGCACAAATTTCCATGATCGTAACAAGAGAATTAATCGTATTCTGGTCACGGACAGGAATTCGGTCTATGGTATCATGCAGCACTTCCGGATCTTTTACATAAGGCAAAGACCGTTCAAAAACAAGAGAACGGGTTTCTTCCCCGGATTCCAGTGTTTGTCCCATCATCAGATAGCCTGTGAGGGTTTCAAAGTTGTAGAGCGGAGCGACTGCTTCGTACAGACCGTAATAACATTTATAAATATGAAGACGTTCTTGTTTTCGTACTTTGTCAAAGGCCATGATATCATGATTGATGCAATGTTTTTTCCCTTCTGGAGTCTGTTGTACAAGAGAACACAGACAGCCAAGATTCTGGGGATATGCAGCAATTTCATGAAAGAAAGTATCATAAATACTGATCCGGAATCCGGAAATCTGATATAATTCTTTTAGAATTCGTTCGATAGAGATATCCTTAGTCATAGTTTAAATGTACCGGGAAACAATTTCTGACATTTTGTCCATTTTCTTTTCCATATCTGCAACCAGTGTCATCTGTGTATGGCAGCGGTCCAGATTCTGGTGCTCTCTGTGGATTTTAAAATAGGTATCCCCGTTCAGGTAATCGGTCAGAAAACGCATGCCGCATTCCAGAGTCATAAGTTTTGCAGAGAAAGGCAAAAGGCGGATTTCTTCTTCTGTCAGAGAATTTCCGGCTTCGGAAAGAAATCCTGCAGTATAGGCTTCGAACAGATCCAGACTCATAGAGACTTTGGAAAGATCCTGTTCGTCTTCTGTAGCTGTGCTGGCACCGAAACGAATGCTGTCACCAAAATCATAAAGTACAGAACCGGGCATAACGGTATCCAGGTCAATGACACAGATTCCTTCATCGGTATCGTTATCTATCATAATGTTATTTAATTTTGTATCGTTGTGTGTTACACGTAAAGGAAGTGTTCCATTTGCAATGGCATCCACTACTGTATTTCCGTCTTCTCTTCGATCCATAAAGAACTGGATTTCTTCAGAAACAAGAGAAGCTCTGCAGGCAAGATCTTCTTTTACTGCTTTTTCAAAGGCTGCATAGCGGGAACGTGTATTATGAAAATTTGGTATGGTCTCGTGGAGCATTTCGGCCGGATAATCAGACAGCAGTTTCTGGAAATGGCCAAAAGCTTTTGCTGCGTTTGTGAACAGAATGGGGCGTTCTACTGTCTGGTAACAGGTGGCATCTTCAATGAACAGATAGGCTCTCCAGTATGTTCCGTCGCTGTCTTTGTAGAGAGACGTTCCGTCCTTTGTGAGAACAACCGTCAATGTTTCACGAAGAGGATTTCCTCCGTTTTCTATGATTTTTTTTCGCAGATGTCCGGTAACTCCTTCAATGTTTTCCATAAGACCATAAGGATCTGTGAAGATTGAGGTATTTACAGCCTGAAGAATGTAACGTATAGGTGCCTTGGTTTCCCGGCTGAAGTAAACAGCGTAAGTACTGTTAATATGACCGCATCCAAATGGTTCTGCATAAATAAAAGTTCCTTCAAACTGGAACTGAGATACAATTTCGTTCCTGATTTTTTCGTGCATCTCGAATCCTCCCGATTCATAAAAATTTACTATCACTTATTTTTTATTATACAGTGGTGAAGGAAATTTTCTATAGAAAAATGAATCAGAATTAGCAAAAATGGATAAACAGAGAAAAAATGCTAATGCAAAGTACTGTTTCCGGAAAGGGCAGAGTACAATAGAAAAAAGAAACAATATTGGGAAGAGAAACATGAAAATTTTGCTGTTCCTGTCAGAAATTATGATTCCGCTGGTACTGTTTTATATTGTGGGATTTGGTATGCTTATGAAAAATGATGTATACGAAAATTTTGTGAGAGGTGCCAGAGAAGGTCTTAAGACGGTGGTACGGATTTTTCCTACTCTGGTTGGACTTATGATGGCAGTCGGAATTCTGCGGGCATCGGGTTTTTTGAATCTGGTAGGAACCTGTCTGGGGCAGATTACAGATCCGATGGGTTTTCCGGCAGAACTGGTACCATTGGTGATTGTGCGCATGTTTTCTGCCAGTGCAGCTACCGGGCTGGTACTTGATCTGTTTCGGGAGTTTGGAACAGATTCCAGAATCGGTTTGATCGTATCCATTATGATGTCCTGTACAGAAACTATTTTTTATACCATTTCTGTTTATTTTATTGCTGCAAAAGTAAAGAATACTCGGTATACGGTGCCGGGGGCACTGCTGGCAACTGCTGTTGGAATCGGTGCCAGTGTATGGCTTGCCGGCAGAATCCTATAAAAAGGTTGACAATCAAATATTCAAGTGCTAATATGGTAGCACGCTAAAGCAATTGACGATGGAATCGTTATTCTATACAATACAGATAAAGAAAGGAAGGGATCAGAAAAATGAGATATTACGATAAGATAACACCGGATGGAACGAAAGATTTACTTTTTGGTGAGTGCGATCAGCGTTCCCAGGTGACAAAAACCCTGAAGGATTTATTTACAGCTCAGGGTTACAGGCGTGTGATGACGCCTGCATTGGAATTTTATGATGTGTTCGGCAGAGCGGCAAAATATCTGCCAAAGGAAACCATGTACAAACTGACAGACCATAAGGGAAGACTGATGGTATTGTGTCCGGACTGTACAGTTCCTGTGGCCAGATTAACGGCAACCAGATTGAAAGGGATGCCAATGCCGCTCCGTTTATTTTATAACCACAATATTTATAGAATGTTTCCGGAACTGAAAGGAAAAAGTGCAGAAATCAATCAGGTAGGAATTGAACTGATCGGAGGGGAGCGTCTGCGCAGTGATCTGGAAGTGGTAGAGCTTGCTGCAAGAAGTCTGGATCTGATCGGTGGCGGCAAGTATCGTCTGGAATTGTGCCATATCGGATACTTTAAGGCAATTATGAACAGTCTGGATGTGGATGAAGAACTGAAAGAAGAAATCCGTTATCAGATTGAGCAGAAAAATTATGCATCTCTTACGGATATCCTTGGAGAATATAAAGACAGCAAAGCTGCAAGAGCATTGTTAAAATTGCCGAGGCTTTTCGGAGGGGCAGAAGTCTTTGAGAAAGCCTACGAATTATTTGATGAAAACGGAGCAAAAGAAAGTCTGGATTATCTCAAAGGTGTTTATGAATATCTTCAGGAACTGGGACTTGGAAATAAAGTGATCATTGATCTGGGGCTGGTAAATCTTGCAGAATATTACACAGGCATTATTTTCAGAGGATATTTCCAGGGAATCGGAGAACAGGTACTTTCCGGAGGCCGTTACGATATGCTTCTGAAAGAATTCGGAGAAGATCAGTGTTCGATTGGATTTGGAATTAATGTAGATATGGCAAGTCAGAAGGTAAAACCGATGCCGGAAAGCATTCCGGAGGTTCTGGTATTTGCTCCGGATATGCAGTATATGGCAAAAGCAGTCTGCCATCGCAGAGAACTGGAGAGCCAGGGCATACTGACGGAGAACTGCGTTTTTGATACCATGGAAGAAGCGTTTGATTATGCAAAAATGAGAGGGATACCGAAAGTGCATCTGGTGGGAGAAGATATTACGATTTGTTTGACGAAAAAGAATTAATCTCACTGGGAGGCAGAGAAAATGAAACCAATTAGAATCGCTCTGACAAAAGGGCGTCTTGAAAATAAAACAATTGAACTTCTGGAACGTCTTGGATATGACTGTACGAATGCCAGAAAAAAGGGCAGAAAACTGATTATGCCTATTGGAAACGGAGAAATTGAAGTAGTTCTTGCAAAAGCCGCAGATGTTGTTACTTATGTGGAAACCGGTGTCTGTGATATGGGTGTCGTAGGAAAGGACACGATTATGGAAAAGGGCGGAACTTTTTATGAAGTCGCTGATCTTGGATTTGGAAAATGCCGTTTTGCTCTGGCTGTATTAAAGGGAAAGGATTTGTATGAGGGATATCATACACTTACCATTGCCAGTAAATATGTGAATGTGGCGAAAGCATTTTTCGAGCAGAAAAATATGGATGTAGATATTGTAAAAATCGAAGGTTCTGTTGAACTGGCACCGGTACTGGGGCTTGCAGATGCAATTGTTGATATTGTGGAGACCGGGACTACATTAAAAGAGAATGGACTGGTAGTTGCAGAGGAAGTTTGTCCGGTAAGTGCGAGACTGATCGTGAACATTGCCAGTATGAAACTGAGAAAACAGGAAATTGAAGAACTGATCGATAAAATCGAAAAAGATATAAAGAAAAGAAAAGCAAAGGAGGCGTGAGACGATGGCATATAAAATACCGGAAAAATTAAGGAGTCTGGAAATTTATGACCCGGTTACAGAAGAATATGATGTGCGTCTGGACGCCAATGAGAGCTATCTGAATGTTCCGGAAGAGATACGGAACGATATTATGGATGCAATCCGGAAAGTGGAATTTAACCGTTATCCGGATCCGCTGGCCAGAGAACTGCGCAAAAAGGCAGGTGCTTTCTTTCATGTAAAACCGGAATTGCTGACAGCAGGGAATGGTTCGGATGAACTGATTTCTCTGATCGTTCCTAATTTTCTGGACAGGGGAGACACCATGCTGGTAGCAGTGCCCGATTTTTCTATGTACTGGTTTTATGCACAGTTTAATGATATTAAAGTAGAGTCCTTGCAGAAAGAAGAAAATCTGAGAACATCTGCAGAAGATATTCTGGAACGGGCGAAAGAGAAAAATGCAAAGCTTCTGATTTTCTCCAATCCCTGTAACCCGACTTCTTTGAAACTTTCCAGAGCAGACATTATAAAAATTATTGAAAATACAGATGCACTGGTGATTGTAGATGAAGCTTATATGGAATTTGCAGAAGAAGGTTCTGTGTTAAATGAAATTGAAAATTATGACAATCTGATTGTGTTAAAGACATGTTCCAAAGCTTTCGGAATGGCAGCAATTCGTCTGGGATTTGCAGCAGCCAATCAAACACTGACCGGATTGATTCAGGCAATTAAGTCCCCATATAATGTAAATTCGCTTACACAGGCAGCAGGATGTGCAATTCTGGATCATCCGGAATATCTTCAGTTTTGTATTAAGGCCTTAAAAAATTCCAGAGATCAGCTTTATCAGGGTTTGGCAGAACTGGTTGCAAGAAAAGAAGACATAGAGGATATCTATGAAACCACTACAAACTTTGTCTTTATGAAAATGAAAAATGCAGAGGAAATCTATAATCAGCTGCGGGCAAGAAGTATTTCTATCCGTTTGATGAAAGGATATCTGCGTATATCCGCAGGATCAGAAAGAGAAAACAAAGCGGTTCTGGATGCGCTGGAAGAGTTATTAAGATAACTATAATGGGGAAGGAGGATGCATAATGAGAAGCAGAGAAATAAAACGTACAACAAAAGAGACAGATATTCACCTGAAGCTGAATCTGGATGGACAGGGATTCTATACAGGCACCTGTGGAGTGGGATTTTTTGATCATATGATGCAGGCATTTTGTGTACATAGTGGTTTTGATGTGGAACTTCAGATGAAAGGAGACCTTGAGGTGGACTGTCACCACAGTATCGAAGATCTTGGAATCGTGCTTGGGCAGGCATTTGCACAGGCAGTAGGTGATAAGAGTACCATTTGCAGATATGGAAGCTTTTATATCCCTATGGATGAAGCACTTGGGTTCTGCTCTCTTGATATCAGCGGACGTCCTTTCCTTGTATTCGATGCAGCATTTACCAACCAAAGTGTTGGAACATTGGATTGCTGTATGGTAAAAGAATTTTTCCGGGCATTTGCTTTTAACGGCGGCATTACGCTTCATGTAAAATGTCTGTATGGAGAAAATGATCATCATATCATAGAAGCATTGTTCAAGGCGGTCGCGCACGCGCTGAAAGAAGCAGTAAAGCCAAACAACGGAAAAATACTTTCATCAAAGGGGATGCTGGAATGATAGCGATTATTGATTATGGAGCGGGAAATCTTTTCAGTGTAAAAAATGCACTGGAATTTTTGAAAAAAGATTGTGTGATCACAGCAGATGCAGAAGAAATAAGAAAAGCAGATGCAATGATTCTTCCGGGAGTAGGAGCTTTTCCGGATGCTATGCGTATGCTGGAGGAAAAAGGTCTGGATGTAGTGATTCAGGAAGAAGCAGAGAAAAAACCACTGCTTGGTATCTGCCTTGGCATGCAGATGCTTTTTGAGACGAGTTATGAATTTGGAGAAACAAAAGGTCTTGGTCTTCTCCCGGGATGTGTGCAGCTGATTGACGGAGGCGGTCTTAAAATTCCGCATATGGGATGGAATGATCTGACAGTTTTGAATCCCTGTGCGATGACAAAGGATTTGCCGGAGAATGCGTATGTATATTTTGTGCATTCTTTTCGTGCAGAAACACCGGATGAAAACATTTCCTGTTATACAGTTTATAATGAAAAGATACCGGCGCTGGTACATAAAGGGTTTGTTTACGGAGCGCAGTTTCATCCGGAAAAAAGTGGAACGGTAGGACTTGGGTTATTGGAAAATTTTGCGAGGCTGGTGGAAAAATGATTATATTACCTGCGATTGATATAAAAGACGGAAAATGTGTACGACTGGTAAAAGGGGATTATGCCACTGCGCATCAGGTGGCAGAAAGTCCTTATGATACAGCTGCGGCCTTTCGGGCAGCAGGTGCCGCCTGGATCCACATGGTGGATCTGGACGGAGCAAAGGAAGGCAAACCGGTAAATACAGAAATATTTGAGAGAGTGGCAAAAGAGTCTGGTCTCAAAGTGGAGGTGGGCGGAGGAATCCGTCATATGAAAACCATTGAACAGTTTCTGGAAAAAGGAATCTCCAGAGTGATCCTTGGTTCTGTAGCAGTCAAAAATCCTGACTTAGTAAAGGAAGCTGTGAAAGAATTCGGCGAAAAGATTGCCGTAGGAATCGATGCAAAGAATGGCATGGTGGCAACGGAAGGATGGCTTGAAAAAAGTGATGTAACTTATACGGATCTGGCACTTGCCATGGAAGATGCAGGTGTGAGAACGATTATTTATACAGACATTTCCAGAGATGGTACACTGACTGGTGTAAATACGGAACAGTTGGGAAATCTGAATCGTACGGTTTCCTGTAACATCATTGCTAGCGGAGGGGTAAGTTCTATTGTGGATATTGAGAACTGCATTGATTTGAATCTGTATGGCTGTATCTGCGGAAAAGCGGTGTATACCGGTGCTCTGAATCTGATGGAAGCGATTGGGAAAGCAGGTGAGCAGATATGTTAGCAAAGAGAATTATTCCCTGTCTGGATGTCCGAGATGGAAAAGTCGTAAAAGGCGTAAATTTTGTTGGGATCAAAGAAGTAGGAGATCCGGTGGAATGTGCCATTGAATATGACAGGCAGGGAGCAGATGAGATTTGCTTTCTGGATATCACAGCAACTCATGAAGGCCGGGGAACGATGATAGATGTGGTCAGAAGAACTGCGCAGCATGTATTTGTACCGCTTACGGTAGGCGGAGGAATCCGTACAGTGGAGGATTTCCGGGAAATTCTCCGTGCAGGGGCAGATAAAGTCTCTGTGAATTCCGCAGCAGTACGCAGACCGGAACTGATTCGGGAAGCAGCGGAAATTTTTGGAAGTCAGTGTGTCGTGGTTGCAATTGATGCCAAGAGAGATGAACAGGGCAATTTTAAAGTCGTGGTGAATGGAGGAAGAATTGATACAGGTCTGGATGCCATTGACTGGGCAAGAAAATGCCAGGAACTTGGTGCCGGCGAAATTCTTTTGACATCCATGGATACAGACGGCTGCAGAGATGGATTTGATCTGGAACTGACCAATGCGGTCTGCGATGTGGTAACGATACCTGTGATTGCCAGCGGCGGTTGTGGAAAGCTGGAACACTTTTCAGAAGTATTTGAAAAGAGTAAAGCAGATGCAGCTCTGGCAGCATCTTTGTTCCATTTCAGAGAATTGACTGTGGAACAGGTAAAAGAACATTTAAAGGAGCATGAAATTCCTGTCAGGAGGTAAACAGATGGATTTTGACCGTTATTTTCAGAAAAGTGATCTAATCCCTGCAATTGTGCAGGAACAGGGGACCTGTCAGGTTCTGATGTTGGCATATATGAATAAAGAAAGTCTGAAGAAGACATATGAGACTGGTTATACCTGGTTCTGGAGTCGTTCCAGACAGGAACTGTGGAATAAAGGGGCTACTTCCGGGCACCTGCAGAAAGTGGTTGATATTAAGGCTGACTGTGATGATGATACGCTTCTTGTTACGGTGATTCAGACAGGAGCAGCCTGTCATACAGGAAATCATTCCTGCTTTTTTAAAGATATCTGGAAAGATAAAAAAGCATTGGGATTGGCAGGACAGGAAGTTGACATTTAAATTTTAATACGTTAGAATGACTTTTACAGGGAGTTCATGTCCAACGGAACCGGATAAGCCGCCGCGGAAATTGTATTCTGCGGCGGTTCCTTATATCAGAATTTAAGAGTACAGGACGATATTTCGGTAGGGCGTGTATCTTTGTTTGTATCTAATGTGATTGTCTGAGGAGTCGTAGCAGGTGAAATATGAATCATAACGTGAATGTCGTAACTATATTGGGAGCAGCAGGAAAAATTCTTCTGGCACCTGTATTGCTGTGCGTCTTTCTGATTGCACGGTTATTTCAGTTCTTTCTCAAAATCTGCGGTCCTGTAGTTACATTTGTGTGTGTCTTGTCTTCTGTGGTGGTCACACTGGGAGCCGTCGCGCAGATTCTTCTTTATGTGCAGGGTAGGGGAATCAGTATATGGGGAATTTTTCTTTCTGTGTTGATCGCAGTGGGTCTGGCAATCGTTCCGGCAGTGGGTGTTGGTATGGTAATGGTTGTTCTGGAGGGTCTGTGTACTTTTATTCTTCGGCTGTATAAACCGGCCATGGAAAAGATTTATATTACGTCAGAGAAAAAACCGGACTATCGCTGGGCTGATTATGAGTGGGATAATAAAGCTCCGAATGTGCATCTTGGCGCAAAGGAGGAAGGGGAACGGAAGATTCATTACTTTAAGGGAATACATGATAAAGAGGAACTGAGAAAACGATTTTATGCATTGATGCGGATCTATCGGCCGGAGAATGAATTCGGGGAAGATGAAGTGACAAAAAGCATTGTAGACGAGTTTGATTATCTGAAAGGCAGGCTTCCGGAAAAGGAAGAGCATGTACCGTGAAAAATGCAAAAACTTGAAGGAGAAATCATGCAAGAAAAGTTGACAACCTTTTTAAAAACGATATAATGAAGATAGAGAACACAAAACGATATGTGGAGGAAATCAAAATGAAAGTATTAGTAGAAACATCTGCAAGACATTTACACTTATCACAGGAACATCTGGAGATTCTGTTTGGTAAAGGACATGAACTGACAGTGAAAAAAATGTTGAGCCAGCCGGGACAGTTCGCATGTGAAGAAAAAGTTGAGGTAGTAGGACCGAAAAATTCTCTGAAAATGTCTGTATTAGGACCGGTAAGAAAAGACACACAGGTTGAAGTTTCTTTAACAGATGCAAGAGCAATCGGTGTTACCGCTCCAATTCGTGAATCTGGTGATATCGCCGGATCTGGTGCATGTAAACTGGTTGGACCGGAAGGAGAAGTAGAGCTGACAGAAGGTGTAATTGCTGCAAAACGTCACGTACATATGACTCCGGAAGATGCAGAAGCAGCAGGCGTAAAAGATAAGGATATCGTAAAACTGGATATCGAATCTCCAAACGGACGTTCTTTAACATTTGGTGATGTAATCGTTCGTGTAAGTGCAAGTTATGCTACAGCAGCACACATCGACACGGATGAAGCAAACGCTCTTTGCCCTGGAAAAGAATGCTACGGTGAAATGATCAAATAATTGTAACAGATTTTACGAAGCCTCCTGAAGGAAGATACAAAAAGTATGTTTGTTCAGGGGGCTTTTTGCGTTATAGAAAACTTCGTTTCATATTAGTTTGACTATCAAAGAATTTGATTGTATAATAAGAAAGAAGTTTTATGCTGGAGGAATGTAAATGGATAATTATAATGTATTCCATCATATTCTTAGGAACCTGTTTCAGGAGATTATGGATATTGAAGAAAAAGCATTAATTACCTCTGAGTTTAAAGATATTTCAGTAAATGATATGCATATTCTAGAGGCGATTGATACAGGAAAACCGAAAAATATGTCAGCAGTGGCAAAGATTATGTCGGTTACAGTAGGAACGCTTACGACAGCTATTAATAACCTCGTGAAAAAAGGATATGTAAGTCGTGTGCGCAGTGATGAAGACCGGCGTGTCGTATTGATTTCTCTGACTGAGAAGGGAAAGAAAGCATATGCACATCACATGAAGTTTCATGACAGCATGGTGCAGGCATTGATCCGGGACCTGGATGAGGAACAACAGAAGATTCTGGTACATTCTCTGTTGAATCTGAAAACATTTTTTAATACTTATAAAGAACAAAAATAAGAAGGTGCAGTAATAGAATTTTTGCACCTTCTTATTTTTTGCTTACTCCCAGGCGTTCATTACGTATTTTTCCAGAACCGGGAACGGAGCGGGTCCGATTTCCAATATCTGCTGATGGAATTGTTTTAGGTTAAATTCTTTTTTGGATGCATGTTCCGCCTTTGTCCGAAGATCTGTAAAGTTCAGATATCCCACATAGTATTTTAGATAATTTCCAGGATTTTCTACAATATATTGGAAGATTTCTCCGCAAGTATCCTGAGAGAGAATACCAAAGGAATATAATGTTTTGCTGACGCTGGCCTGATCCCATCCATGGAAATGGATTCCTATATCAAGCAGAGAATAGAGACACAGGTTTACACAGCGGTTGAGACGGAGAAATTCCATTAAGTCCGGACTTACATCAAGATAATCAGCACCATATCTGAAAGACAGAAATTCCGCATAAGTAGCCCATCCTTCTACATAACCGCTGCATCCCAGAAGATTTCGTATGAGAGGAGGATTGGTATTGCCATAATACAGTGTCTGATACAGATGGCCGGGAAATCCTTCATGTGCAAGGGTAGTGAAAAGTTCGGCCGGAGAAATTTCTGTACTTTTATTGATATAAATTGTATTTGGACTTAAGGTATCTGCAGGAGGAGTCAGATAAAAAGCCGGACTGGAAAATTCCTCCATAGAAGAATGCACATATTTAACTTTATAGTCGGATACGGAGATGGAAGGAAAGTCTTTTTTCATGATTTGATTGAGATAGCTCAAAATTTCTTTGGGCATATGTGTTTTTTTTTCGGATAATGTATGAAGATCTTCTATAGCGTGTGGGTTTTCTTTCAGAAGTGTCTGAAGCGCCTGATAATCTTGTCTTAGTTGTTGATAAAGTCGTGTTTCGATTTCTTCTACCGGACGAAAATCACCGGTTTCCATTTGAATCAGGTAGTGATAATAAGAGGTACCGCCTGGAAGATTGGCCAGTCCTCCGGGATTGTTTCCGGTACCTTTTAGCTTTTCCAGCTCCTGGCAAAGAGTTTCATATGCGGGGAATACACAGGTTTTCATTATTTTGTCGTGTAGTTTTATGTAAGAAAGTGCCTGCTTTTCTGTGATTCTGTCAGAAGCTTTCAAGTGCTCTATTTTATCCTGAAACATGGAAGAAAGATAATTGGAGGAAGGATCCTCCATAAAAGCCCGGCACTGGGCAATGACCCGGTCTGCAGACGAATCACTCATGAAAAAACCGTTTTCAGACTTTTGTTTTTCAAAATCCAGAATTTCCCGGTAATAAGCAGGAAGAGATGAAAGAAGAGAAAAATAATCTTTGATATCTTTTCCGCAGCGAAAGGTGTATTCTGCCAGAAGTACCGGAAGTTGAGACTGGATTCCCAGATTTGGACGTAAGGGTTCCTGCAGGAACCAGAAGTTCTGACCGGAAAGCTGTGTGGAAAATTCCAATTTCAAAATATCATAAGTGATTTGATTTGTACGGGATAATTTTTCAAAAGAAAATCCTTCCAGAGCTTTCTGATAATTTTCCAGACTGGCGAATTCTTTTTCCTGATTTTCCTGTTTCAAAGAACCAAGGCATATGGGTGTGTTTTCAATTCCAAATTGTTCCGGATAGGCCAGTGTATAATGAAGATTCAGGGTGTTGGAGGTAATCTGTGAAGCAAACAGACGGGAAGTGAATTTTTCAAAACGATGATTTTCTGTAAGAAAGAGGTTATTTTTTGAAAGAAAGAAGACGATGGAAAGAAGAAACAAAAGAAAGATGGGAAGAAGAAATTTTTTTTTCAAAACAGGCTCCTTGAAAAGAGAGAACTCTTTATTATATTATGCACAGAGAAGGGAATTATTTCTCATGTCCGTCGGGGATTTCCCTCCTTTTACTGGAAAAAGACAGGTAGTTGTGATAAGCTAATAAGAAAGAAGGGAAGGTGACCTGTTTGAAGAAAAATGTGCTGCTCTTAAGTTTGATTATGGCTGTATCCCTTTGTGCATGCAGTCAACCGGGCAACCAGACAGACACAAACACAGAAACAGAAGAAGAACCAGTACAGGTTCCGGAAGAAACCGAGGAAGAGCAGGAAGAATCACAGAAAAAATACGATGTAGAGATTTCAGAAAAATTATCCGATTTTCAGTTTGCTGTCAATGAAACGGTATATCAGCTTCCATCCAGGCTGGAAGAATGGGAAAATACAGGATGGGAATATAAAAGAGCTGCCGGTGAGGAAACTTTGGACAGTGAATCTTTTCTGGAAGGAGAAATACTCGAAGGAGAAGAGGGAAGTCTGACCGTGGATGTGGTGAATCTGGAAGGAGAAAAAAAACCACTGAACAAATGTTATGTGGGTGGCGTTTCTCTGGAAAATAAAAAGGATGATCAGCAGGTGTATCAGCTCCCCGGAAACATTCTTCTGGGAAGTGCTACGTTGGATCAGGTTACAGATGCGTATGGTTCCCCTACAGATCAATATGAAGAAAAAGACTGCATTTATCTTACCTATGAATTTGGTATTTATAAACAGGCAGATCTGGTTTTCGATATGGAAGAAGAAATTCTCCAAAAAGCGGAACTCAAAAATTATCGGCAGCCGGAAGAAGAGGAAGCAGTCAGCAAGGAAAAACCGGACCATGTAAAAAATTATAAGGCACCAGGTGCTTTTTCTGAAGATATTACGGATTTTATAGTGCGATATGGGGGCGATTTTTATAAAATTCCTGCACCGGTCTCCCAGTTTACAGAGAATGGATGGGAAATCAATCAGGAAGGATCGGACAGTTCTGTAAAAGCGGGAAGACACGGATATGTGACTCTGGAAAAAGACGGACAGACGCTGTATGCAGTGGTGAATAATTATGAAAATCAGCGGGTTACAGTGGAAAATAGTTTTGTGACGAATGTACATGGAGATTTTGATGTGACAAAAGTACCCATTGAAATATACAGGGGAATTACCCTTGGCATGGGAGAAGAGACTGTGAAAACTTTATTGGAAGAAAATGAGTATCAGACGGAAAAAAATGAAGAAGGGACTTTGTACTATATTTATACAGACAAAGAACAACAGAATTATACAAAAATTTTTGTTGATAAAGATTTGAACCTTGTACGTGGAATCGAACTGAGTAACAGTCCGGAAGATATAGAAACAGATAGGGAATCTTCTGCGGGAGACGACAGGGAAAGTGTAAAAGCTTCTGTTATGTCAGGAAGTGATACTCTTCCGGGAGAAGAAAGTGAGGAATAAACAGGATGGAGACGAAAGAATATCAGACAATTATTGTAGGATCCGGACCGGCAGGAATGACTGCTGCCATATATGCACAGAGAGCGAAATTATCTGCCCTTGTGATTGAGAAAGATTTCGTCAGCGGCGGACAGATGGTGAAAACCAGTGAAGTGGATAATTATCCGGGACTTCCGGGAATGGGAGGATATGAGATTGGAGAAACGTTCCGTGCACATGCAGAAAAACTGGGGGCAATATTTGTCCGGGAAAATGTAAAAAAAATAGAACTGGAAGGGTACCGCAAGAGGGTCATTACCAATAAAGGAGAATATCTTGCAGAAACTGTCATCCTTGCAACAGGAGCAAGACATCGAATGCTTGGAATTCCGGGAGAAGAAGAATTGCAGGGGATGGGCGTTTCTTATTGTGCTACCTGTGATGGTGCATTTTTTAAAGACAAAGTTGCAGTTGTTGTAGGAGGCGGAGATGTGGCTGTGGAAGATACCATATTTCTTTCCCGCATTTGCAGACAGGTGTATCTGGTTCACAGAAGAAGCGAACTTCGAGCTGAAAAATTTCTTCAGGAAAAAGTCAGAAATCTTGAAAATGTAAAAATTTTATGGGATACTGTTCTGGAAGAGATAGAAGGAAAAGAGCAGGTAGAAAGTGTGCGGCTGAAAAATGTACACACAGGGGAAACAGTTTCTCTATGTGCAGATGGTGTTTTTATAGCAGTTGGAATGATACCAAATACGGATAATTTTAAAGAATTGGTGGAGATAAGTCCGGAAGGCTATATTCAGGCCGGAGAAGACTGTATAACCAGTGTTCCGGGGATTTATGCAGCAGGAGATATCCGGACAAAGAAGCTGCGACAGATTATTACTGCTGCAGCAGATGGAGCAAATGCAGTGGAATCTGTACAGCGCTATCTGCTGAGCCAGAAATAAAAATAATACAAATACCAGGAGGAAGACGGATGAAAAACACAAAAGTACTAATCGAGGAATTGAGTCAGGGAAAACATGACGGAATCTTAAAGAATCTGTATATTGACGAAAGCAAATTGGATTACCAGAGAAACCGTTATATTGAGACAATTCAGAAATATGAAGATACTTTTGGAGAGGGAGAAGCAGAAATCTACAGTGCACCAGGACGAAGTGAAGTAGGAGGAAATCATACAGATCATCAGCATGGTATGGTTCTGGCAACTTCCATTAATCTGGATGCAGTTGCAGTGACAGGGCTTTCCAAGGACGGTAACATTCATGTGATTTCCGAAGGATATGATATGGTGGATGTAGATGTGAGTGATCTGGAGGCAAGACATGAGGAAGAGGGCACTACAGCAGCTCTGATCCGTGGTATGGCAGCAGACCTCAAAGAAAAAGGATATGAAGTAAAAGGTTTCCAGGCGTATGTGGTAAGTGACGTACTGATTGGTGCAGGTCTTTCTTCATCTGCAGCTTTTGAAATTATTATGGGAACGATTCTTTCCGGAATGTTTAACAATATGGAAATCAGCCCGGTTACCATTGCTCAGTCCGGTCAGTTTGCAGAAAATGTATATTTTGGAAAACCATGTGGACTTATGGATCAGATGGCATGTTCAGTAGGTGGAATGATCCATATCGATTTTAAAGATCCGGCAGAACCGGTAGTAGAAAAAGTCCCTTCTGATTTTGAAGCCTATCAATACAGCCTCTGTATTGTAGATACAAAAGCATCGCATGCAGATTTGACAGATGATTATGCACAGATTCCGGAAGAAATGAAAAAAGTGGCAAAATTCTTTAAAAAATCGGTTCTTCGTGAAGTTCCGGAAGAAGATTTCTACAGTCAGATTTCCGGTTTGCGCGGTGTTCTTGGAGATCGTCCGGTACTGCGTGCTATCCATTTCATGGAAGAAGAGAGGAGAGTTCAGGGGGAAGTAGATGCTCTGAAAGAGGGAAATTTCCCGGAATTTCTGGAATTAGTAAAAGAATCAGGAAATTCTTCTTTTAAATTCCTGCAGAACATCTACACAAACAGAAAGGTACAGGAACAGGCAATGTCTATCGCTCTTGCAGGAAGTGAGAGAATTCTTGGAAACCATGGCGTGTGCCGTGTACATGGAGGAGGATTTGCCGGAACCATTCAGGCATTTGTACAAAATGATTTTGTAGAAGAATACAAAAAGAGAATAGAACGTGTATTTGGCGTTGGTTCCTGCCATGTATTGAAAGTTCGTCAACAGGGCGGAGTAAAAGTAATTGCATAAAAATTATTAGTAGACATAATCAGAAAAAAATAAAAAAAGGCTGCTCTCATTTTGAGAGCAGCCTTTTTTGAAAAAATAAATTTTCAGAATATTCACAAATATAAAATTGCACAAAAATTATAGAGGAAAGTAACATTTACCACAAACTATCCTCAAAGTTATCCACCATCAAAAATATAGGAAAAGCCACAAAAATCGAGTTATCCTCAAAGTTATCCACATTATCCACAAAAATGTGTGTGGATTAATATGATTTACATAATTGAAAATCGAACAAAAGTTTTGTGAACATGTAATAAAAAGCGTTTTTTTGTAAAAAAAAGTGGAAATCAGGATTGCGATTTGTTCTGCAGTTTGAATTCAATTATTATTGGATAGAGCGTTGAATTTGATGAAATAAGAGAAAAATTAAAAGAATTATCAGAAAATAATGAGTTACCATAAAATACAGCTGGATTGACAATACAACAAAAAAACACCGTCCCCACGGTTCATCTTCCGCAAAAACAGTGCTTTTAAGTGCGCCTTCAGGGACTCGAACCCTGGACAAATAGATTAAGAGTCTACTGCTCTACCAACTGAGCTAAAGGCGCATTCGCTATTCTATTTTCTCAACGCAAAATATATTATAATAGAATAAGCGAAAAAATGCAAGAGTATTTTATATATTTTTATGTTTTTTATCAGAAACATTATTTTTTCTTTCTATTCTGCAAAAGTTTTTCCACTTCCATCGCAGATTTAAGAAGATTCCATATGTGTGAACCCGTTTTATAATTCATATAAACCCACTGGGAAAGAGCAGTCTGAAAAGATTTCTTTTTCGACATAGATAAAACCTCCGGATTCTCTTGCTTTATCATATGAGAAAGAATCTATCTGGATGCAATCAGTTTGCAGATTGGATTTCCGGCCAAAGAAAATTTTTCTTCGTATTCCGTCATAATATTGCCATTATTCATTTGTTCATTATGATGGAGGTCATAAGTCCATGCAAGAAGCTTCCATCCGGCTTCTTTTATCTCTTCCAGAGAAAAATCGAACAGATCCTTATTATCTGTCTTGAATTCAATGGTGCCTTGCCTGGATAAAATTTCATCGTAACGTTTCAGGAACTGACGGGAAGTGAGTCTTCGTTTGGCGTGTCTTTCTTTTGGCCAGGGATCAGAAAAATTCAGATAGATTTTCTCTATCTCCTGAGTGGTGAAAATAAGAGGCAATTCTCTTGCGTCCATTCTTACAAAGAATACATTGGGAAGGTGTGTTCCTTTGTTTTCTCGTTCTTCCATTTTCTGAAGAGCGCGAAGCAGGACACTGTCATACATTTCAAAACCGATATAATTGATTTGAGGATTCTGTTTTGCCAGATCCATGAGAAAACGTCCTTTGCCCATACCGACTTCAATGTGAATGGGATTGGTGTTTTCAAAAAGTTCTTTCCAGTGTCCTTTCTGGTCAACAGGATTATGAATGACATAGGAGCTTTCGGAAATAGCATCTTTTGCTCCGGGTATATTTCTTAAACGCATGTGTAGTTCCAGCCTTTCTGTTTGAATAGTTATGTAAACAAGTATAATGAAAGTGGAAAAATTTGTCAAATTAAAGAGTTGGAAAATAGATGGAAATGTAAAAAGCATATAAAAATAGACAAAAAACATAGGATATATTTATGATAATTGTATAGTTTCTTGAAAAAATAATATAAATTCCTATGGATTTTTTTGAAAAATGGTGTATGATAATAAAGGGATAAAGGAGGAGCATATATGGATGATGTGATCAGCAAACTTGCAGAAATAGAAGCAGCTGCATCTAGGATTATGGAAAATGTGGCTGAACAGAAAAAAGTCCTTTCTCTGGAAAATGAAGAGAAAATGAAGGCGTTTGATGAGGAGACAGACAAGGAAACAGAAAAGAAGTTGAATAAAATAAAAAGTGAGCTTCAGATTCATATGGAAAAAGAACTGGAGGAGCAGAGAAAGAAAACAGAAGAAGTTCTTGAAAAGATGGAAGAACATTATCGTCAACGTGCGGGAAAGATGGCCCGGGAGTTGTATGACAAAATATTAAGGATGTGATATTATGGGAACTCTGTTATCTTACAGTGGTCTTTCAACGAAAATCCGGGCGATGCAGAGTCAGCTTATGACCAAGAAGCAGTATCAGGAAATTTCTCAGATGGAGTCCGTATCTCAGATTGTAGCTTATTTAAAGAAACAGCCGGGATTTGCCAGACTGTGGGCAGATCTGGATGAGAATGCGCTTCATCGAGGCGATATCGAGAAGCTTCTTACACATACGATTCATCAGAATTTTGCCAAAGTCTATAAATTTGCAAATCCGTCTCAGAGGACCTTTATGGATCTGTATTTTAAGCGATATGAGATTGCAATTATGAAAGACTGTCTGAGAAAAGTTTTTGATGGAAGTGGTGAAGGTCTGGATTTGTCCATTTTTAAAGAGTTTTTTGATAAACATTCCCGATTGAACATTGACCGACTTTCCGGATCGGCAACAGTGGAGGAATTTGTAAATGGTCTGAAAGGGACAGAATACTATCGGCCTCTTTCCAAAATCAGTCAGGAATACAAGCCACTTCTTTTTGATTATGGTATGGCTCTTGATCAGTATTACTTTGCTAATATCTGGTCAGTGAAAGAAAAACTGTTTAAAAAGAGAGATTTGGAAGAAATTATAAAAGCTTATGGAAATAAGTTTGATATGCTGAATTTGCAGTGGATCTACCGCTCAAAGAAATATTACCATATGGCACCGGCGGATATTTATGCGCTGCTGATTCCTGTGCGTTACAAGCTTTCTGCAAAAGTGACAGCAGCACTGGTAGAAGCCCCGGATGAAACAGATTTCCGGAGGGTGCTTGATACTACAGCATACAAAAAGCGTTATCCGGAACTGACACCGGATAAGCTGGAAGAATACTACAATCGGAATCTGAGAAATATTCTGGAGTCTGAGTCAAGAAAATATCCACATTCTGTAATTATGATTTATTCTTATTTATATCATAAGGAGCATGAAGTGGATTGTCTTACGACAGCAATTGAGTGTGTGCGTTATGGCCTGTCTCCAGCTGAGACAATGGAATATATTCAAAGAAATTAACCTCGGAGGTAGCAAATATGATTGAGAAAATGAAATTCTTAAGCATGACCGGTCCGAAGGCTGATATTGACCGAGTTGTCAATCAATACCTGGCCAAGTATGAAATCCATTTGGAGAATGCTATGGCTCAGCTCTCGCAGGTGCAGAATCTGTCCCCGTATATACAGATTAATCCGTATAAGGAACTGCTTGGGCAGGCAGAGGAATTTGCGGGACTTCTGGAACATACGGATAAGATTCCATTAAGGAATCTTTCTCTGGAAGAAGCGGCAGCATTGATCGATCGGCTTGGAAGTCAGATGGCGGAGCTAAATGCAGAACGTGAGGAATTGAATACGCAGAGAAAAGCAGTTGTGGAGGATCTGAATAAGATCAGCCCATTTCTGAAACTGCCGGAGGATATTGACAAACTTGTGCATTATCGTTTTATACAGGTGCGATTCGGACGAATTCCAAAAGAATACTATGAGAAGTTCAAAACATATGTTTATGAAAATCTGAATGCATGGTTTTATCCATCTCATGAAGATGAATATGTATGGGGAGTTTATTTTGTTCCCTGGACCAGAATGGAGGAAGTAGATGCGGTATTTTCTTCCTTACATTTTGAAAGGGTTTACCTGAAGAAAGATTATTATAAAGGAACCCCTCAGCAGGTATATGATAAGCTGAAAGAAGAATTGAGTATGATAGACAGAAATATGGAATCCTGTCAGAAAGAAGCTTCTGCAATTCTGGAGAAGGAGTCTTCTGCAATTCTTTCAGCAAGGGAAGTGTTGAGCACGCTTTCTTCTAATTTTGATGTGCGTAAGGTGGCAGCCTGTGTGAAAGAACATCAAGAGACGTTTTATATTTTGTGTGGATGGATGACAGAAAAGGATGCCAAGTCTTTTGAAAAGGAAATTGAAAATGATTCCAAACTGTTTTGCATTATAGAAGACGACAGGCATCATGTGAATGTGAAACCGCCTACAAAGCTGAAAAATCCGAAAATTTTTAAGCCTTTTGAAATGTATGTAAAAATGTACGGACTTCCTGCGTACAACGAGATCGATCCTACGATTTTTGTGGCACTGACGTATTCGTTTATTTTTGGAGCCATGTTTGGAGATGTAGGACAGGGACTGATTCTTGTGATTGGCGGATTTATTCTTTATAAAGTGAAACATATGGATCTGGCAGCAATTATCGGAATGGCTGGAATCTTTTCCGTATTCTTTGGATTTATGTTCGGAAGTTTGTTTGGGTTTGAAGATATTCTTCCGGCAATCTGGCTGAAGCCGACAGAAGCTATGACGGCAGTTCCAGGTCTCGGAAATATGAATACCGTATTTGTAGTGGCAATCGTATTCGGTATGTTTCTGATTCTTGCTACGATGATCCTGAATATCATCAATGCATTACGCAGCAAAGATGTGGAGAATATCGTTTTTAGTCAAAATGCAGTCAGTGGTCTGGTATTTTACGGTGCGCTTACCGTTACAATCCTTCTGTTTCTTACAGGACATACAATTCCGGCAGCGGGTGTTCTTGGGGTTATGTTTGGAATTCCGCTGATTCTTATTCTGTTAAAAGAACCTCTTACAAGGATCGTAGAGAAAAAGAACCCTGCAATTGAAGGGGGAAAGGCCATGTTTTTTGTACAGAGCTTTTTTGAATTGTTTGAGGTTATGCTGAGCTATCTGTCAAATACATTGTCTTTCGTGCGTATCGGTGCGTTTGCAGTCAGTCATGCAGCTATGATGGGAGTCGTTCTTATGCTTGCAGGTGCAGAAGACGGAGGTACGATCAACTGGCTGGTAATCATTCTTGGCAACGCCTTTGTGAGTGCAATGGAAGGACTGATTGTAGGAATTCAGGTTCTGCGTCTGGAATACTATGAAATGTTCAGTCGTTTTTATAAAGGAGATGGACGTGAGTTCAAACCATTTTTGAAACAGAGAAAAATAAAATAATAATATAAAAAAGGGATTTAAGGAGGAATAATATTATGACAGCAATGATTCAAATCACAATCGCAGCAGCTCTGATTCTGAGCATTATCGTACCATTTGGTGCATTTTTTCTGGGGGAGAAAAACAAAAAACGTTATAAAACGTCACTGGGAATTAATTGTTTCTTCTTCTTTGGAACACTGTTCGTGGCAAGCCTGACGATGCTGGGTGGTACATTAAGTGTAAATGCGGCAGCAGAGGGTGCACAGGCAGGTCTTGCAACCGGTCTTGGTTATATCGGTGCAGCTCTGGTTACTGGTCTTTCCGGTATCGGTTCCGGTATCGCAGTAGCAAGTTCTGCAAGTGCAGCACTTGGAGCAATCAGTGAAGATGGTTCTCTGTTTGGTAAATCTATGATTTTTGTAGCTATGGCAGAAGGTATCGCTCTGTATGGTCTGATTATTTCATTTATGATTTTAGGACGACTTGGTTAAAAATAACCGGAAAGTGACGGATTCTTATGAAGATGTTTTTGATCAGCGATAATATTGACACCTATACCGGCATGAGGCTTGCCGGTGTAGAAGGTGTTGTGGTACATGAAAGAGAAGAACTCAAAAAAGCACTGGAGAATGCCATTTCAGACAAAGAAAATGGAATTATACTGCTGACAGAGAAATTCGGCAGAGAATTCCCGGACATTATTGATGATGTCCGTTTGAATCACAGACTTCCTCTGCTTGTTGAGATTCCTGACCGACATGGAACCGGTCGGGCTCCTGACTTTATTATATCTTATGTAAATGAAGCAATTGGACTCAAACTGTAAATCAAAGTTAGAAGGTGAACGACATGACAACGGAAGAAAAGCTGCAGCATTTTTATGATGTATCCATGGACAGTGCAAGGGAAGAATCCCAGAAGGAACTGGACAGTTACAGAGAAACCCTTGCCCGGATGCTGGCAGAACATAAAGAAGAAAAAACCAAAAGCGCAGCCGAACGGCTGAAACTGGAATCTGAAAATGCAAAACGCGAAATCAATAAAGCATTGTCTGCAGAGCAGATTCACATTAAGAGACGTCTTTCAAAGAAACAGCAGGAATTAAGAGAAAAACTGTTTGTAGATGTTAAGGATAAATTGGAAGTATTTATGGCAAGTCCGGAATATGTAAACTGGATAGAAGAAAAAATTCGGGAAGCAAAAAAAGTTGCAGGAGAGAATGAGGTGGAAATTTATTTGACACCGGCAGATGAGGGTATTGCAAAATCGGTAACTGCGACGACAGGAATTCCTGTTCTTCTTTCCGAAACGCCGTTTATGGGTGGAATGAAAGCAGTGATTCCAGATAAAAATATTTTAATTGACCACACATTTTCAAGTCTGTTTGAAAGTGCAAAAGAAGAATTTAATTTTAACGGAGGGCTGCTGAATGAATAAAACAGGTGTTATTTATGGCATCAATGGCCCTGTCATTTATCTGAAGGGAAATACAGGTTTCAAAATGTCTGAAATGGTATATGTGGGAAAAGAAAATCTTGTGGGTGAGGTAATTGCCCTGACAAAAGATACGACTACCGTTCAGGTGTTTGAAGAGACCAGTGGTCTGAAACCGGGGGAAACAGTCACTGCAACAGGAGATGCGATTTCTGTTACTTTAGGCCCGGGCATTCTGGATAACATTTTTGATGGAATCCAGCGTCCTCTTTCTGTTATCGCAGAACAGTCGGGAAAATATATTTCCCGAGGTATGCAGGTGGATTCTCTCGATACAGAAAAAAAATGGGATGTAAAGATGGTTTTAAAAGAAGGCACAGAGGTACATGGCGGTACAGTTTTTGCAACGACCCAGGAAACGCCTTCTATTGTGCATAAATCTATGGTTCCTCCTTATGTAGAGGGAACGCTTATTAAGATCGTGGCGGATGGTTCTTATACAGTCAATGAGGTTCTGGGGACAGTGCTGCAGGCAGATGGTACGGAATATCCCCTGAAGCTGGCACAGAAATGGCCAATCCGTATTCCAAGACCTACCAGTAAACGATATCCGGCTACGGTTCCTCTTGTGACTGGACAGCGTATTTTGGATACCTTGTTCCCTATTGCAAAAGGAGGAACTGCAGCAGTACCGGGAGGATTTGGTACAGGAAAGACTATGACACAGCATCAGATCGCCAAATGGTCGGATGCAGATATTATTGTATATATTGGATGTGGAGAGCGTGGCAATGAAATGACACAGGTTCTTGAAGATTTTTCAAAGCTTCATGATCCCAAAACAGGAAATGCATTGATGGCACGTACTACATTGATTGCCAATACCTCAAATATGCCGGTGGCAGCCCGTGAGGCATCGATTTACACAGGAATTACCCTTGCAGAGTATTACAGAGACATGGGATATGATGTGGCAATCATGGCAGATTCTACTTCACGATGGGCAGAAGCTTTACGTGAATTGTCAGGACGTCTGGAGGAAATGCCGGCTGAAGAAGGTTTCCCGGCGTATCTTGCTTCCCGGTTGTCAGCATTTTACGAGAGAGCGGGAATGATGCAGAATCTTAATGGTACAGAAGGTTCCGTATCGATTATCGGAGCGGTATCTCCTCAGGGAGGTGATTTTTCTGAACCGGTGACTCAGAATACCAAACGATTTGTCCGTTGTTTCTGGGGATTGGACAAATCGCTTGCTTATGCCCGTCATTTCCCGGCGATTCACTGGCTGACAAGTTATAGTGAATATCTGAATGATCTGGCACATTGGTACGGGGAACATGTATCTCCGAAATTTGTGGAAGACAGAAATAAGATTATGGCTATTCTCAATCAGGAAAGCAGTCTTATGGAAATTGTTAAACTGATCGGAAGTGATGTACTTCCAGATGATCAGAAACTTACACTGGAAATCGCACGTGTGATTCGTCTGGGATTTCTTCAGCAAAATGCATTCCATCCGGATGACACCTGTGTATCTCTGAAAAAACAGTTTAAAATGATGGAAGTTATTCTTTATCTGAATCAGAAATGCAGAAGTCTGATTGCTATGGGAATGCCGATGTCGGTGCTGAGAAGTGAAAATATTTTTGAAAAAGTCATTGCCATCAAGTATGATGTGCCAAATAATAAACTGGAAATGATGGATGATTATATGAAAGCAGTCGATGGTTTTTATGACGCTGTCATGGAAAAAAATGCATAAGGAGGGAACGATATGGCAATTGAATATCTTGGCTTAAGTGAAATTAACGGCCCTCTTGTTGTGCTGGAAGGGGTGCAGGACGCCGCTTTTGATGAAATTGTTGAATTCAAGATGGATGACGGCACAAAAAAAATCGGTCGTATTGTAGAAGTGTATGAAGATAAAGCAGTGATTCAGGTATTCGAGGGAACAGAAAATATGTCTCTTTTGAATACGCATACAAAATTAACAGGACATCCAATGGAAGTAGAGGTGTCTCCGGATATTCTGGGAAGAACCTTTAATGGAATCGGAAAGCCGATAGACGGGCTTGGATCTGTGATTCCGGAACGGAGACTGAATATTAACGGTCTTCCGTTAAACCCCGTAACAAGAGAATATCCCAGAAACTTTATTCAAACAGGTATTTCTGCCATTGATGGACTGACAACATTGATTCGTGGACAGAAACTGCCTATATTCTCAGGAAACGGTCTTCCTCATGACCAGCTTGCTGCGCAGATTGTAAAGCAGGCATCTCTTGGCGGGGACGGTGATGAGAAATTTGCCATTGTTTTTGCAGCAATGGGTGTAAAATATGATGTGGCAGAATTTTTCCGCAGAACCTTTGAGGAGAGCGGTGTAGCAGATCATGTGGTGATGTATCTGAATCTGGCGAATGACCCGGTGGTAGAACGTTTGATTACACCTAAAGTAGCTCTTACAGCAGCAGAGTATCTTGCATTTGAAAAAGGGATGCACATTCTTGTTATTCTTACTGATATTACATCTTTTGCAGAGGCTATGCGAGAAGTTTCTTCTTCCAAAGGGGAGATTCCGTCCCGAAAAGGTTATCCCGGTTACCTGTACAGTGAACTGGCAACACTTTATGAACGTGCCGGTATTGTACGTGGCGGAACCGGATCTGTTACACAGATTCCGATTCTTACTATGCCAAATGACGATATTACACATCCGATTCCGGATCTTACGGGATACATTACAGAAGGGCAGATCGTTCTGGAACGTCAGCTTCATGGGCAGGCAATTTATCCGCCGATTAATGTACTTCCTTCTCTGTCCCGTCTGATGAAGGATGGAATCGGAGAAGGATACACAAGAGAAGATCATCAGGATGTAGCAAATCAGCTGTTTTCCTGCTATGCAAAAGTGGGAGATGCAAGAGCTCTTGCATCGGTTATCGGTGAAGATGAGCTGTCTCCTCTTGATAAAAGATATCTGGAATTCGGAAATGCTTTCGAGCATCGGTTTGTAGGACAGGGACCGGATGAGAACCGTACCATTCAGGAAACATTGGATCTTGGATGGAAACTTCTTGGAATGATTCCAAGAGAAGAACTTGACCGTATTGATACAAAGATACTGGATAAATATTATCATCCGGAACAGGAAGAACAATTAGAGAGAGGATGATGTTATGGATCCGAATACCTTCCCTACTAAGGGTAATCTGATACTGGCAAAAAATTCTCTGGCATTGTCCCGGCAGGGCTTTGACCTGATGGATAAAAAGCGGAATATCCTGATTAAAGAATTAATGGATCTGATCGATCAGGCAAAAGATATTCAGTCTCAGATTGACATTACTTTCCGTACGGCCTATGCAGCGCTGCAGAAGGCAAATATGGATATCGGAATCAGCTATGTGCAGGAAATTTCCAGAACAGTTCCTGTGGAAAATTCTATCCGGATCAAAACAAGAAGTGTTATGGGAACAGAAATTCCGCTTGTGCAGGCAGATGCGTCTTCTGGCGCACCTACGTATGCTTATTATGGGACAAAAGCGTCCTTGGATGAAGCAAAAGCAGCTTTTGAAAAGGTGAAACAACTGACGATTCGGCTTTCAGCAGTAGAGAATTCTGCATATCGATTGGCGGTAAACATCAAGAAAACGCAGAAACGTGCCAATGCACTGAAGAACATTACAATTCCACGATATGAGGAATTGACAAAGTCAATCAGCAATGCGTTGGAAGAAAAAGAAAGAGAAGAATTCACCCGACTTAAGGTGATCAAGAGAATGCAGGGAAAATAATCCTATGAAAACCCGAAGGACGTTTGCTTCATGAATGAAATACCATAAGACCATTTATTTTGAATAAAGAGTAAAATTTGTTAAAATAGCAGGTATGTATAGAGAGACACATACCTGCTATTTTACTTTATAAATATGAGAACGCAAAAGAAAACAGAACATTTCAGAAGCCGATTTCATAAATTATAATGTAATATCAAATAATTAATTGAAGGAGTTTTCCTAATGTCAAACGAAATGCAAAAACCAAGACCGCCGAAACAACATGTTCATGAAGTGCAGGGAAGTGTGAGGGTTGCGGGATGCTGTGAATATGCGCATAATCATCGCTTTGCAATTGTATCCGGGGAAGCAATCCCCTGTGATGGAACACACGTACACGAGATTCGATTTTCCACTGATTCCTGTAATGGACATTATCATAAATTCTGCGGAACATCTGGTCCCGCTATTGAAGTAGGGTGCGGAAGACATGTGCATTTTCTGAAGGATGTTACTTCTGTGGATGGAATGCCGGCACATAAACACGAGTTCATGGCAGCAACTCTGATTGAAGATCCTACCTGTGAACGATAATCACAGGTACCAGTTACTTGCATAGGATAATTGTAAAGAGTTAAGCAGAGCGTTTGAGATATGAATTGTGATCACGGACCGTGTCCGTATCTGGTAAATATGGAACAAATAACGGTAGAAAATACAAATTTTCGTACGGCTGTCTGGACTGGATGTAATCTGCAGATGACACGAATGTGTATTCCTCCATGTGGAGAAATCGGATTGGAAATTCATGAGGATACGGATCAGTTTATTCAGGTAGTACGTGGGAAAGCAGTGGCAAAAATGGGAAAATGTAAAAATCAGCTCGATTTACTGTACAAAGAACCAGAAGAGATGCTGAAATGGAAGAATATAAATAAAGGAGAATCAGGCAAGGGCTCATTCAGAGCTCTGCCTGATTTTCTTTTTTGCTGATTTTACAAAAAATTTACAAAAAAATAGAGAGATTGGGAAAGAATAGTGGTAAAACAGGCAAACCTTTGAAAATGTAAAACCAGCAGCAGGAAATGCTTTGTTTTTTTAACGTGATTTTAACAAAAGAAAGATTTTGTATTTTACCTGTTTCCTTCATACTGTAATTCGTAACAAGGAAATACAAAAAAGTAAAAAATGAAAAGGAAAAAAGGAGAATAAAAGAATATGAAGAAAAAATTAGCAGTACTGGTATTGACAGGAATTATGGCACTTGGAATGACTGCATGTGGAGGCAGCACAGATTCAGGTAATGCTTCTGATACAAATACAGAAGCTGATGCAACTACAGAAACGGATACCACTACAGAAGCTGATACAAATGCAGGCGACTGGGACAGTACAAGAGATATTACAGTGGTTTCCAGAGAAGACGGTTCTGGTACAAGAGGTGCTTTTATTGAACTGTTTGGTATTCAGGAAGAAGTAGACGGTGAGAAAGTAGATATGACAACAGAAGAAGCAAATATTACAAACAGTACTTCTGTTATGATGTCTACAGTGGCACAGGATGAATACAGCATCGGTTATATTTCTCTTGGATCTCTGGATGATACTGTGAAAGCTCTGAAGATTGACGGCACAGAAGCAACAGCAGACAACATCAAAGCAGGCACTTACAAAATTTCCAGACCTTTTAATATTGCAGTAAAAGAAGGACTCAGTGATGCAGCACAGGATTTTGTCAATTTTATTCTGAGTACAGAAGGACAGGAAGTGGTAGCAGATAATAAATACATTCCGCTTGATGATACACAGGCATATGCTTCAAATGGTGCTTCCGGAAAGGTAGTAGTTGCAGGATCTTCTTCTGTATCTCCGGTAATGGAGAAACTGAAAGAAGCGTATGCAAGTGCAAACAGTAATGTGGAAATTGAAATTCAGACAAGTGATTCTACAACTGGTATGCAGAATACCATAGACGGAGTATGCGAAATCGGTATGGCATCCAGAGAATTGAAAGATTCTGAACTGGAACAGGGACTTACTCCTACAGTTATTGCACTTGATGGAATTGCAGTCGTTGTAAATAATGACAATCCAACGGATGATATGATTTCTGATCAGGTAAAATCTATCTTTACAGGTGATGTTCTTACATGGGAGGATGCGCTGAATTAAGCGCTTCTCTTAGTGTAGCTTATACTATAAGCAGAGAAAAATCTGAGAGGATCAATAATTATGAAAAAACATAAAGAACAGATTATGCAGGCAGTCTTTTTTTTGGCTGCCTGCGCATCCATACTGGCAGTTGCTCTGATTTGTCTGTTTTTGTTTGTAAACGGTATTCCGGCTATGAAAGAAATCGGACTTTTTAAATTCCTTCTCGGTACCAGATGGAAACCGGGCAACAATATTTATGGTATTCTTCCTATGATCATGGGAAGTATCTATGTAACTGCAGGAGCAATTATAATTGGTGTTCCGATTGGGATTCTGACTTCCGTTTTTATGGCAGAGTATTGTCCGAAAAAAATATATCCATTTCTGAAATCAGCCACAGAATTACTGGCAGGAATCCCATCTGTTGTATATGGTTTCTTTGGTCTGGTCGTTTTGGTTCCTTTTGTACGGGAACTTTTTCAGAAAGGAAACGGAAGCAGTATGCTGACAGCAGCGGTACTGCTGGGAATTATGATTTTGCCTACGATTATCGGCGTCAGTGAATCAGCGCTGCGTGCTGTGCCAAGAAGTTATTATGAAGGATCGCTGGCACTGGGAGCGACCCATGAGAGAAGTATTTTTATGGTTATGCTTCCGGCAGCAAAATCAGGAGTGATTGCAGGTGTTGTACTTGGAGTGGGACGTGCTATTGGAGAAACTATGGCGGTTGTAATGGTAGCCGGAAATCAGGCCCGTATGCCGGCTGGTATTTTAAGAGGTGTCCGTACAATGACATCCAACATTGTACTGGAAATGGGCTATGCAGCAGATCTTCACAGAGAGGCATTGATTGCTACCGGTGTGGTATTGTTTGTGTTCATACTGATTATTAACTTCTGTGTTGCATTATTGAATAAGGGGGATGGTAGTCATGCGTAATAAGAAAACCCCAGGTCAGAAACTGAAAGAATATACCAGGACACCGGGCTCTATGATCCTTATGATTCTTGTACTTCTTTCTGCTGTTATTACCTTTTCCGTATTATTATTTCTCATTGCTTATATATTGATCAATGGAGTTCCGCATCTGACTTTGGAACTTTTTTCCTGGACCTATACCTCGGAAAATGCTTCCATGCTTCCATCGATCATCAATACACTGGTGGTAACGTTTCTCTCTTTACTCATTGCAGTTCCGCTCGGAATTTTTTCTGCCATTTATCTGGTGGAGTATGCAAAAAGAGGCAATAAGCTTGTGAAAGTCATTCGATTGACAACAGAGACTCTGTCCGGTATTCCTTCTATTGTATACGGTTTGTTTGGTGCTCTGTTTTTTGTAACGGCTCTTAAATGGGGATATTCACTTCTGGCAGGAGCATTGACACTTTCTATTATGATTTTGCCTCTGATTATGCGTACTACAGAAGAGGCATTAAAGTCTGTACCGGATTCTTTCCGGGAGGGCAGTTTCGGACTGGGTGCCGGAAAACTTCGTACGGTATTTCGTATTGTTCTTCCAAGTGCGATTCCTGGTATTCTGGCAGGCGTGATTCTTGCGGTAGGTCGAATCGTAGGGGAAACAGCAGCATTGATTTATACAGCAGGTGCAGTTGCAAATGTGCCCTCCAGTATTATGGGATCCGGTTCCACACTGGCTGTGCATATGTATAATCTGTCCAGAGAAGGATTATATATGGATCAGGCTTATGCGGTTTCTGTCATTTTGCTTTTGCTTGTATTGTTGATTAACTGGGGATCCGGTGCATTGGCTAAAAAACTGACGAAAGGAAAATAACAATGAATAAAGAAAAAATAGCAGTGAAAAATCTGGATTTGTATTATTCGGATTTTAAGGCATTGAAAAATATCAATATCAATATTCCGGAAAAAGAAATTACTGCATTTATCGGACCATCTGGTTGTGGAAAGTCTACTCTTTTAAAATCGCTCAATCGTATGAATGACTTGGTGGAAGGTTGTCGGATTGAAGGGGATGTGCTTCTGGATGGAGAAGACATATACGGAAGAATGGATGTGAATCTTCTGAGAAAAAGAGTGGGTATGGTATTTCAGAAACCAAATCCTTTTCCTATGAGTATTTATGATAACATTGCTTATGGGCCTCGTACACATGGAATTCACTCGAAAACAAAACTGGATGATATTGTGGAAAAGTCTCTTAGGGATGCAGCAATCTGGGAAGAGACAAAGGATCGATTAAAGAGTAATGCACTTGGGATGTCCGGTGGACAGCAGCAGAGACTTTGCATTGCAAGAGCGCTGGCAGTACATCCGGAAGTCCTGCTTATGGATGAGCCAACATCGGCTCTGGATCCTATTTCCACATCGAAAATAGAAGAACTGGCAATGGAACTGAAACAGGATTATACCATTGTCATGGTTACCCACAATATGCAGCAGGCAGCTCGTATTTCTGATAAAACTGCATTTTTCCTTTTGGGAGAGATTGTGGAATTCGGAGAAACAGAACAGATTTTCTCCATGCCAAAGGACAAACGGACAGAGGATTATATTACAGGGAGGTTTGGTTGATATGCGTACAAGATTTGACAGACAGCTCGAGCTTCTGCATGTAGAACTGATTAAAATGGGAGGCCTGTGTGAAGAAGCGATTACTCTGGCCTGCGATTTACTGGAAACACAGGAAAGAAACAGACAGCAGAAAGTATTTGCACTGGAAAGTGAAATAGATGCGAAAGAGCGGGAAATAGAGGATATCTGTATGCGTCTTCTTTTGCAGCAGCAGCCAGTTGCAAGAGATTTAAGACTCATATCGGCTGCATTGAAGATGATATCTGATTTGGAGAGAATCGGAGACCAGGCAGCGGATATCTCCGATCTTGCTCCTTATATCGCTAACAGTGATATAAAAAGTAAAGTTCAGATTCACGATATGGCAAAAGCGACCATCCGTATGGTAACAGGAAGTGTGGATGCATTTGTGAACAATGATCTGGAACAGGCAGGGAAAGTCATCGCTTCGGATGATATCGTAGATGATCTGTTTAATAAAATTAAAGAAGAGATCCTTGTATCAATCTGTGATAAAAAAGAAGATATCAAAGCAGCGCTTGATATTCTTATGGCAGCAAAGTATTTTGAACGAATTGGTGATCATGCAGTAAATGTGGCAGAATGGGTAGAATATTCCATTACAGGAATTCACCAGAGCAGTGAACATCATCTGGAACAATAAGAAAACGGGGTGAGGAAGTTGATCTATCTGGTAGAAGATGACGAAAATATCAGAGAGCTGGTTATTTATACACTGAATAGTCAGGGCCTGGAAGCAGAAGGATTTTCCAGACCGTCACAATTCTGGAAGGCGATGGAAGTCACGACCCCGTCTCTGGTATTGTTGGATATTATGCTGCCCGAAGAAGATGGGCTGAGTATTTTGAAGAAACTTCGGTCTTCTCAAGAGACAGGAAAGCTTCCGGTAATTATGCTGACTGCAAAAGGAAGTGAGTATGATACGGTTATGGGACTTGACAGCGGGGCAGATGATTATATTCCAAAGCCTTTTCGGATGATGGAGCTGATTTCCCGTGTCCGTGCATTGCTCAGAAGAACAGAAGGGCAGGAAAAGCCTCAGGAATATATTCTTGGTGAGCTTACGGTATCTCCATCCAGACATGTGGTTCGTGTGGATGGAAAAGAAGTTACCTTAACTTTAAAAGAATTCGAATTGCTCTGTCTTCTGCTTTCCAAGCAGGAGACGGTATTTTCGCGGTCTCAGCTTCTGGACCGGATCTGGGGATATGAATTTGACGGAGAAAGCCGCACCATTGATGTGCATGTACGCACCTTGCGGCAGAAGCTTGGAAGTGCAGGAAAATATATTAAAACTGTGCGGGGAATTGGATATAAAATCGGAGGAAAAACCGTATGAAAAAACGCATTTTCCGATCCATTATGCTTGTTTCAGTTACCTGCGTCATTGCAGGATTGGCTTTTTTGATGGGCATTTTGTATCATTTTTTTGGAAATCAGTTGGAAAAGGAGCTGAAAGCGGAAGCTTCTTATCTTGCAGTTGCTGTGGAAAAAGAAGGGGAAGCAGCTTTCGAAAGTCTTCCTCTGGAGGCTGCCAGAGTTACTTTAATTGATAGTGACGGAACCGTTCTTTTTGATAATAAGGCAGATGCAAAAAGTATGGAAAATCATGGAGAAAGAAAAGAAGTAAAAGCAGCTATGGAAACTGGAACAGGAAAGTCTGTGAGACAGTCAGATACTTTAATGGAGAAGACCGTTTATTATGCGAAAAAGCTTTCGAACGGTCAGATTCTTCGGGTATCCAGTAATCAATATACAGTAGCTGCCATTTTGAAAGAACTCTTTCTTCCCTTGATTTATGTGGTATTGCTTATGGCAGTTATGGGAGCAGTCTTTGCGTCCAGATTGACAAAACGGATTGTAGAACCGTTGAATGAAGTGGATTTTGATCATCCGGAGCAGGCAGAGACCTATGAGGAAATTGCTCCTTTGCTTACAAAAATCAATAAACAGCAGAAAACGATTGGAAAACAGATTGCAGATGCAAGAAGACAGCAGGAAGAGTTTTCTATTATAACAGAAAATATGAGCGAAGGCCTGCTGGTAATTGATAATCAGACAGATTTGCTTTCCTGCAATTCCAGTGCCCGGAATCTTTTGGCAGCATCCGGAATGCAGAAACGGCAAAGTGTATTTTCTTTAAACAGAAGTGAACCTTTTCGTCAGGCAGTGGATGCAGTACTGGCAGGAAAGCATGGAGAAACCATCCTGCGTGTTGGTGATAATTACTGTCAGGTTACAGGAAATCCTGTATTTTCAGATGGAGCCGTTACAGGAGGAGTCCTGCTGCTGGTAGACATCACAGAAAAAATCCAGAGAGAAAATCTGCGAAGGGAATTTACCGCAAATGTATCCCATGAACTGAAAACCCCTCTTACCTCTATTTCAGGATTTGCGGAAATTATTCAGGATGGATTTGTAAAACCTCAGGATGTGAAAATTTTTGCAGGAAAAATTTTCGATGAAGCCCAAAGACTGATTACACTTGTAGGAGATGTAATTAAGATTTCCCAGCTTGACGAAGGGTGTCTTCCATATCAGAAAGAAGATGTGGATGTATATGTATTGGCAAAAAATATTCTGGAGCGGTTCAAGGAGCCGGCAGAAAAAAAAGGAATTTCTCTGTATCTGGAAGGAGAACATGCAGTACTCTCGACAGTAGAGCCGATTTTGGATGAGGTACTTGCAAATCTGTGTGATAATGCAGTGAAATATAACCGAACAGATGGTAACGTTACAGTTACAGTTCTGAATGGAAAACATGCGGTTAGTATTTCTGTAGCAGATACCGGTCTGGGAATTTCTCAGGGAGAGAAAACACGCATTTTCGAACGGTTCTACAGAGTGGATAAGAGTCATTCAAAAGAAGTAGGAGGAACCGGTCTGGGACTTTCCATTGTAAAACATGGAGCAGCTTTTCTTGGAGCCAAGCTCGAACTGGAAAGTACACTGAAAAAAGGAAGTACGTTCCGCCTGATCTGGGAAAAAGACAAGTAAAGAGGAATTGTAAAATAAAAAACTGTCGTCCCAAGAATCAATGGATTCTTGGGACGACAGTTTTTTATTTGAGAATCGTTACTGCATCATGCTTCCAAGTACTTGATTGACCAGTTTTCCATCAGCGATTCCTTTTACTTTTGGCATGAGCACTTTCATAATACGACCTTTATCTTTACCGGTAGGAGCTTCAATTTCCAGTTCTTTTAAAACACCTGCGATTACATCTCGAATCTCCGATTCATTCAGCATTTTAGGTGCGAACTCCTCATATACAGCAATTCGTTTGCTGCATTCGTCGATAATATCTGTTCTGTCTGTCGGAGTCAGCTCAAGCGTTTCTTTTGTCTGTTTGATCTCTTTTAATACAACTTCGTTTTCTTCTGCTTCTGTCAGGTCTTCTCGTTTGTCGATTGCTTTATTTTTCAGGGCAGATAACAGCATGGACAGAGAATCTTTTCTTTCTTTGTCACCGGCTTTCATTGCAGATACCATAGCTTTTCTTACTTCATCAATTTTACTCATTTGGAACATCTCCCTTTTTTTAGATTGCTATTCTGGAATTAGTATAGCACTTATAGAAAAAGAATGGAACAGAAAATTTATTGTGGATTCCTGTGTGTTGAAATGTCCGTTGAATGCGGACTTTTTCTGACTTTTTTCATTACCGATGTTTTTTTTACGTATTCGTGATATACTGAAAGTAATTGAAAAGAAAGACATTTTGAGGTTTTTCCTCGCACTTACAGTTGTTTTTACAGGGAGGACAATATGGATACTTTTACGCTTATTCTTGAAATTATCGGTACGATTGCTTTTGCTTCGTCCGGTGCGATGATTGCGATTCAGAAAAAAATGGATATTTTTGGTGTAAATGTGCTCGGTGCCACCACAGCCGTAGGAGGTGGAATGATGCGAGATGTAATTCTGGGAGTGACGCCCCCTTCCGCTTTCTCGAAACCGGTTTATATTCTGTTTGCAGTTATCACCTCTACGCTGCTTTTCGTAATTGTATATACGAATCCGTTCATTCTTCGTTCGAAAATCAAATACCAGTATTACGATGCCATTATGATGCTCTGTGATACATTGGGACTTGGTATTTTTACAGTGGTCGGTATACAGGCTGCTGCAAATGTGATGCATGAAAATAATGCATTTTTCTTCACTTTTGTAGGTGTCCTTACCGGTGTTGGAGGCGGTGTCCTACGTGATATTATGGCAGGAGAAACACCTTACATTCTTGTGCGTCATATTTATGCATGTGCGTCGATTGCGGGCGGAATTGTCTGTGTGGTCTGCCGTGCTTCGATCGGAGAAGCAGCAGGAGCCATTCTCGGATTGATCGTAACAGTGGTAATCCGTCTTCTGGCTACTTATTTTCACTGGAATTTGTGGCGAATTCCCTGATTTACAATGTTTTTTATCTATGCTAAAATAGATATGCAAATATTGTAAAAGAAGAAAAGGAGAAAAGCCCATGGATGCAAAGGAATTTGCTTTAAAACAACACGAAGAATGGAATGGTAAAATTGAGGTAATCAGTCGTGCGAAAGTGGAAACACCGGAAGATCTGTCTGTTGCCTATACACCTGGTGTTGCAGAACCATGTCTGAAAATTGCAGAAGATGTGGATTTGTCTTATAAATATACAAGACGTCATAATATGGTAGCGGTTGTGACAGACGGAAGTGCTGTACTTGGACTTGGTGATATCGGTCCGGAAGCCGGTATGCCGGTTATGGAAGGGAAATGTGTATTATTCAAAGAATTTGCGGATGTGGATGCATTTCCTTTATGTGTAAGAAGTAAAGAGGTAGATGACATTGTAAATACTGTTCGTCTGCTTGCAGGAAGTTTCGGCGGTGTCAATCTGGAAGATATCTCGGCACCTCGTTGCTTTGAAATAGAAAGAAAGCTGAAAGAATGCTGTGATATTCCTATTTTTCATGATGACCAGCATGGAACAGCAGTGGTAACAGCAGCGGCTCTCTTGAATGCATTGAAGCTGACCGGAAGAAAACTGGATGAGATCAAAGTGGTTACTTCCGGTGCAGGTGCAGCAGGAATTGCAATTATCAAATTGTTGGTAAGTCTTGGCCTGAAACGGGTAATTATGTGTGACAGAAAAGGTGCGATCTATGAAGGCCGCGAGGATCTGAATGCTGAAAAGCGGGAGATGGCAAAAATCTGCAATCGTGATAAAGAAAAGGGAACACTGGCAGAAGTGATTAAAGGAGCAGATGTATTTATCGGTGTATCTGCACCGGGAACTGTGACAGAGCAAATGGTAAAATCCATGGCACCGGATCCGATTCTTTTCCCAATGGCAAATCCGGTACCGGAAATTATGCCGGAATTGGCCAAAGCAGCAGGGGCTGCAGTGATTGGTACAGGAAGAAGTGATTTCCCTAACCAGATTAATAATGTTCTGGCATTCCCGGGAATTTTCCGTGGTGCCCTTGACGTAAGAGCAAAAGATATCAACGACGAAATGAAAGTAGCAGCAGCTTATGCAATTGCAAATCTGATTGATGAAAAAGATCTGGCAGCTGATTACATTATTCCGAATCCGTTTGACAAACGTGTGGCAAAAGCAGTATCTGAAGCAGTAGCAAAAGCTGCAAGAGAGACAGGCGTAAACAGGATCTGATTTTTTCTGCAAAAGAAAACCTTCCGTAAAAAGATACGGAAGGTTTTTTTGTATATTAAATTTTTTTATTGATACTCAGAGGAGGAAGAGAAATTCTGTATATTGGAACAGAAGAAATGCGAGTTACAAACTGATTCGGAATATCCTGAGCCAGAATCCAGCATAACATCACACAGAAAACGATAAGGAGTCCTCCCTGCCATAAAGAAGTAACGGATTCCAGAAGAGGTGTTTCTTTCAAAATGCTGTATACAAGTCCGTGAAACAGATAAATGGGCATGGTACGCTGACCCAGAAGAGAATACCTTTTACGGGTTCTTGGAATGCATACGCTGATAAGAAAAATAGCGAGAAAAGAAATTCCATAGCAAGTCAGTCGGACAATAATTCCTGCGGGATCACTGGTTTCCATGTCCAGATAAGAATATCTTCCGTAGAAGATTTTTGGAGTCATATGTATATGAAATACAGAGACAAAAGTCAGTCCACCGGCGAGGATACCGGTAAGGAGCAGCAGAAGTTTTCCGACATTTTCTCGGATTGTCTCAAACCATTCCCTTTTGAAATGATAACCTGCAAGGAAGAATGGGAAGAATACAAGAATTCTGGGAATACTGAAAAAATTTCCGAGTTCTGTCGTACCCACCAGAAGTCCGGTAAGAACAGCGAGAAACATATGGCCTTTGAGTCTGGTCAGATACGGGGTGATCATACGCCAGAAAAACAGTGCCATGATATACCAGAGAGAAAACTTGGGACGGTTAAAATACAATCCGGTATCTTTATGGATAATAAATATATAGAGAAAATAGTAAAGCAATTCATAAATAAAATAAGGAATAACAAGTTTCTGTACAAGTTTTCCAAAAGAAGCGGGTTTTCGGGAAAAATAACCTGAGATAAAGACAAATGCAGGCATATGAAAAGAAAAGATAAACCATTTCATACCTTCCAGAACTGCATTGTTATGATAACAGGGTTCTATAAAATGACCAACTACAACTAATACAATCAGCAATGCTTTATAATTATCAAAGAAATAGTCTCTGTTTTTTGAAGACATCTTTATTCCACATCCTTTCCATTCCGTATGATACACCGAGGAAAACAAGTACGCAAATAGAAAAAACAGCAGGAAAAAAGAAAAGTATTGGATAAAATTACAAAGCATGCAGTTGAGTTTCCTGTTATTTTTGATATAATATTTCACAAATAAAAAAAGAAAGAGGTGGATCTATGAATGAAGAAGAAAGAAGACGACTGGAAGAACGGCGAAAACGTCAGAAAATGAGAGCAATACAGCGCCGCAAACAGGTACTTCGGCAGAAAATCATAATAGGGGGAATGGTTTTTCTGGCAGCAGTTATCGTGATTTTCTCTTCTGTTATAAAGGCAAATCATAAAAAGCAGGAGGCAGAGGCAGCTGCGAAGGCTGCACAGGAAAAGAAAGCAGAGGAAGAAGCAAAGCGGCTGAAGGAAGAAAATACACTGCATATGGTTGCAGTAGGAGACAACCTGTATCATGATTCCATTTTGGAAGAAGGAAAGGGAGCAGAAGAATCGGAGGATTGGAACTTTGATTTCTTATATGCAAACGTGAAAAAAGAAATTGAAAATGCAGATCTGGCAGCCGTCAATCAGGAATCACCGTTTGTAAATAATCACGATGAAGCAGCCGGTTATCCGGAATTTGCCACACCGCTGGAAGGGGGAGAGGCACTGGTTAAAGCCGGATTTGATATTGTAACACAGGCAACCAATCATGCATTTGATAAAGGAAAGGCAGGCATCATTAATTCCGTATCTTTCTGGAAAAACAAACATGCAGCCGTTACTTTATTAGGAATCCATCAGGATCAGGAAGATCAGGATAAAAACCGGGTTCAGGTAATAGAAGAAAAGAACTTTAAAATTGCCATGATGAATTACACGTTTACTTTGAACGAGTCTGCACAGATGTCGGAAAGTGAAAGCTATTGTGTAGATCTTTACGAGGAAGAAACGGTAAAACAGGATGTGGCGAAAGCAAAAACAATGGCAGATATCGTAATTGTTTTTCTGCATACAGGAACAGAAGATGTGACAGAAGTAGATGAGGAAACCGAAGAGAGAATGGATTTTCTTGCAGAACAGGGAGTAGATATTGCCATATGTTCCCATCCGCATGTAGTCAGAGCCTTTGGAATGAAGGAAAGACCAGATGGCAATTCTATGCTGGTGTATTATTCTCTTGGAAATTTTGTTTCTACACAGGAAGCTATTCCGGAACTGCTTGAGGGAATGGCGGATTTTACTTTGGAGAAAGATCCGGAAACGGGAAAAGTATCCGTTACCGATTATTCGCTTGTTCCGCTTGTTATGCATTATGACAAAGGCAAAACGAATTGTTCCGTATATAAACTTTCGGACTATACGGAAGATATGGCAAAGAATCATGGAATTCATGAGTATTCCCAGGATACATTTAACCTGGAGAGTATAAAAGAGTATTTTGAGCCGCTTCTGACTCCCCGTAGTTTTAAAACAGAAAGTCAGAAGGACAATTCTTCTAGTGAAGAAACAACTTAAGAATCAGTCTTCTGTATACTGACCGGGGCAGAACGGATAGATACTTTTATAAGAATCCAGTTCATCGGAACATACGGGAGCTTTGTAGATCAAACCAGTCATTTCCGTTGCCGCGAGTCCGTCAAGGTCGTTGACCGAACTGGATTCTATATGATATTGATCTGTATAAACCATGCACATACTTCCTTTCTTTTTTATTATAGTATGTGCAGAAAGAAAAAATGTAAGAAGGTGAGAAAATGGCAAAAAACAAAGACAAAGAAGGAAAGACAAATGCCATGCGAATTCTGGAAAGGAATAAGATTCCTTATGAAACCATCAGTTATGAATGTGATGAATTCATTGATGGGCTTCATACAGCAGAAAAAACAGGAACTCCTGTAGAACAGACATTTAAGACGCTGGTAGCGCAGGGAAAGAGCAAAGAGTATTATGTTCTGGTAATTCCGATTGCAGAGGAAGTAGATTTGAAGGCGGCAGCCAGGATTCTTGGTGAAAAATCCATTGAAATGATCCATGTGAAAGATATTACAAAAATCACAGGTTATGTTCGAGGAGGATGCAGTCCGCTTGGGATGAAAAAATTATATCCGACTATTATTCAGGAAAGTGCACAACAGTTTGATACGATTTATGTAAGCGGAGGAAGAATCGGTTCTACGATTCTGGTAAATCCAAATGCACTGGCACAGGTGGTAAACGCTAAATTTGTGGATTTTACAGAAAAAGATAGGGAAACAGATGTCTGAGATAGAAAAGAAAGATTTTCATGTAGTTTCCGCATTGGTGGTGAAGGTTATGTTTCCTTGCGCCATTGTTACAAATTTCAGCAAAATGGATTTTGATTCGAAGCTATTTTTTCTTGTACCGATTGATTTTTTGGAACTTTGTCTCTGATTGGAATCGGATATTTTATGTATGACACTGTTGTTGATTTTTCTTTAATTTTTTCGAAATTCCGCCTTTATTTCTCCAAAGCGCAGTTGATCGTTATCCTGAAGTAAGTATTCTTCCTGGGGATTGAGCATTTGCTGATTTACCTGAGTCCCGTTTTTAGAGTTGAGATCCATAAGATAATAGTGGGAATCGCTGCATCGTATTTGTGCATGTATGCGGCTTACACCGGGAGCAGAAATGCAGATATCAGCAGTTGCCGGATGTTTTCCAATAAGCAGAAGGTCCTTTGATAAAGGAACCGTACGTTCCTTGTCTGGTTCTTGAATAAAAAGAGATGGGAACGAAGGGGATTCCGGACGGAGCAAAACAGTAAAACAATCGTCTGGTTCCGATTGCGGTTCAGGAAGAACTGGTTGGACATCAATAGGCGTGTGTATTTCCGGAACCGGATTCTCCTGAGGAGGAGAAGCTTTTTTCCCTTTGTTTTTTAAAAAATAAAACAGGAGTGCACCACCACCAAAAAAGAAAATAACAGAAAGACCGAGGATTGTCTGAAAAAGTGAGGCCAGTCGGTAATGAAGCAGAAGACCGGCACAGGCAGACAGAGCTGCTACTGTAAGCAGGCAACCCCATAACCACCATAAGGGAGAGGTCTCTTCCTCTTCCTCATCAAGGAAAAAGGCATCCAGTGCCTGTTGGTGTTTTATTTCTGTTTCTGTATAATCCGGGACTGGTTCCCGGATTTTTTCTTTTTGTTTCAGAGGTTTTTTGTTCAGGGATTTCCGCAACATTTCAGGGCTGGGAGGTTCCAGGGTGCTGTCCTTATAGATTCCATATCCGAATACTACAGCATCGGAGTCTTCATGATCAATTTTGGGCAAAATATATTCGGTCAGAGATAAAAAACTGTTTTCCTGATCAGGAACAGAAAAAGGAAAGCAACAGAACTGATAGTTTTTTCTTTCTGCATCCATATAGATATATTGCGGATGAAAGAGAATCAGACAGGAATCAATCAGATAATCTTCCATGTGTTCCATGGTACGGGCAGCAGATTCGAAAAGGAGCAGGAGATCCTGTGATTTGAATTTTTTGTTTTCATAAATCTGATACAGACTCTGGTGGGAAGTGATTTCATAATAGAGAAAGGATTCACCATCAATCGTTCGAAGATTACAAGGGAGCAAACCATCAATCGGATTGCATAAAAGCATTTTCGTGCAATAGTCGGTAAAAGAATGTGGTGTGTCGGTTTTGAGAACCAAATAGCTGTGATTCAGTTCTCTTCTGTACAACGTTTCCATAGTCCCTCCTTAATCAGCAGTCAGGCTGTTTCTGAGCGCATTTGCCAGCTTTACTTTTTCAATGAATAAAACAGGACGAATGATGTTTGTCTGTGCAGTCCCTTTTATATGCCATCTGAGACCAGGCAGAGGGAAAGTCAGGACGTCTTCAAAGGATATACAAATCTCCTGTTTGTTTTCTGTAATGGAATAATGAGAAGAGGATTCTGGAATATGAGAAGAAGCAGCTGACGTCGCATTTTTGTTTTTTCTTACGGCTTCCATACTTCCTGCTTCAGCAGCCTCAAGAGCAGTCATGGTACCGGTTCCTTTTAAAGAAGTCCCTAATATAAGAAAAAGGGAAGAAAAAACAACCAGAAGAAAAAGACCGCTCAGACAGGCAGTTTCTACCGTGTAGCTTCCTGTAAGTTTCGGATTTGTAAAAGATGAAATTTTCATTGGAACAGTACTCCTTTTCAGGAAATCAGAAAACTGCTGCACATACCAAGAACCAGAAAGGGAATAAATGGTATGGAGTCATTTTTTCGCTTTATTTGAAAGACCAGGAGAAAGCCGGCTACAAAAGCAGCAAGAAAGAAAGCACCAGACAGAATTCCAAGTAATTCCCAGAATCCGAGCCAGAGTCCAAGGCCAAGGACAATCAGTCCATCGGCGGCTCCAATTGCTCCCTGGGATAGTTTCGTAAAAAAAAGCAGGGCAATACCAGGGAGTAAAGATGCAAAAGTATAAAAAGATAGATTCTGAGACTGCAAAATGGTTTGAAAAACCAGCAGATAAACCATACCTGCAGTGAGAAATAACAGAATCTTCCAAAGAGATACGGATTTTTCTTTAAAATCCTCCAGGCTCATAAAACTTAAAAAAAGCAGAGCAGCAATTTTTCCTTCCATTATTTTTGATTCCCTCCATTTCGATTTTTGCATCTGGAACAGATGTGCAATTCACCAATTTCCGATTTTTTAATTAATTTTACATGTCGTGTCAGACCACTGCAGTTTGGGGTGCTGTGATAGTGTGTTCCGGTCTGAGTGATGTAGAAAGACGAAGATTCCTGTCCATGTATACATTTTTCACAGGGACGGTATTTTTCGCCGTAAATATTTCTTTTTTGTGAAAGATTCTTTTTTCCTGTTTTTGAAACAGAAAGTTTCAGGTGCGTGCAGTCAGCTTCTGTATGATAGACACTCTGTGATTCTGTTACATAGACCATTTCTTCCTGAGAATCCAGGTCTGTATCTCCGTATTTATTCCCGTTGTATCCAAGCCAGGCCTGTGCACTGGCAGATGCAGTCAGTTTCACAGGTTTTACCGAAAACAGGGATACAGGAATCTTAAGCAGACAAGTGGCTTTTAAAGAAATAATGCCGTTTCTGTATGAGGAACCGAACAGAGAAAGACCGGAAAGATTTTCGCTTTTCAGATCATGAGAAAGTCGGTTTTGTGCATAAGCCACACAGACAGCATCGTTGACAATACCTACAGGAGTTGTATCTTCTTTTTTTGAACAGTAGGCATACATTCCAAGCTCCCGCGCGCTTTGGCTGAGGGAGGAAGTCAGTAGGGCTTGTATACGGAATAAATCAAGAAAAGAAATCAGGATTACTATAGTCAGGAAGAAAAATGGAAAAACAAAAGCACTTTCCAGTGTCAGACTGGCAGATGGCTGAAGAGAGTACCTTTCCTTTCGTTTTTGATAGAATTTGCCTGTTTTGTCCATTTTTCCTCCTGTTTGTCACATATCATATCCATAGGAACGAAGAGCAGTCCAGGTAATGCCTTCCGGTCCGCGCAGAACGGTTTCTGTTTCCAGACTTTCCAGACAGCAGTCCATGGAAAAGTTCTCTTTTCCAGGCAGACAGCGGATATTCTGCTCAATCATGTCCATACAACGAAAAGTCTGATTGTGTTCCGATACAGTAAAGAGCATAAGATGAAGATAATCCGGGTAGTCCAGACCGGATGTGTAAAGTTGTTGATTGCTCTGAAGAAGAGAAAAGATTTCCCCTATATTTGACAGAGAAGTCTGCCAGGAATCTGCAGTTTTTATAAGGGGAACCATTCCTCCAAGCATAAGCTGTCTTACGTCCACCAGACTTTCAGCATAGGCCCATCCTGCCAGAAGGAGCGCCTCGGCAGCAGCAGTTCCCTGGGGAAAGAGAAGCAAAGTACATAAAGCAGCAGCCATAGCAGTCGTTTCCTGTCTTTTGATGGGATCCTTATAGAGAGAAACACAGTTTGCAGCCTCACGCATAAGGAGAAGCCGATGAACAGTTTTGCGTAGATTTTCTCTGTCGGAAGACTGACCCCACAGGATATATTCTGCTTCATAGGCAAAAGCGTCGAAAGCATTTGGAGATGCATAGTTTCCCAGTTTATCCATAATGTAGCTTTGCATATACAGTTTTTGACTTTCCGGATTTCCGGTTTCCAGATATCCCATTCCTTCTTGGAGATTTCTGTGGGAGAGAAGATCAGAGAGAGGAATATTTTTCTCAGATACGGTATAGTCAGAAGGAAGGACCAGTCCAAGAATACCCATCTCTTTTAGTTTGCCGAATACTTCCAGTGGATTTGAATGCTCTGTAATTTCAGGAAGTGATGCTTCTGTATCAGCAGCAGTCGATTCTACGGGGGAAGGACCTTGATTTTTCTCTTCCTGCTGGCGCTCGGATAGGGAAAGTGACCGGCGGATGAAACGTTCCAGAGAAGCAATTCCTTTTTCACCTACGTTGTTTTTTACAGATCGCGCGACTTGTCCCTGAAAAGAACGTGCATCTTCATCCGAAGCCAGTCGATAACTGGTAATAGCACAGCTCTGAAGAGAACAAGGTGTGAAGCCGGATCGAAGGGAAGTGTGCATAGAATGTTCCATTTGGCAGACGATACGAGAGGGATTTACCTGAGTAGTTCCATAACCGGCATCCAGATAAAATAAATCATAATAATCAAGAAGTGCTTTGTCATATTCGGCAAAAACAGAGTACATTCCGGTATCAACAGCGTGAGCGGCCTGTACTCTTGCGCATTGTATTCGTGCAAGCCGCATACAGGAAAAGAGAAAGGAAAGCAGTACAGACAGCAGAAGACACATGGTGATGGTCATACTTCCTCGGATTTTCATGTGAACCTCCTTAGATACTGTTACTTTGACTTGTAATTTTGGAGAGAATGTTTTGGATGAGACTGGTAAGCTGTTTTTTGAAAATGATGACAAGACCAATGAGAACTACAAGAATCAATACGATTTCAATGACTGTGATACCAGATTCATCTTTGTAAAAGTCCATCAATGTATTCGTGAATATCACCTCCTTTCGAATATTCGAAATGAACGAATCTAATAAAAACTGAGAAATGCCGGAAACATCAGGATTGTGAGAACAATGACCAGTTGGAGCAACATAGGGAAGATGAGCTTGGAAGAAGCCTGTTCTCCCTGAATCCTGGCTTGACGTTTTCGTTCTTCCAGTGCTTCGGCAGCTTCCCGTTCAAGGAGGAGGAGAATGCTCTGATTTCCTTTTTTCAGGTTTTGGATAAGAAGTACCGATAACACTTTATATTCTGAAGCCGGACAACGATTTCCAAAACGCTCGTAAGCCTGAATCTCCGGCATTCCTCCCTGAAGTTCCCGACAGGTTTCTGCGATTTCCTCATATGAAATCCTCGGGTTCATTTTGTATTTTTGCAGACTGTATAAGTAATCTTCGCTGATTTTTTCAAAACTGTTCCGTACAGTCAGTCCAGCTTGAAGAAACAGGAGCAGCTTGCTGATGATATCCGGATAATCGTTTTGCAGTTCTCTTCGGATTGCTTCTGTTTTTTCTTTTTCCCGTTGTTTTTTTAGAGGAATCAGGGAAAATCCAAGGAAAGTGAAAAAGAAGGAAAGCCAGAGACCGATTTTTTCCTGTTTTTTGTAGAAAGATACGGATTTTCCCTGAATCGTATCCGGAAGTAACAAAGAGGGAGAAGAATCTGCCTTTTCCAGAACTGCTTTTTGTATGGAAGCTTCCAGCGCATCCTCAGGTGTCTTTTTTTTCGGATAAACGGTAACATCCTTTTCCCAGAGAAGACTTTCTTCTCCTAAATACAGTTCACAGCGAAGCGTCACTGAAGAACCGTCTGCCTCCACGTAGTCACCAATCGTACCTTCCCAGCTTAGCAAATCAGGGGAAGAAGTTGTCCAGAACAGGCGTACAGGAGAATCTGCCAATGTTTCAGGGAGGGAAAGGGGGTAGCGGATCTGATCAAGAGATTTGTTTTTTCCACAGATTACCGATTCCAGACAGGAAGAGGTATCTGTGAGAAGCTCCCGGGCTTTTTCCTGGGTGTAAGTTTTTTCAGGAACCCGGATACGGACTTCCTGAGTAGTTCCATCTTCGGTACGTGCAGTCAGTGTCTCTTCATAATCACCGGCGCCGTATTCCAGACGTTCCAGAGTCTGTGTAGGAGTTCTGGTATGGTATTGCCACAAGGTGATTCCAAATCCAGCTATATTTCCGGTGAAAATCAGACTAAGACTTATGAGAAAAAGCTTCTTTTCTTCAGATATTTTTGATTTAAACTTCAATTCCTGCCATCCTCCTGCCCCAGAAAAAAGCTCCGGCATATACAATGAGACAAAGGGTCATCAGAACAATACCGGCTGTATTGTGATAGAGAACATCCAGAAATCCGGGAGAAGTGATGCGCATATACAGAATGATACCAGCAGGCATCAGACTCATAAAATTGTGTTCCATTTTTCTTGCAGCCAGCATAGCGTCAATTTCTTTTTTGGCATCAATTTTGTCTTCTATAATACGAACGCTTTGCTGCAGGGTTTCTCTCATGTTCCCGCCCATGCGTTTCGATTGTACCAGAATCTGAGAAAAATTTCGGATATCCTCTACCTGACTTTTACATCCCAGGTCATAAAAAAGTTTTTCGACAGGTACACTCAGGCGCATTTGCGCAGCCATGTAGGTCAGTTCGCGTGTCATTTCGCCATCCGGACCATAAATGCGATCTAAATCTTTTCTTGCTTCCAATACAGCATTTTCAAGCGAATATCCGGCACAAACGGCTGTATTTATGGCATTGAGTGCGTCGCGAAATTGATGATGCAGGCGCTGTCTTTTTCGGACAAGCAGCTGGTGTCTGCGCATGGAAAGATACCAGAAGGGAAGAGGGAGAAGAAAAAAGAAAGTAATCAGACTACGATAACAGAGTTCGTTGATTACAACACAAAGGAGAATACTTTCTGCAAGGTAGCGGATCCATTCGAATGGTGTAAATGTATAGTTACTGTAAGAATTGTTCATAATTGAATACCAGCCCTTTCCAGTTTTTCTTTATGTTTCAGCAGGTTCTGTTGTTGAAGCCCTTTTCCTTCCTGATAAGTAAATAAAGGGTGCAGCAGAACCTCATCATTTTTGATTCCGTCCAGTTCAACAATTTCCATAACTTTGCGACTCTTGTCGCGCTGACGCCCAAGATATATGAAAAGGTCGAAACCGGCAGCAATCTGTCTGCGTATGGCACTCAGGGGCATATTCAGTTTCATGAGAACCAGTGTTTCCAGACGACTGATCATATCCGAACAACTGTTGGCATGAATCGTAGACATGCTTCCTTCCGAGCCGACATTCACTGCCTGAAGTAATTCATGGGCATCGCTTCGGACTTCTCCTACAATAATACGATCCGGACGCATGCGAAGAGCAGTTTTCAGCAGATCGGTAACAGTGATCTCCTGTGAATGTTCAATATTAGCCATTCGGCATTCCATGCGGATCAGATTGGGAACTCCCTGAATCTGCAGTTCCGCATTATCTTCAATGGTGATAATTCGTTCATCTTTTGGAATATAAGCAGACAGAGCATTGAGGAAAGTAGTTTTTCCTGCACCGGTTCCGCCTCCGATCAGAATGGTATATTTGGCTTTTACAAGAGAAATGAGCATATGTAAAGCCTCTTTTGTCAAGCTTTGTTTTTCCAGAAGTGTATCCATGGTAATGGGATCTTTGGGGAATTGGCGGATGGTAAGTACCGGACCATCCAGCGCAACTGGAGGGATGACCACATTAACCCGGGAGCCATTTTCCAGACGTGCATCTACAATCGGATGGAGTGTGTTGATGACACGGTTGCAGCGAGATACGATCTGCTGAATCACATCATCCAGTTTCTCTTTAGAAGTGAAGGTTTTATCCCATGGAAGAATACGACCATTTCGTTCAATAAATATATGATTCCAACCATTTACCATGATTTCTGTGATATCTGTATCTTCCAGAAGTTCCTGAAGTACATCCAGTTTTCTCACAGAACGAAAGAGTTCTTTTTGCAGCTGCATTTTCTGATTCAGACTGAGTCCGTAATTTCGCCCTTCTGTCAAAAGTAATTCGTCAATCAGATCCAGAACTTCTTCGTCGCTGGATTCCCATATCGTGTCCAGCTGTTCCATAAGTTTTTCTTTAAGGATTGAAAATATTTCCATAGGCATGTTCCTTTCCAATCAGTTCTTTTCTCACTGCTTCTCCAAAAGAGCCTTTTGTGAGTCCATAGGGCCAGTTTCCGGGTTCTGTGAAAGAGGAAGGGGATGGAAGCAGAAGCTTTCTGGTTTTTTCGAGAATTTCCTGTTCTCCCGATTGTTTCATACAAGTTTCGTATTGCTGGATTTTTTCCGCAGATGGTCTGTCTTTCAGGATGGGCATATAGATTTGTCTGCATTTCCGCAGCAGAAGAATAGAAGAGGAAATGTTTTCTCCAAAATCAATGATTACTGTATGATAATTGCTTTCTCCTGCAATGTGCTGCAGAAGTCCGTCGTACTCTTCCTCTGTAACAGACCAGATATCTTCGGGTACGAAAACCGGCGGGATGTAATGAAGCGTTCCTGTCTGATGGATAAGAGAGGCGAGCAGAGCAGTTGTATTTTCTTTTTTCTGTCGGAGATGATAAAAGAAATCTCCCAGATTTCTGGGGTATTTTATTGCAAAGAGAGATTCGAATCCAGAGCAGGATTCCAGATTGAGATATAAAACCGGATATCTTTCCGATAGAATCTGACTGGCTGCAAGGGCGAAAGATGTTTTTCCGCATCGGTTTACAGGAGAATAGACGCCAAGAAGCTCAAGATTTTGTCGGGCATTTGTTTCCGGAATACAGGAAGGAAAATGAGTTCCCATAAGAGTCAGCAGTTCCTGAAGAATTTCTGTGCAGGATTGATATTTTGAAATATTTGGATAATCACAGAGGGAAGAGGGACCTTCCTCCAGAAGTACGATCATTTTACCCTGAAAGGCATCACGAATGCAGGTTTCCAGGCTGTTTTCAGCTGCAAGTACCAGGGCGACTTCATGAATTTTTCCATATTCGCAGAGCTTTTGTGGATTTGTAAATGCCATAAATTCCAGAGAGAGTCTGCACTTTTGTTTTAACCAGGAAGTCAGGCGGCAGGCAAAATCTTCTTCTTTATCGTATACAGCAAGGATTTTCTTTTTCATTAATAAAATCCTCCCGCATAGAGCATAATACCAAGAAAAACAGGAACAGTAAAATGAAAATGTTCGGCTCTGGAACCGGGTTTCATGTAAGGAATAAAACGGCGATTCCGGCTGCAGGCCCGGATATAACGTAAAAAATAAGAAAGACGTTCGGAAAGATTGCCGCAGGCCATAAGAAATGCAAAAGAAAGAAGTGCACCAAGAAGAAAACTGCAGATCATACTGCGCAGAATCGTTCCGGTGCCAAGAAGGCCGCCAAGAACAGAGAGTAATTTGATATCTCCTGCACCCATCATACGAAATAAAAACAGAGGAAACAGAAGAAGCAGAGGGAGAAGCATGCCTTTCAGAAAAAGAGGCAGTCCATCGAGACCTCTTGCGTGAAGCTGATAGCCGGCGCCTATTCCGAGACCCAGCCAGATCCATTCATTTGGGACTTTTTCTGTAAACAGATCTGTGCAGACAGCACCTGCGGACAGAAAAAGTGCCAGTTGTGTCTGTAAACACATAAAAAACACCTCGCTAAAATGAAAATAAAAAATAGAAAATGGGGAACAATGACCGATCGGTCTGACTTGATGAATTTGATTATATACGGTCTTTTAAGGGATGTCCAGAGAAAAACAGACAAAAATTTCTTTTTAGCAACCATTCACAAAATTACTATTTGCAATACGGACAGTTTTCAGTTAAAATAAATATTATACAATTAGGTGGGCAGAAAATTTGTCCATTGCTGAAGGAGAATAGCCATGGGTGTAATTGTATTTTTAGGTGACAGTATAACAGATGCGGGAAGAACCACTTCATGTCCGCCTCTTGGGGCAGGATATGTAAGAGAATTTGCTTCTGCATTAGGTGAAAGAGAGAATACCTGGAATATCTTTAATGAGGGAGTAGACGGTTACATTACTGAACGGGTAGCCAAAGACCTGCGCAGTGACTGTATTGCGTTGCATCCGGATTACGTAAGTATTCTGGTAGGAATTAATGATGTAGGGCTGATTGTGGAGGCGGATGTGTCAGAACAGGAAAAACTGTATATGCTGGAAGACAGTATCCGTGCATACCATGAGATGTTATTTGACTTATCAAGAGAGACCGAGGCCGAGATCATTACTCTGGAGCCTTTTATCTTTCCAAAGGAAGGAAAGTATGAAGATTGGTTGCCCTGGCAGAAAAAGATGTCCAAGAATATAAGGAAACTGGCACGTAATTATCATGCAAAGTTTATTCCTGTTCAGGAACCATTGGAGCGGGAAATAGAAAAACGCGGACATGATGCCATTACTACCGACTGCATTCATTTAACTGAAACCGGTCATAAAATTCTGGCTGAAATTGTCAGAGAAGGATTTAAACTTTAAAAAAACGCTGTACGGAGAAACATGTTCATCCGCACAGCGTTTTTGTGTAAGAGGATTTTAAGGCTTGGGAAAGACGATCTGAACCGTAAATAAGTCAGCATCTGTTAAGACTTCCAGTGTACCGCCCTGCAGTTCTGTGAAACTTTTGGCAATTGCCAGTCCAAGACCGCTTCCTTCTGTATTTCTGGAGACATCTCCACGTACAAAACGTTCTGTAATTTCAGAAGGATTAAAATTCAGTTCAGAAGCAGAAATATTTTTCATAGTTATAGATACGCAGGCTTCTGCGTCTTTCACATCAATATAAGCTCTGGTTCCAGGCATGGCATATTTTGTAATATTCACCAGAAGATTCTCGAAAATCCGATAAGTTTTCTGACCATCCAGCGAGAGTATGATTTTTTCTTCCGGAAGATGCCAGCGGAAATACACATCGGAAGAATCTATGTTTTCAGAAAGTTCCAGTTTTACCTGCTGTATGAGATTTATGAGATCTACATCTGCGAGATTCAGGGTAATGGTCCGACTGGTAGCTTTACTGATCTCAAATAAATCTTCGATGAGAAGCTTCAGACGGGCAGATTTCTGATCCAGAATATCAATATAATGTGCACGTTCCTCTTCCGTAATCGATTCCTGTTTCAGAAGATCCACGTAGGTAATGATTGCTGTAAGAGGCGTTTTTAAATCATGGGATACATTGGTGATTAATTCGGTTTTCATTTTCTGGCTTTTTACTTCTTCGTCTACAGCCTTTCGGAATCCGCTCTGGATTTTAATAATTTCTTCCCGGAATGGTTCAAAGATTCCCAGGTCTTCCGGAATGGTTCCATTGAGATTTCCTTCTGCCAGTTGATTGGTGGCATCTAACAGGTGACTGTATTGATCTTTTAAGTCATTGCTGTATTTTCGAAGCAGAAGAAACAAAGCAATCGAGTATACGACCAGCGCTGCAATTCCCCAGAACCACATAAGACTGATAAAACCAAGAATAATGAAGTTGATCAGAACAATTTTGATCAGAGATTTGGTAGTATCGTCTTTCAGGTTCAGGTGAAGAAGGCTACTGTAAGTTCTTCGGAAAAGTTTTTTTGTCCAAGGCCAGATCCGATAGATAAGTACACGTTCCTTAATATAGTTTTTTGACCCCATAGTGAACAGGAAACGCATGCATCCGGCTGCCCAGTAGACAGAAGCAAACATTGCTGTCCATCCTGCGAATCCCCACAGATACTGAAGGGCAGAAGCAAGACTGTCATTCATTCCGATACTGGTCATCACATTAAAAATGGACTGATTACTGAGAAAGTGACTGTCCAGTGATACGATTATGCCAAAGACCAAAAAGAACAATGGAATTGCTGCAGCCAGTTCAAACGGTGCATGAAAGATTTTCTCATTGCCTGTTTCAAGCGGACGGATAAAAGGAAGCAGAAGTGCAGCTCCTGCTACCAGAGCCATGAGAGTAAGAAAAACAATAAAAAGATCTTCTGTCTGTGAATGTACGCCTGCAATAGAAAGAAGTTCCATGTCATCTGCAGTCATACTGTCAAAATCGGATCTATTCATAAGATAAACGTAAGTACGTCCCTGAGGCTTCTGAAAAGGAGCAGTCATTCCGTAACTAATGTTAAAATCAGAGCAGGGTGTCTGTCTTGCGGCTTCATTCAGTACTTGTGAGCCATTGGTAGATTTTCCGGAAAAAAATTCCGAGGAAGAGATACTTCCGTTCTGATCGTAAGTGATGACTGCGCCGAAAGCATAATCGGATCCAAGCTGATCCTGTTTCATTCCATCCAGGATGGTATAAATATTGTCTGAGGTATTACTGTCCAGAATTTTTCCGGAAGCATCTCTTACCTGATATTTCACATAAGAGCGAAGAGTAGAAAAATTATAATTCCAGTCGGAAAAAACATATAGAAAATCATTATAAGAATTCATAATCGCTTCCTGAGAAGTATATCCTTGTCCGTTGACATCATTTCGGTATTTGTTATGCGGGTAATTGTCATAATTCAGTTCGGAGGATGACAGTTCTGAATTTCCTGTTCCCGCTGTTTCTGCAGTTACTTCTTCTGTGGCTGTCTCTGTTTTTTCCTCTGCTGTTTTTTCACTTTTTTCTTTTTCGGAATCTTTCTGGTCTGTTTCTGATGTCTTTTTGTTTACCAGTGCAGAAGGAAAGAAAACATCAAAGGGAGATAAAATCTCCGAGGTTTTTCTCTGTTGTTCTTCTGCGTAAAGTACGTAATTACTGCCAATCAGAGTAGACAGAAAAGAGGAGGAATGTAACTGAGTAATCAGATTCCGGTTCTGTCCTCTGACATAATGAGGACGAATGACCATCATTGCCAGAGAAGGCAACAGTATGATGAGTAAAATCAGTCCTACGGCAAGTTTATGATATTTTTTCGATTTTGTATCCAACTCCCCACACCACCTTTAAATATTTTGGTACCTTAGGGTTGATCTCTATTTTTTCGCGGATATTACGTACATGGACCATAACGGTTTCTGTATTGACAGCCCGTTCATTCCATACACGTTCATAAATTTCATCCGCAGAGAAAACCCGTCCGGGATTTTTGATCAGCAATAGAAGAATGCGGAATTCCATGGGAGTCATTTTTACAAGAGCACCATCCACCCGAACCTCAAAGGTCGTTTCATTTACTTCAAGTCCTCCGATCGTATAAACAGAATCGGCATTTTCTGCTTCCTGTTTCTGCAGTTTTTCCATGAAACGTTTGTAACGGCGAAGCTGCGAGTTGACTCTTGCCATAAGTTCCATAGGGGTAAATGGTTTTGTGACATAATCATCTGCACCAATGTTCAATCCCATAACCTTATCTACTTCTTCAGACTTGGCGGAAAGCATGATGACCGGAAAGTCATATTTTTCCCGAAGCTTCATAGTCATCGTGATGCCATCCATACAGGGCATCATAATGTCTACGATGGCCAGATGAATCTCCTCTTTTTCCAGAATATCCAGACCTTCCAGTCCGTTTTCGGCCTGGAATACCTGATAACCCTGGCTGCGCAGATAGATTCCTACGGCTTCCCGAATATCTTTGTCATCTTCCACAATTAATATATGGTTTACTTCCATGGTAAATCTCCCCTCTTTTGCTGTTCTGGTATCAGTATAGGATACAAAATGAAAAAGTCACAGGATAGAAATCGAAAGAAAATCTAAAGTTTTTCAAAAAAAGTTTTTATCCGGTCTATGCGGCTGGTCATGGATGCCAGCATAGAATCAAGAATCGTAAGGGCTGCCATGGATTCTACCACTACAACTGCGCGTGGAACAATAATGGGATCATGACGTCCTTTGATAGAAATATCCAGTTCTTCTCCGGATCTGGTAACACTTTCCTGAATGGATGCAATGGATGGAGTCGGTTTGAATGCAGCGCGGATGATAATCGGGGTTCCATCACTGAGTCCACCGGTGATTCCACCAGAATGATTGGTTTTTTTCCATACATTTCCCTCGTTATCCATACGGTAGGCATCGTTGTTATGTAAACCATCAGAAGAAGCGACACGAATACCGTCACCGATTTCAAAAGATTTGACTGCACCGATGGAAAGGATGGCTTTTCCAAGATTTGCATTGAGTTTTTCAAAAACCGGTTCTCCTATACCGGCAGGAACGCCGGTGATTTTGCATTCGATCATTCCGCCGGCAGAATTTTTTTCACTCATACATTTTTCCAAATATGCAGAAGCTTCTTTTGCAGCGGCAGCATCCGGCATGAAAAGTGCATTGTTTTGGATTTCTTCAAAATCAAAGAGATCCCGGTTAATGGAAACAGGGCCTATAGACAGTGTGTAAGCACAGACTTCTACACCCAGTTCTCTCAGAATCTTAGCAGCGACTGCACCGGCGGCTACACGTCCGATGGTTTCCCGGCCGGAAGAACGTCCACCGCCTCTGTAGTCACGAAAACCATATTTTACATCATAATTCCGGTCTGCATGTCCGGGACGGTAATAGTTTGCAATTTCGCTGTAGTCATGAGAGCGCTGGTCTGTGTTTGCCACTATGAGAGAGATGGGGGTTCCGGTTGTTTTACCTTCAAAAACACCGGAAAGAATCTCCACACGATCTGATTCTTTTCTTTGGGTGGTGTATCGGGACTGGCCAGGTTTTCTTCGATCCAGATAAGCCTGAATATCCTCTTCACATAGTGGAAGTCCCGCGGGGCAGCCATCGATGACTACGCCGATTCCTGCACCGTGAGATTCTCCCCAGGTGGTGATTTTAAATATATTTCCAAAAGTTGAACCAAACATAAGTAATACCTTCCTGTTCTTGATTTTTTTGTTTTTTAATATAACATGTTTCAGAGGAAAAATCCATTGAATCTTCAAAAGGGATAAGATACAATAACAGCAGCAATCAGAATAAAAAAGGCAGGAAAATCCTGCCAGAATGGAGTTTCATATGGAAAAAACGTGGGTGGTTTATCTGCTTTGTATCAATGTTCTGGCTTTCGGTCTGTTTGGAGCAGACAAATGGAAAGCCAGACATAAAAAATATCGTATCCGCGAACGTACACTGCTTTTGGCAGCAGTGATAGGAGGTTCTGTGGGAGCCTTGTGCGGCATGTATTTTTTTCGGCATAAGACGCTCCACAGAAAATTCCGTATAGGCCTGCCTGCTATTCTTTTTCTTCAGGCAGTTATTACAGGATTTCTAGTTGTCGGATTCCCAGCGTCCTGAGGCACCGCATGGAAGGACCAGACCGCTTTGCGTAACCGGAAGACCGATTTCCTGGGAATCCACTTTTCCTTTGTATTTTTTCAATTCTGTAGCCAGCATATAAGTGAGTACTGCAGGTGCCAGACCGGTTGTGTAGGAATTTACCAGGAAGAACAGAGGGTCTTCGCTGAGTATATTGGTACACAGTTTGATCAGAGGATGAATGGCTTCTTCGATTTTCCAGATTTCTCCCTTGGGTCCTCTTCCGTAAGAAGGAGGATCCATGATGATCGCATCGTAATGATTTCCTCTTCGTATTTCCCGTTCTACAAATTTTACACAGTCATCTACCAGCCAGCGAATCGGCGCATCTCCCAATCCGGAAGAGACAGCATTTTCTTTGGCCCAGGTAACCATACCTTTGGAGGCATCCACATGTGTGACCTGAGCACCGGCAGCAGCTGCTGCAAGTGTAGCACCGCCTGTATAGGCAAAAAGATTCAGGACTTTTACAGGTCTTCCGGCATTTCTGATTTTTTCTGAGAACCAGTCCCAGTTTACTGCCTGTTCTGGAAAGAGACCGGTATGTTTGAAACTGAATGGCTTCAGGTTGAAGGTGAGACTTTTGTATTGTATGGTCCACTGTTCCGGGAGATCAAAGAATTCCCATTCACCGCCGCCTTTTTTGCTTCTATGATAATGGGCATTCATTTTTTTCCATCCTCTATGGCTCTTCGGTGTGTCCCAGATAACTTGAGGGTCTGGTCTTACCAGCAGGTAGTTTCCCCATCGTTCCAGTTTTTCCCCTTTTGAAGTATCTATAATTTCATAATCTTTCCATTGATCTGCAATCCACATGATGAAATCCTTTCTGAAAAATAATATAGTAGCTATTCTTTCAGTATAGCAGAAGGAAGAGAGGCAGGCAATGCAGAAAATCTTTTTTGCGTCTTTTCCATCGTATTTTTGCATAAACTCTATTATTACTGTGGACGAAGCTTTGCCCGTCCGGGAGGTTGAAAATATGTATGAAGATCTGACAGGAGAGGAATTGTGCAAAAGATGGAATACAGATGAACAGAAAGGGCTGACATGGAAGGAAGCAGAGCGTCGTCTTTTGGAACAGGGAGAAAATACACTGAAAAAGGGAAAAGAGCGGACGATTCTGGATATGATTCAGGAACAGCTCAATGATCCGATGATTTTTGTATTGTTCATGGCGGCATCTATTTCTCTGCTTCTGCGGGAATTCGGTGACACAGGAATTATACTTTTGGTTATTTTTCTGAATACAACGATAGGAGTTATACAGGAGGGAAGAGCAAAGAAGGCGATGGAAGCACTGAAGAAAATGACAGCTCCTGAAGCAGTTGTGAAGCGTGAGGGCGTGTATAAAAAAATTTCTGCATCAAAAATCGTGTGTGGGGATGTAGTGAAACTGGAGGCCGGGGATCAGATCCCTGCGGATATCCGTTTGCTGACTTGTCGGGGACTTGAGACAAATGAGTCTGCACTGACCGGGGAATCCTTGCCGGTACGTAAAGAAACAAAGAGGATTTCAAAAGGAAGTCCGATGGCAGAATGGAAAAACATGGTTTTTATGTTGACGGAAGTCAGAAAAGGAAGTGCAGAAGGAATCGTTGTTGCGACAGGAATGGACACAGAGCTGGGAAAAATTGCACATATGATCAACGAAACAAAAGGTGAGATGACTCCGCTTCAGAAACGTTTGGGAGAGTTAGGGAAAACGCTCAGTGTGGGAGCGGTTGGTCTTTGCATGGTTTTGTTTCTTCTGGGAATTGTGCAGCATAGAAATATTCTGCAGATGCTTTTACTTTCCATTTCTCTTGCAGTAGCAGCTATACCAGAGGGGCTTCCTGCAGTAGTGACGATCGTACTGGCTCTTGGAGTGGCAAGAATGGCAAAGGCAAATACAATTATCCGAAAACTTCCTGCAGTCGAGACCCTGGGATCCGTCGGGGTTATATGTTCGGATAAAACAGGGACATTAACACAAAACAAAATGAAAGTAGTAAAAGTATATGGGAATAACAAGCTTTTACCTGTGAATCAGATGCGCAAAAGGGAGTTCCCGAAGTTGATGGAAGGATTTTTATTATGCAACAACAGTGTTCTCGGAAAACAGGAGATTGGAGATTCTACAGAATTGGCTTTGCTGCATATGGGAAAGGAAATGGGATATACCAGAGAGAAGATGGAGGAAAGATATCCAAGAGTAAGGGAAATACCTTTTGATTCAGAAAAAAAATATATGATTACGGTACATAAAGACGGAAATAACGAGACCGCTTATGTAAAAGGGGCCTGTGATTACCTTTTGGAATGCTGTAGTTTCTGGTGGGTGGATGGTGTGGCAGTACCAATGACCCAGGTGCACAGAATGAAAATCCGGATGGTAATGGAAAGTATGGCCAGGGAAGGACTCCGGGTACTTGCCCTTGCTTTTAAACAGTATGTGAAGGAGCAGACGGAAAAGGAGATTATGAGAAGTCTCACATTTGCGGGACTGGCAGGGATGATGGATCCGCCAAGACCAAAGGTTCAACAGTCAGTTAGAAGATTGAAACAGGCAGGTGTACAGGTAGTTATGATCACAGGGGATTATAAAGATACTGCATTTGCTGTGGCAAGAAATATCGGAATTGCAGAATCTTTTGATCAATGCATGACAGGGATGGAACTGGATGTGATGCCCGAGGCTGTTTTTGAAGAAAAAATGAAAAATATCCGTGTATTTGCAAGAGTTACACCTGCTCATAAGGTGAAAATCGTAAAACGTTTCCGGGAAAATGGTGAAATTGTGGCTATGACAGGAGATGGGGTCAATGATGCACCTTCTCTTCAGGCGGCAGATATAGGCATTGCCATGGGAGCAAACGGAACAGATGTGGCAAAGAATGCGGCAGACATGATATTGACCGATGATAATTTTGCAACCATTGAAAGGGCTATGGAAGAAGGGAGAGGTATTTATGTAAATATAAAAAAATCAATTTTATTCCTTTTGTCTTCTAATTTTGGAGAAATTCTTACCATGTTTGCGGCAGTTTTATTTTCTTTGCCGACACCTCTGAAAGCAAGTCATATTCTATGGGTCAATCTGATTACGGATTCCTTGCCGGCTCTTGCTCTTGGTGTGGATAAAAATGACTGGAAAGCCCTTATGAGTCAGAGACCACGAGAACCGAAAGAGGGAATTTTTGCACAGGGAGGATGGTTCTGTACGATTTTTTACGGTCTGCTGATCGGAAGTATCACATTATACGCTTTTTTTAAAGGCGGGCAGACCTATGCATTTACAGTACTTGGAATATCCCAGTTGTTTCATGCAATCGGTATGCGGGATCGGGAAAAGTCTGTATTTTGCATGAATCATCTGGAAAATCCGTTTATGATCGTTGCTTTTTTTCTTGGAATCGGATTACAGGCAGCAGTTACAGAAATTCCATGGCTGGTGGAAGTTTTTCAGATTCATCGCCTGTCCTTAGGAGAATGGTGGTGGCTGATCAAGGTTTCTGCAATTCCTTTGCTTGCACATGAATTGCTTCTTTTGCAGGATTTTTTAATGGAAATTGCATATAAAAATAAAAAACCCAGTTAAAAAGGGCGTAATTTCCACGAAAATGCAAGAAGTGCTTGACATTAAGTCATACACTGTCATACAATACTGCTTAGCAAAATAAAAATCGATAAAATACCAGGAGGAGAGCCATGACACCGTATAAAGAGCTGAGTAAAGAACAGTTACAGGTGCTGAAAGCCCAGTTAGATAAAGAATTTGAAGAAGTAAAAGCAAAAGGTCTGAGTCTTGACATGTCCAGAGGTAAGCCGTCTAAGAAACAGCTGGAACTGGCTATGGATATGCTGGAAGAATTAAAGAGTACAGATAAATTAAAATGTGAAGCAGGAATTGACTGCCGCAACTACGGTCTTCTGGATGGTATACCGGAAGCAAGAAGACTTCTGGGAGCGATGACAGAGGTTACTGCAGACCAGATTATTATATTTGGAAATTCCAGTTTGAATGTAATGTTTGATACAATCTCACGTTCTATGACACACGGTGTATGCGGCAATACTCCCTGGTGTAAACTGGATAAAGTAAAATTCCTGTGTCCTGCACCGGGATATGACCGTCACTTTAAAATTACAGAATATTTCGGAATTGAAATGATCACAGTACCTATGACGCCTACCGGTCCGGATATGGATATGGTAGAAGAACTGGTAAGTTCAGATCCTGCAATCAAAGGAATCTGGTGTGTACCGAAATATTCCAATCCACAGGGAATCACTTATTCAGAAGAGACCGTAAAGCGGTTTGCAAGACTGAAACCGGCAGCAGAAGACTTCCGTATCTTCTGGGATAATGCTTATTGTATCCATCATCTGTATGAAGAGAAAGATTTCCTTCTGGAGATTCTGGAAGAATGTGAAAAAGCAGGAAATCCGGATCTTGCATATAAATTTATTTCAACATCAAAGGTAAGCTTTCCGGGTTCCGGTATTGCAGCGGTTGCTTCCTCTCCAAGAAATCTGGCAGATTTTAAGAAACATATGGCTATTCAGACAATCGGTCATGATAAAATCAATCAGCTGAGACATGTTCGTTTCTTTAAAGATATCGATGGAATGCACGAGCATATGAAGAAACATGCAGAAATTCTCAGACCAAAATTTGAAGCAGTGGAAAATACGCTGGAAAGAGAACTGGGAGGCCTTGGAATCGGAGAATGGACCAATCCCAAAGGTGGATATTTCATTTCTTTTGAATCTATGGAAGGATGTGCAAAAGCCATTGTTGCAAAGGCAGCAGAAGCAGGCGTGAAAATGACAGAAGCAGGAGCAACTTATCCGTATGGCATGGATCCGCATGATACGAACATCCGTATTGCACCAAGTTTCCCGACACTGGAAGAACTGCAGCTTGCTACAGAAATCTTTGTTTTGAGTGTGAAGCTGGTAAGTGTGGAAAAACTTCTGGCACAGTAATAAGACAGGCGATGCTTTGCCGAATGGAGTAGGGCATCGCCTGTTTTTTATATGTGCAGCACAATGTACTTTACTTCGACAGATGAAATAAGCTAGAATAAAAAGAAAAAAGGGGTTGAGTATGATGAAACAGAAAAAAAGCAGAAAGAGCAAGTATGCAAAAGCAAAAAAAATTGTTCTTGGGATTCTGCTTGCATATATAGCAGTGCTGTTGATCATCTACGGAGCAGGTGTATTCTATTTTTCCAAGCACTTTTTTCTGGGAGCACAGATAAATGGAGCAGATTGTTCCGGGAAAACAGTAAAAGAGGTAGAGACATCCATTGCAGATGAAATTGCATCTTATGCATTGACTATAAAAGAACGGGGAAAGAATACAGAAGTAATTACAGCAACAGGAATTGAACTGACTTATGTGAAAGACGGTAAGATCCAGGAATTAATGGAAAAACAGAATCCTTTTCTATGGTTTTTATCATTTGCTGAAAACAATGCGCATACCATGTCAGCAACGACTGCTTTTAGTGAAGAAAAACTGACAAAAGTGATCCTGGGTCTGAACTGTTTTGCAGAAGAAACGATTCAGCAGCCGGAAGATGCACATCTGGAAATGGGTGAAAACGGGTATGAAATCATTCCTGAGAAAGAGGGAAATGCTCTTGATCAGGAAAAAACAACAGCAGTCATCCGGGAAGCGATTGCAGCCGGTAAGACAGAAATCGATCTGCAGAAAGAAGACTGTTATCTCAAACCGTCTGTTTATGAAAATGATAAAACGCTGATTTCTCAAAGAGATCAGAGCAATCAGTACTTAAAGGCAACCATTACCTTTGACTTTTCTGACAGGCAGGAGGTTGTGGATAAAAATGTAATCAAAGACTGGCTTACAACCAATGATGAGCAGGAAATTGTATTAGATGAAGAAAAAGTAAAAGAATATGTAGTTGCCATGGCAAAGAAATACGATACGTTTGGATATCCGAGAAAATTCAAAACCTCTTATGGAGAAACCATAACTGTAAGCGGTGGTGATTATGGATGGCTGATTGCCAGAAATGATACAACTGCAAAGCTGATCGAAGCAATCAAGAGCGGAAAATCACAGACAATGGAACCTGATTATACATATAAAGGATATGTGCGTGATACAGATGATATAGGAAATACTTATGTGGAAATCAGTCTGGCAAGACAGCATATGTGGTTCTATAAAGACGGACAGCTCCTTGTAGATACGGATGTGGTAACCGGTAATCACAACCAGGGCCTGGATACCCATACAGGTGTTTATGGAATTATGTATAAAGAAAGAAACGCAACGCTGGTAGGGGAAAATTATTCTTCACCAGTGAAATATTGGATGCCTTTCTATGCCAATACCGGAATTCATGATGCTAGCTGGCGTACCGTATTTGGAGGAACGGAGTATATAAATAATGGTTCTCATGGATGTGTCAATACGCCGGAAGCAAATGCAGAGAAAATATTTAACAATATTGAAAAAGGTGTGCCGGTTGTTGTTTATGATAACCAGTAACATTGACAAAGAAGCATAAATTGATTAGTATAAAAGTAAATGTAAAAACACAGAAAAATGATAGAAATCATAAGGGAGAAAGATATGAATATAGTAGTTTTGGCAGGAGGAAACAGTACGGAAAGAGAAGTTTCCATTTCATCCGGTGAGGGAGTCTGTGCAGCCTTGCGTAAGAAAAAACACAGAGCCGTCCTGGTAGATGTGTATTTCGGAAAAGAATCATGGGGAGACGAGATGTTTCCGGAATCCTATGATATTGATGCAGAAGTGGCTTATATGAAAAAGATGAGCAGCTATGTGGAAACAACTGCCCATACCAGAAAAGAATTTTTTGGCCCGAATGTACTGGAAATCTGTAAAGCGGCAGATATTGTATTTCTGGCACTTCATGGATCAAACGGAGAAGACGGAAAGGTACAGTCCGTGTTTGATCTGATGGGAATTCCTTATACAGGAACCGGTCCTTTGAGCAGTGGTATGGCAATGGATAAAGGCATTACAAAGATGGTATTTGAAGCACAGGGAGTCCCAACACCAAAAGGTGTCACACTTGTGAAAGGGAAAACCAATACAGAACTGGAAGAGTATGATATGACATTTCCGGTTGTTGTAAAACCATGTTGTGGCGGCTCCAGTGTAGGTGTCTGCATCGCCAATGACGAAGAGGAATATGAAAAAGCACTGGAAGAAGCATTTTCCTATGAAAATGAAGTAGTAGTCGAACAGTATATCAGTGGAAGAGAATTTTCTGTTGCAGTGGTGGAGGGAAAAGCATACCCGGTGATTGAGATTGCTCCGATTCAGGGATTTTATGATTATAAAAATAAATACAGTGCAGGTTCCACGATCGAAACCTGTCCTGCTGATATCAGTGAAGAACAGACAAGAAAAATGCAGAAATATGCAGAGCTTGGCTATAAAGTGCTGGGACTGCAGGCATATGGAAGACTGGACTTTATTATGAACGAGCAGGGAGAGATGTATTGTCTGGAAGCCAACACCCTTCCGGGTATGACACCGACCAGCCTGATTCCTCAGGAAGCAAAAGTAATCGGAATTGATTATCCGGATCTTTGTGAAAAACTGATTGAAGTTTCTTTGAAAAAATATAGATAAACAGGAGCTGTTATGAAAAATCTTACATTGGAAAATATTGCAAAGGCCTGTGGAGGTGTCTACAGAGGAAAAGCGGAAATGGCAGCAATGGAAGTTTCCCATATTTCCACAGACAGTCGAAAAGTAGAAAAAGGCGGGCTGTTTGTACCTATTAAAGGGGCCAGAGTGGATGCTCATGATTTTATTGAATCGGTGATGGCAGCAGGAGCATTGTGTACATTGAGTGAAAAAGATTTGGGAGAAAAGGAATATCCATATATTCAGGTAACCGCTTCTCTTCAGGCAGTGAAAGATATTGCGGAATTTTATCTGGCACAGCTTGGAATCCCGGTTGTAGGAATTACGGGAAGTGTGGGCAAGACCAGTACCAAGGAAATGATTGCGGCAGTTCTGGAACAGAAATTCAAAGTATTGAAAACGCAGGGGAATTTTAATAATGAGCTTGGGCTTCCTCTGACAGTATTCGGATTAAGACCGGAACATGAGATTGCTGTGTTGGAAATGGGAATCAGTGATTTCGGTGAGATGCATCGTCTTGCAAAAATTGCACGGCCGGATACTTGTGTGATTACCAATATTGGTTTGTGCCATCTGGAGTTTCTCAAATCAAGAGATGGAATTTTAAAGGCAAAAACAGAAATTTTTGATTTCCTGAAACCAGAAGGACACATCATTCTCAATGGGGATGATGACAAGTTGGTTACTGTGAAAGAAGCCAAAGGTGTGAAACCGGTATTTTTCGGTATCGAGAATCATGAAGGCATCTGGGCAGACGAAATCGAAAGTCAGGGGCTGAAGGGAATTTCCTGCAGAATTCATGTAGGAGAGGAAAGTTTCTCTGTTTTAATTCCGATTCCTGGCCGTCACATGGTGTACAATGCCCTGGCAGGAACAGCGGTAGGTCTCACTTATGGTCTGACGCTGGCTGAGATTCAGGCAGGAATTGAAAGTCTGCAGTCTTTAAGCGGAAGATTTCATATTCTTGAAGCAGCAGGTAAGACAATTATCGATGACTGTTACAATGCAAATCCGGTTTCTATGAAAGCTTCTTTGGAAGTATTGCAGGATGCACTGGGGCGTAAAGTTGCAATTCTTGGTGATATGGGAGAGTTGGGTGTCAATGAAGTGGAAATGCATAGAGAAGTTGGAGCGTTTGCCGCATCCAGAGACATTGATCTGATCGTATGTACAGGAACGTTGTCAAAAGAGATGGCAGAAGCGGCTCGTAAGGCAGCACCGGAAAAACAGGTAGAATACTTCCCGGACAGAGCAGCACTTTTCGAAGCACTTCCGAATCTGGTTAAGGATGGAGATACTGTGCTTGTAAAAGCATCTCACTTCATGCAGTTTGATAAAGTGGTAGAATCATTGAAAGAAAAATAAAAAAGATAAGAAATGCAGGCATGGTCTTTATGCCTGCATTTCTTTTAACATATTCAGAATAACATTCTGTGTATAGAGTCCAAGATGTTTTTTATCCTCTTTGGAGAGCTGTTCGGGATAAATAGGTTTTCCATATTCCACAATTACTTTGGCAGGTTTGATTTTCGGAAACTGTGCTTCAAAAATCTCAGCGGAGTTATGAATGGCAATTGGAATAATGGGGCATCCGGATTTTGTGGCAATTTTAAAACTGCCCTCGTGGAAAGGAAGCAGTTCCAGTTCGCTCTCACCTTTGTTTCTGGTTCCTTCCGGGAAAATGCAGATGGAAATACCATTTTTTATTTTGTCAATGGCTGTTAAAATGGTTTTCAGTCCTTCTTTGATATCTTTCCTGTCCAGAAACAGACAATGAAGATAAGTCATCCATGTGGACAGAAGAGGAATCGGTTCCATCTCTTTTTTGGCAACATAGCCGGTGGGGTCCGGACACATTACATAGGTAAGAAGAATATCAAAGAAACTTCTGTGATTGCCTATGTAGAGAACTGCCGTATCACGGGGAACATTTTCGTGTCCTTTTACAGTAATGTCTGAGCCTGTAATTTTCAGGATAAAACGAAATACTGCCTGAATGATACGGAGAGAGCTGATATCTTTTGTCCGTTTGTTATATTTTCCTATAATCCATTCTACAAGAAGGATAGGAATGGACAGAATCAGATATCCAATTACTACAATGCATACTAAAATAAAACGTAACATTGCAACCGCCTTTCTATACCGTTTGGTATATTCGTGTTTGTTATCTATTATACGAAAAAAAGAAACTTGTTTCAAGCCCCTGCAAGGATGTTCGTCAAAATATGTAAAAACAACTTGAAAAAAACAATGATTTGTAGTAACGTATCTAATACACGTTTATTTGTTTATGGGGGAAAAGATGGAAAGGCAAGGTATATTCAAAAAACTGATTGGGGATAAAAAATTTTACAAAATGATTCTGATGATCGCAGTGCCGATTATGATCCAGAATGGAATCACAAATTTTGTCAGCCTTCTGGACAATATTATGGTAGGGCGGATCGGGACAGAACAGATGTCGGGAGCGGCAATTGTCAATCAGTTGATTTTTGTGTACAATCTCTGTATTTTCGGAGGTGTTTCCGGAGCCGGTATTTTTACTGCTCAGTATTTCGGACAAAAGGACGATGAAGGGGTAAGAAATACTTTCCGGTACAAGCTCTGGATGGCATGCATTCTTACGGTTGCTACGATTGTATTGATGCTGGCAGGCGGAGAAACTTTAATCAATTTGTATCTTCACGGAGAAGGAAGCCGTGAAAATGCAGCGGCAACGCTTCTTTACGGCAAACAGTATCTGGTTATTATGCTGGCAGGACTTCCGCCATTTATGCTGGTGCAGGTTTATGCAAGTACCCTTCGTGAATGTGGAGAGACAGTATTGCCAATGAAAGCCGGAATTACAGCAGTTGTGATCAATCTGGTATTCAATTATGTCTTAATATACGGAAAGTTTGGTTTTCCTGTACTTGGCGTGCAGGGTGCTGCAATTGCAACCGTACTTTCCAGGTATGTGGAAGCAGTGATTGTAGTCGGCTGGACGCACACGCACAAAGAGAAGAATCCTTATGCAGAGGGACTTTATCAGACCTTAAAGGTTCCGGCTTTTCTGACAAAAAAAATCCTGATCAAGGGTACACCACTGCTTTTGAATGAGACTCTGTGGGCGGCAGGTATGGCGATGCTTACCCAGTGTTATTCCGTAAGAGGACTCAATGTAGTAGCAGCTTTAAATATCTCTAACACGATTAATAATGTATTTAATATTGTATTTATTGCGCTTGGAGATTCGGTAGCAATTGTGGTAGGACAACTTCTTGGAGCCGGTGATATGAAGAAAGCCAGAGATACTGACACAAAGATGATTGCATTTTCAGTGTTCTGCTGTACGCTCGTTGCTGCAATCATGCTGCTTATGGCGCCTCTGTTTCCAATGCTTTATAATACCAATCAGGAAGCTAGAGAACTGGGCAAATATTTTATTATGGCAACAGCAATTTTCATGCCGCAGAATGCATTTCTTCATGCAACGTATTTTACTCTTCGGTCCGGGGGAAGAACCATTGTCACGTTCTTGTTTGACAGTGTATTTATCTGGTGTGTCAGCGTATCCATTGCATTTACACTAAGTCGTTTTACCACACTTCCTGTCATTGCCATTTATGTAATGGTTCAGCTTGGAGATATTATCAAATGTGTAATCGGATTTATACTGGTCAAAAAAGGGGTATGGCTGCAGAATATTGTAACAAGTGACTGAAAAGAATGAAAACAGATCTGTGTAATAACAGGTCTGTTTTTTTGTGGAAGCGTTCTGAAAAGAAATGTGATTTCATATACTATGGATGAGATGGTTTCGAAGGCGGCATTTTGGTGAACCGAATAAAGACAGTCTTTGTTCTATTATTTCTGCTGTGTTTGTTGTCCGGTTGTTCGATTGAGAAGGTCAGAGCACAGAATGGAGTAAAACCGGAGTATACGGTTATGAAAGAAACAGATTTTCCGGATAAAGTAAAAGAACTGATCGCAGAGAATAAAGAATCGGAGTTTCAGCTTACATATCAGGATGGTTCCTGGCTTTATCTGATCAAAGGATATGGAAAACAGAAAACCGGCGGTTACAGCATCCAGATTGAAGATTTATCTTTATGGGAAAATGCGATCCATTTACAGACAGTTTTACTTGGCCCGGAAGAAGAAGATTTAAAAGACGATCCATCGTATCCGTATCTGGTGGTAAGGATGAAGTATCGGGAAGAACCGGTAATTTTTGAATGAAAAGAGGTTTTAATGTGGAGCTCATTACAAAACAGGTGCGCATGATGCATACAAAATGTCAGGCAGTCAGTCAGATTACTTTTGATGAGGATCTGAATGTACCGGATGCAAAGCCGGATGTGGGACGTATGATACAGAAAAAAGGGGAGATACAGATTGAAGATCTGCAGATCTCCGAAGGTCATGCATTTATTTCCGGAGCACTTCTGGTAGCGCTCCTTTATGTCAGTGACAGTGAAGAACGGAAAGTACAGAGTCTCTTAGGAACACTTCCAATCGGAGAAACATTGCATCTGGAAGGTCTGGAAAACGGAGATAAAGTAAGGCTGTGCTGGGATATTGAAGATTTGAGTGTGCAGCTCATTAATTCCAGAAAGCTCAATATAAAAGCACTGGTTACTTTTACTGGTTTTGTGGAGGAAATAAAAGAAGTGCTGCTTCCGGCAGGTGTGGAAGAAGAAAATATCTCTCAGAAAAAGAAAGATATTTCTGTCATGGGAATCGGAGTACATAAAAAGGACACCATGCGAGTGAAGGAAGAAATTACACTTGCCTCGAATAAGCCCAATATTCATGAACTGTTGTGGAATACAGCGGAGACAAGAGGAATGGATATCCGGACACAGAATGATAAGATTACCGTAAAAGGAGAACTGTTTTTATTTGCTCTTTACAGAGGAGAGGATGACAATAATTCTCTTCAATGGCTGGAGAACTCTATACCTTTTTATCAGGAAATGGAATGTGCAGGATGCAGGGAGGATATGGTGCCGAATGTAGAAATTATGGCGCCGCACAGTGAATTGAAAGTAAAGACAGACAACGATGGAGAAGAACGGATCATTAGTATTGATACCGTGTTGGAAATGGAAATAAAATTATATGAGGAAGAAGAACTTTCTATTCTATTGGATGTATATACACCTTCCAGAGATTTGCGGACCGTTTGTGAAAATACGAAGCTGCAAAGCCTTCTGGTGAAAAATGTTTCCAAGTGCCGCATCAGTGACCGGATGAAAACAGAGCCGAATCAGGGAAAAATTTTACAGATCTGTCATAGTGATGGAAACATAAAAGTAGATGATACCAGACTGGTGGAAAATGGAATAGAAGTGGAAGGAATCGTTCAGGTGCGCATTTTGTATATTATAGGAGATGATGAAATGCCGTTTTATTCGATGGATGCCATGATTCCATTTTCTCATGTGATTGAGGCATCGCAGATTGGAAAGGATTGTGTTTATCATCTTCGGACAGATCTGGAACAGCTTTCCACAACTATGATCGACAGTGATGAAATAGAAGTAAAGATCGTTATGAATTTGAATGCTCTTGTCTTCAGACAGACAGATACGCCCATTGTCCGGGAAATAGAGGAACAGGAACTGGACCGGGAGAAGCTTCGAAGTATGCCGGGGATTGTGGCATATCAGGTACAGCCCCAGGATACCATGTGGGATATTGCAAAAAAATTTTATACAACGACAGACAATATTGTTGCATTGAATCATCTGGAATCAGAAGAACTGCATCCTTATGAAACGTTGATTCTTATGAAAACAGTAGAAAGTTAAATTTTAAAATTTTAAAAAATCCGGAAAAATATTATTGAAAAGGGAAAAAATATAAGTTAGAATAAAATATATACAGAAGAATACAGTATACAAAAAACATAAGGATAGAAAAGTACAGGGGTAGAAAAAGATGAGATTAAGAGCACTGGCCAAAATTAATCTGGGTTTGGATGTAATCAGAAAAAGGGAAGATGGTTATCATGAAGTTCGTATGATCATGCAGACCATAAATATGTATGATCAGCTCGAAATTGATATCAAAGAGGAACCGGGGATTTCCATTACTACAAATCTTCCTTTTATTCCTACAAATGAAAATAATCTGGTGTATAAAGCAGCAAAGCTGCTGATGGATGAATTCCATATTGAAAAGGGCATTACTGTAGAACTTCAGAAATTTATTCCGGTTGCTGCGGGAATGGCAGGAGGAAGTTCGGATGCTGCAGCTACTATGATCGGTATGAATCGGTTGTTTGGTCTTGGGCTGACAGTCAGACAGCTTATGGAACGCAGTGTGTCGATTGGAGCAGATGTACCTTATTGTCTGCTTCGGGGAACTGCCCTTGCGGAGGGGATTGGAGAGAAGCTGCGTCCATTGCCGCCTTGTCCGAACTGTTATGTATTGATCGGGAAGCCATCCATCAGTGTATCTACAAAATTTGTTTATGAGAAACTGGACGCAGGAAATATAGAAGAACATCCGGATATTGACCGGATACTGGAAGGGCTTCAGTGGCATAATCTCAACAAGATATCCGAAAATATGGGGAACGTTCTGGAAAGTGTGACGATACCTGCTTATCCGATCATAGAAGAAATCAAAAATCATATGAAAGAACATGGGGCAGTCAATGCGATGATGAGCGGAAGCGGTCCTACTGTATTTGGACTTTTTGATGACAAGATGGTAGCAGAAAGAGCCTGCGAGGCTCTGAGGGAAAGCCATCTTGCCAGAACTGTTTTTCTGACCACGGTATTTAACAACGGAGGAACACGCAGATGACAATGGATTTGGAAATGCATATGGATGAATATCTTCCGCTGCGTGATGTGGTTTTCAACACATTGCGAAGAGCGATACTGAAAGGGGATCTGAAACCAGGGGAGCGTCTTATGGAGATTGCGCTGGCAGAGAAACTGGGTGTAAGCCGTACCCCGATTCGGGAAGCGATCCGTAAACTGGAGTTGGAAGGTCTTGTGGTGATGACACCGAGAAAGGGTGCAAAAGTGGCTTCTATTACGGAGCGGGATCTGAATGATGTTCTGGAAGTACGAAAAGGGATGGAGGAGCTTGCAATTAAGCTGGCCTGTCAGAGGATTACAACGGATCAGATGGACCAACTGGAACGTGTGGAAAAGAAATTTTTAAATCTTATTGAAAGTGGAAAGCTTACGGAACTGGCAGAGGTGGATGTGGAATTCCATGATATTATCTACAATGCCACCAACAATAAACGTCTGGTGCAGATGCTCAGTAATCTGCGGGAACAGATGTACCGTTATCGGATGGAATATCTGAAAGACAGTGCAGTGCGAAAGAAACTGGCAGAAGAACATGGAGAAATTTGTAAGGCTCTTCGAAAAAGAGATATGGAAGGTGCCCTCAGATGCATTTATGTTCATGTAGATAATCAGCAAAAAGCGATTATCCGCAGTTTGAATGCAGAATGATCGGATGAATAAAAACAAAAAACAGGGGAAATTCTAAGAGAGATGCGTAAGCATCTCTTTTTTCATTCAATTTACACATGTTTCTGAAAGGAGACAGATATGGAGCGACAAAGTAAAATTTCTTCCTTTATAGAAGAAAATGAAACTTATATAAGAGAAACTTTGAAAGACTGTGATGATATTATCATTCGGCCCATGATTCTGGGACAGGAAAAGAAAATCCATTGTCTTGTGGTTTATGTTGAAGTGGCAGTCAGTAATATGATGCTGGAGGATTCTGTAATCGGCAAGCTGATCAATCATATGTGGGAAATGCCACGAGATGAGATCCTGGAGTTTGTCCAGGATAATGGCCTGGGGATTTCAGATGTAAAGACACTGAATACGATGCAGGAGGCTTTGGGATGTGTGTTTGCAGGGAATGCCGTTTTCTTTTTGGACGGTTATCCTCATGCTGTAAAAGTGTCAAGCCAGGGGTACCCAAAGCTTGACATTCAGGAAGCATCCAGAGAAAAAGTGCTGAGAGGTTCCAGAGAAAGTTTTACAGATGCATTAAAAACAAACTCTGCATTGGTACGAAAGCGTATCAGAGATCCGGAATTGAAAGTAAAAGAAAAGAAGCTTGGAAGACGCAGTCAGACGATGGTACAAATTCTTTATATGGAGGGAATTGTAAGGAAGGAACTTTTAGACGAACTTGACAGGCGGCTGGAAGGTTTTGAAATTGACGGGGTTTTGGACAGTGGAATCGTGGAACAGCTTACCGGAGATAACTGGATTTCTCCTTTTCCGCAGTTTCAGACAACAGAAAGACCGGACAAATGTGCGATGGAAGTATTGAACGGAAGAATCCTTCTTCTGGTGGATCATTCTCCGGAAGGACTGCTTCTGCCGGCAGCTTTTAATGATTTTCTGCAGGTCAGTGAAGATCAGTATCAAAATTTTGAGATGGCTACCTTTCTTAGAATAATCCGCTATCTGGCAACCGCTTTTTCTATGCTGTTTTCCGGTGTCTATCTGGCAGTTACGAATTTTCATACGCAGGTTCTTCCTTCCAATCTGATTCTGTCTTTTGCAGAAGCAAGGAAGGGAGTTCCCTTTCCGGGAATTCTGGAAATTTTCTTTATGGAAGTTGCTTTTGAAAGTATTCGGGAAGCGGGTGTACGGGCGCCTGGCCCACTGGGCGGAACCATAGGAATTGTGGGAGGTCTGATCATTGGACAGGCAGCCGTATCGGCGAATCTGGTCAGTCCGATTGTTGTAGTGATTGTAGCAATTACTGCACTGGCTACCCTTGCGATTCCAAATGAGGAATTTTCTGCGCCTTTTCGTCTTTTGAAATTTGGGTTTATTGTTTTGGGAGGAACCATGGGGATGTTTGGAATTTTGCTGGGGTTATATCTGATTCTCGGTCATCTGGCAGGATTGAAAAGTTTTGGAATTCCATATCTGGTACCTTTTGCAGCACAGAGAAAAGAAGGATACAGAGGACTGAGAGATGGAATTCTTATCCTGCCGACCAGATTTCGGAAAAGAAGACCTCTGTATGCAAGAAAAGAGCAGAAAATAAGATTGAAAATGAAAAATGGAGGAAATTAGCATGTTTGCGGATAATCGGACGATTTCCCACCGCCAGCTTTTCCGGCAGATCGTTTTGTGTTTTACAGGGGTTCTCCTTGTTGTTGTACCGGCCTTATCCGGACTTTCAGGGGCCAGAGGCGTCCTCTGTCTGTTTTTTATGTATGGTTTATTTATACCTGGAAGCATTTTTTTTGTTCGTATTCGGGCTTGCTATGAGAGACCGGAGAAATATCTGGGAAAATTCTGGGGCAGAATTTTCTGTCTGTTTTATATCTCTTATCTCTTTTTTACAGGAATTTTTTTGCTTCTTCTGATCAGCCGTATTGCAGAGCGGTATTTTATTGAGGGAAGCGAGCCTATTCTGATCATTCTTTTGAGTGGTGCCGTCTGTTATATGGGATGTCATCAGGGACTGGAACGAAGAGGGCGTATGGGAGAAGTTGTCTTTTCTCTGCTTCTTTTTTTGATCGGGTTGATGTTGCTGTTGGCGATTGGAAAAATGAATCCCGGATATCTGTCATTTCACGAAAAAACAACCTGGAACGGGTGGATGGGAAGTATTTATGAAGCCTTCTGTCTTTATCTGCCTGTTTTTTTTCTTCCGTTTACTCTGGCAAATGTGGAACGTCCCGGAAGGGGAGGAAAGGCGATGAACCTGGCAGTCCTTCTGGTGACATCCCTTGTATCTTTTTCACTGATTCTTCTCCAGGGAGCATTTGGGAAAAATGGATATGAACAGAAAAAATATCCGCTTTTTGATCTGATGGCAGGTGTGAAGCTTCCCGGGGATTTTCTGGAACGGGTGGATATTTTCTGGATCGGTGCAGTCCTTTTCTGTATTCTTTATGCTATGGGAAGTATCTTTTTTTATTGCCATACAGTATTGGAGAAATGTCATATGGAGTCCTGGGCACTCTGGATTGCAATTGCTTTGGTGACAGCAGCTGCAGCGACAGAAAAAACGGGAATATCTCCGGAGATATATGGGAAACTTCTTGCGTATGTTTATGGGCCGCTCTTTCCTGTTTCCGGAGCAGTTGCAGGAATGGCTCTGAAAAGAAAACGGAAGGAAGGTGGCACGCAATGAAAAGAAGATACAGGATGATAGCTGTCGTATTTCTTCTGACAGGCAGCCTTTGGGCATGTGGAGTTCCGCTGGAAGACCGGGCATTTCCTCTTTCTGTGGCTGTAGACTATACAGAGGGAAAGTATGAGGTATATTATGGCATGCCTGACCTTTCAGCAGAGACAGGACAGGATAAGGAAGGAGAAAACAGCGGGCAGAAAGAAACGGTTGTATGTTACAGAGGAAGGAGTATGGAAGAAACAGAAGAACTTTTTCTGCGCAGCCAGGAAGATTATCTGGATCTGGGACATGTAAAAGCGTTTCTTCTGGGAGAAAATCTTCTGAAAAATAAGAATGCCTATGAAGCACTTCTGGCATATCTGGAAGAAAAACCGTCCGTTGCCGGAAATATTTATGTCTTTTCCTGCCGTTCTCCCAGGGAAATCATGGAACTGGAGGGAACGGAACTGGATTCCCTGGGTACTTTTCTTGTGCGGATTGTAGAGAGTCGTCCTTACAGCCGGCAGGAAGAACAGACAGATCTGCAGAGTCTGTATAATGCATGGCACAATCAGGAGAACAGACCATCTATGCTGCAGGTGGAGGCAGAAGGCCAGACACTTCTGGTAAAAGGAAATCTCTATGAAAGAGAATAAACAGAAGCAAGTATGGAAATACTTGGTATATGAGAAAATATGGAAATAAAATAAGAAAATGGGGAAGCAGAGCGATTCTTGTGCTCCTTATGGCGGCATTAGCAGTCACCGGCAGTTTTGTTATAAGACTTCGGAACGAAAAAAATAAGATGCAGCAGCGACTGAACAGAGAGATTAGTCAGGGGATTGCAGATAAAATTTTTCGTTTTCATGTGATTGCAAACAGTGATACAAAGAAGGATCAGAATTTAAAACTGCAGATAAAATCCACAGTGGTTGATTATATGAAGCAGATTACGGGAGCAAATAGTACATTTGAAGATACCAAAGAACAAATTCTGATTCATTTACCTGAAATTGAGAGAAAAGCAGAAGAAATCATTCATACAGAAGGGTATGAGTATCCGGTAACAGCCAGAGTTGGAAAAAGTTATTTTCCGGATAAAACGTATGGAGACTGTACATTTCCGGCAGGAACTTATGAATCCCTGATTCTTACAATCGGAGAAGGGAAAGGAAAAAACTGGTGGTGTGTATTGTATCCGGGGCTTTGCTTTATCAATGATACTTACGGAATTGTGACAGAAGATAAAAAAGAAGAATTAAAAGAAATACTTACAGAAGAAGAATTTCTGTCTTTATGGGAAAATCCGAAAGAAAAGAAAAAAATTCGTTTTGGATTCAAATGGTTTTAACGTTGTGACTTGCATTCTTACACTAATAAGGGTAAAATAAAATGGAAATACGCAAAAAGACAGAAATCAGAGGTTTTCTTATGGAACAGAACAGACAGGCACCCATCGGTGTTTTTGATTCAGGTGTGGGCGGGCTTACCGTAGCACGCGAAATTATGCGGAATCTGCCCAGTGAAAGAATTGTATATTTCGGAGATACGGCAAGAGTGCCTTATGGAAATAAATCAAAAAATATTGTGTTGAAATTTTCCAGGCAGATTGTGCATTTTTTGCAGACACAGGAAGTAAAGGCAATCGTTGTTGCCTGTAATACTGCCAGTGCGCTTGCGCTTGAAACCATTCGGGAAGAAATCGATATTCCGATTATCGGTGTGGTAAAGCCGGGAGCCAAAGTGGCAGCAGCAGCTACAAGAAATAAAAAAATTGGTTTGATTGGTACCAGAGGAACCGTTCATTCCGGTCTGTATACAGAAATCATTCAGGAGTACGATTCGCAGATTCAGGTAATCGGACAGGCTTGCCCTCTGTTTGTGCCGTTGGTAGAAGAAGGATGGCTGAAAGACAAGGTAACACTGGAAGTTGCAAAACGTTATGTGAATCCGCTTCTTGATCAGGGCATTGATACACTGATTCTTGGATGTACCCATTACCCGCTTTTAAGATCTATGCTTCAGGAACTGGTAGGAGAACAAGTCACACTGGTGAATCCGGCATACGAAACAGCAAAAGCTCTGGAACGCTTGCTGAAGGAAAACAATCTGGATAATAATCAGGGAGTGGAAGAAGAATTTCCCTATCGTTTCTATGTGAGCGATGCAGCAGAACAGTTCCGGGATTTTGCAAATTCTATATTGCCTTATGATGTAAAGATGACAAAGCAGATTAATATTGAGGAGTACTGAAAATGACAAAGGACGTGCTGATCACAGTAAAAGGAATGCAGGCAATCGAAGCAGGAGAAGGACAGGAAGAAGTAGAAGTAGTGGCAAAGGGCGATTATTATTTTAAGAACGGTCATCACTTTATCTGCTATGAAGAGATGTTGGAAGGATTTGAAACGCCTACAAAGAATATGATCAAGATTACAGATAATACAGTAGAAGTACAGAAGAAAGGGATTACCAACACCCATATGGTATTTGAAGAAGCCAAGAAAAGTCTTACTTTTTATACGACTCCTTTCGGAAATATGGAAATGGGTATTTCCGCTACCAAAATTGATGTCAAAGAAGAGCCGGAGAATCTGGATATCCTCATTGATTATGCACTGGAAATTAATCAGGTACATACGGCAGACTGCCAGATTCATGTGAATGTACAGTCAAAGGAAGCAGGGGAATTTCACCTGTGTTCCTAAAAACCAGGAGAGGTTGTGAGAATGGATCACAGCCTCTCTTTTCTTATTTACGAAACTCTTTTTTGCTGCACTGGTTTCGGTATTGTCTTAGTGTATAGCCGGTCTTTTCTTTAAAAATCTTTCCGAGATGACTCTGCGAAGAGTAGCCAAGGTAGGTGGCGATTTCGATATAAGAATACTGAGAATAGGTCAGAAGGTTTTTTACGGCATTTATTTTCTGATTCTGAATATAAGATGTGATGGAAATTCCCTCATATTTATGAAAAAGTTCCGAGAGATAATTGGCATTCAGATTCAGAGCTTCTGCCATATCCCGCACCACAATTTTTTCGTGAAGATGGGCGAAGATATAATCCTTGCATTTATTGATGTGAGGATTTTTTTCTTTGTTTTGTTTGCCCTGTTCATGGAGTTCTTTTACCATTTTGGTGTATTGAAGCTCTGCAAGATGAAGAATATGGTAGATTGTAGGAATATCTCTGCATTCATCAATTTTCTGTATGTAGACGTCACTGAGGGAAAGCGCAATTTCAGGGAGAAGTCCTCCGCGTATGGCTGCACGGCTTGCAAGGGTAATCACGACAACTCCCATATATTGCATATTGCGCAGAGGATCTTTTGATAAAGTTCCCAGTTCTCCTACATAATCTTCCGAACGGCTTTTTTCCAGCCTTTCCACATCACCGGATTCAATACTGCCAAATTCCCGCAGTTCCTGATCGTGGGGATTATGTACTTTTTCCAATTCCTCATTTTCAAAAATTAGTCTGGAAAAATATTCCTGTATGGAATCCTCTACGGATGAAAAAATACGATTTTTCATCAGAATAGCACCTCATTCCCTTTGCGTTTTTCTGTTTTGTACTTTCGATGAGTCTATTGTACAGGATTCTCTTTCTGATTGCACGAGAATTATCTGAGAATCATGATAAAAAACTGAGAAAAAAGATATAAAAAGAGGAATCAATCGATTAAATTGGATACAGAAACAAAGAAATCCATGTATGGGAAAAAGGAGAAGGGCAATGAAAGTAAAAGGAGTGAATCTTGGAAACTGGCTGGTATTGGAAAAATGGATGAGTCCCGCGTTATTTGATGGTACAACAGCAGAAGATGAATATTATCTTCCCACGCAGCTTTCAAAAGAGGTCTATGAAGCAAGAATCAAGATGCATCGGGCAGAGTATATCACAGAAGGAGATTTTGTAAGAATCAAATCCATGGGAATGGATGCAGTACGTATTCCGGTTCCATATTTTATCTTTGGTGACAGGGAACCTTTTATCGGATGCATTGAAGAACTGGATAAGGCTTTCAACTGGGCAGAAAGGTACGGACTTCAGGTTCTGATTGATCTCCACACGGTTCCGGACAGCCAGAATGGTTTTGACAACGGAGGAATCAGTGGAGTATGTAAATGGTCCCAGCAGCCGGAAGAAGTAGAATTCGTGCTGAATGTACTGGAAAAACTGGCAGAAAGATATGGAACAAGAAAAGGTCTCTGGGGAATTGAAGTTGTCAATGAGCCGATTCTGGAAGATATGTGGGAAACCATGAATGTACCGGAACGTTATCCGGCAGTGGATCCGGAAAAAGCCAAAGGAACAAAACCAAATACACTGGAATTTATCAGACAGTTTTATCTGGATGCATATGACAGAATCCGTAAATATATGTCGGAAGAGAAATATGTGGTCATTCATGATGCATTTGCGTTAAAAGCATGGAAAGATTTTATGCGCGAAGACAAATACAAAGGTGTCGTGCTGGATACCCATCAGTATCTGATGATGGCAGAAATGGATGGTTGCAAACAGACGGTAGAAGGTTATCTTTCTTATATTCAGGAACATTATGTAAAAGATATTCAGGAAATGGAAGAATACTTCCCGGTCATCTGTGGGGAATGGTGCCTGTTTAATTCACTTGCTGTTGGAAGAGACACAAAAGGCGGACAAAGCGTCTTAAACGGAGTCGAAGGTATGTCGGAAGAACAGATGAGTGATGAAAAGAAAAAGGAAATTTACCAGGCAGTTGCAAAAGCACAGCTGGAGGCATGGAATGCAGGTTCCGGTTATTTCTACTGGAGTTATAAACTTCTGACAGATACAGTAAACACAGATGGCTGGATTGGATGGGACAGCTGGGATCTGGGAAGATGTGTGGATTTCGGTTGGTTTCCTACAGAGAAATAAATTTAAAGATACAGCAGATGCTATACAGGAAAGGGCCGGATGACTTATGCAGTCATCCGACTCTCTTTCTTTAATGCGTATTTGAGAACTGTTCATTGTATTCCGTAAGAGGAACGAAATGTTCCTGTTCCGAATGCAGCAGGAAATAGCAGATTCCTATTAATATCAGTAATAACAACAGTGCTAGGATTTTCTTTATATGTTTCATTTCTATAATCTCCCTGGTAGAAATAATATTTTTATGCTTCTTGAACAAAATTGACAGTTGCATAATCTGTCATGTCACCTACTGTGGTTTCGTAAGTATAATGAACAGAAATGTGATCTGTGCTATATGAAACATAGCTATCGGTAAGCAACCAAATACCATATCTTGAAGGGGGTGCGGAAATAGAAACAGTATCCAAAGCAAATTTTGGTCTTCCACTTTCCATGTAGGATTGATATTTAATTGTTACAGTTCCAACGGTCATATTATTAATACTTGTTATAATATTTTTGGTTTTTGTTTTTACGCCAGAGAGACGTGCTGCGCGAGAACTTAATTCTTTATGATTATATTCTTCATGATTGAATTTAATATTATATTCTTCAAGAGAAAGCATTTTTGATGTTTCAGCATCATTATTAACTTCAAGGGAGTTTATGGATATAGTTGGATTCTGCGCAAATATTGTGGAAATATTACATAGAGTACTTAAAATGACGGCTAATAATATGCTAATAATATGTTTTGCTTTTTTATTCATAGATTATGCTCCTTGTATAAGCGAATTATTATTAATTGATTATCATTTTTAGTTTATCATTGGAATCTCCCCCTTAAATAAATCGTAGGTATTTCTTGAATCTTTTTTTTATCATGTTATAATAATACCACAGTATTTGTAAGTTGGAAAAATTTTTCCTGAACGTTTTTTTTGCTCCTGACTGTTTTGTGATTTTCTGAAAGACAGGTAGTTTTATGTTAGAAATTAGTTCTATTATGGCCAGTATATTGATTAATTTTATTTGTATTCCCGATTTGCTGCCTGAGAAACTCACGATTCGCCAATTATTGAGTCTTTTTCTTATATTGTTTTCTCTTCATACAGTGATTGCTTTTGTGTTGCCACAATATTTTATCCCATCAATTATTTTTATGATTATTTTTTGTTTATTCACTACAGAAGTAGTTTGTTGGTCACTTATATTTTGCGTATTATCAGGATATTTTCTTGTTAATTCATTGATTGAGTTATTTTTATTTTTGTATCGAACATACATGAGACCAGATATTTACGAATTAAAACTTTCTTTTTTGGTATATCTTGTTATTTGTTTTGGAATTGTTCTTCCTCTTGTCAAAATTTTGAAAGGAATAAAAAATAAAATTTTATATTCCTGTTCTTTGGAACAGTCAGATACGCCGACAATCATTTATTTATCTTTTTGTCTTATGCTTTGTATCTGTTGTATTATGATCAGTGGAAAAATCGGTTATAACCGGACAACCTCTTTTGTGAATCATATCGTTTATCCGATTATTTTTTTTCTGTCTACGATACTTTTGTATTTTTTCTGTTGTCGAGTGCAGTCTCAAAAACAGAAGGAACTTATGAATGCGTACATACAGAATCTGGAAAAGGCTTATTCTGATACCAGAAAAATCAAACATGATTATGATAATGTGTTGTCCAGTCTGGGTGAATATATTCAAAGAAAAGATCTGCAGTCGTTGGAAGAGTATTATCAAAATGAAATTTTCATCTTTAGTCACCAAAATAGAAAAGGAACATTTTTTCCGGAACTTTCCAATATCCAGATTCCAGAAATAAAAAGTCTGCTTACAGCAAAATTATTTGAAGCATCACAGAATGGTCTCTCTGTACATCTGGAAATTATGGAGCCGGTTTCTGGATTTCCATCTCCCGTTCTTCATTTTGTAAGGATTCTGGGGATTTTTCTGGATAATGCGATAGAGGCAGCAGCAGAGACGCAGGAAAAACAATTGGAGATTGCTTTTATGAAAAATCAAGACGGGTTGTCCATTGTAATCAAAAATAGTACTTTGCCGTTAGATGTTTCTCTTAAGACTACAAAAGGTTTGGGACATGGATATGGTTTATCGATTGCTTCAGAATTAATCAGTAAACATCCGGAAGTTCTCTGGAAGATGGATTACCAGGATAAAATATTCACACAGATTCTTGAGATTAGAGGGAGAAATGTATGATTCCTGTATATGTATGCGAAGATAATCCGGTTCAGTTGAAGATGATAAGAGAAATAATCGAAAAACTGATTTTTATTGAGGATTATCATATGGAAATTCAATGTGCGGCTATTCATCCGGAGCAACTTTTGAATCATCTTACGCCCGGGATACCTACAGGAATCTATTTCCTTGATATTGATTTGAATGGAAAAATGAATGGGCTACAGTTGGCAGAAAAAATCCGTCAGTATGATCCCTATGGATTTCTTATTTTTATAACGGCTTATTATGAACTTTGGAAACTGACCTTTGAATATAAAGTATCAGCTTTTGATTTTATCAATAAAAATCAAAGAGAAACGCTTGGGATGAACATTGCATCTTCCTTGCATGCTGCCTGGCAGCAATACAGCCGCCTTCATGCTTCTGTGAAGAAAACAGTGCCCTTTCGTGTAAATGGGAAAATTCTTTACCAGGATATACAGGAGCTTCTGTATATGGAATCGGCTTCTTCACATCGAATCATTTTACATGGTATGAAGCAAATGATTCATACATCGGGAGATTTGAATGCCTTTGAAAAAATTCTCCCTGAATATTTTTTTCGATGCCATCGTTCCTGTATCATTAACCTGAAACAGGTGTCCGTTTTTGATGAACAAAATAATTCTGTTTCTTTTCCGGATCAGACGCAATGTCCGGTAGCTTTTCGAAAAAGACGATTGTTAAAGGAGTCTCTTGCTTCTCTGAGATAGCGGAATTCATCTTTTCTGGTTTGCAGAGGAGATTTTCTTATGATAAGATAAATACATAAAAAGACTGCCTTTTGAATTCTTAACCAATTCAAAAGGCAGTTCCTTTATTTTTCGTTATTTTTTACCATGTTCATTGCTTTTGTACGCATCCGCTTAAAGAATCCCTGTTTCTTCGGAGGTGTTGCCAGAGAACCACGAACACCCTTTACGCCGGTAATGTAAATACCACTTACATCAGCTTTTACTTCTTTTTTCACAGGAATCAGATCAAATACCTGTTCGTCGGCTACCAGAGTGACGATCTTTGGACCAACTTTGGCTTTTACAATCGGAAGCTTGGAACGTCTCATAAGCTTCGGTGTCTGGTCAATAACCATCTGAGGAAGACCGGACTGTTTGATTGGAAGCCGCTTCTTATCAATAATCAGCATGTGTATGGTCTGTTTGGCCGCTTCAATCTGTGCCTGTTGTTCTTCTTGTTTTTTCTGGGCTCTTTTGCCAAGAAAATATAAAACTGCGAGAATTGCGATCAAAACCAGTAAAATGATCAGCAGAATTTGCCATACTTTCATTTGTACAAAACCTCCTCAATATTGACTCATAAAGCAACTATTATTTTAGCATTATTTCCTGGAAAAGGCAATAAAAATGTGAAAGAAAGGGTTTCTTTTTCAAGGTATGTATGGTATAACATTGAATATGTAGCCAATCATGGAAATACGAAAGGATTTTGATTATGAAGAAAAGAAAGTTAGCAGCAGTCCTTGCACTGGCAGTTGCTCTTACAGTTGCAGGATGCGGTGATAAAAAAGAAAGTACGCAGGAGAATACAAAGACAGAAACGCAAGATACGAAAACGGAAACAGACGAAGCTACAGAAGATATTACAAAAGATGCGGAAGGACATGTGGTGGCAGTCGATGTGGATGACATTTCCAAGTATGTGACATTGGGAGATTATAAGAATCTGGAAGTGGAAGTGACCAAGAGCCAGGTGACAGATGAAAGCGTAGAACAGTATATTCAGCAGCAGTTGTCTTATCAGCCTGTGGAAGTCACAGAAGATCGTCCGGTTCAGGAAAATGATACAGTTAATATTGATTATACCGGATATATGGATGGAGAGGCCTTTGAAGGCGGAACTGCCACAGATACGGATCTGATCATTGGTTCCGGACAGTTTATTGACGGATTTGAAAGCGGATTGATCGGAAAGAAAAAAGGGGAAGAAGTGACATTGGATCTTAATTTCCCGGATCCCTATCAGAAGAATCCGGACCTTGCAGGAAAAGCAGTACAGTTTAAGGTAAAGATTAATAAGATTTCCGAACCGGCAGAACTTACAGATGCCTGGGTAGCAGAGAATACAGACTTGAAGACGGCAGACGAATATAAGGCAGAAATCAAAGCGTCTCTTACAGAAAGTGCAGAGATGGAATATAAAAATACAAAGAAATCCAATCTGTTTCAGGCGCTGGTAAATGTGTCCACCATCAATGAATATCCGGATGAGCTGGTGGAAAAAGCGAAAAAGATCATGGAAAAACGTTTTGAAACTTCTTATGCAGAACCAGCAGGTATGACACTGGAAGAGTATTGGGAGGCACAGGATATTTCACAGGAGGACGCAGATAAGATTGTAGAACAGAGTGCAAAGAGCAGTCTGGAACAGGGCATGTATGTGCAGGCTCTTCTGGATGCGGAAGGTGTTGTTTTTACACAGGAAGATTATGAAAAAGAGCTGGATGCTTTTGCAAAAGAATATGGTTTTGCTGATGCGGCCGCACTGAAAGCAGTTTACAGTGATGCAGAACTGGTCAAAGATAATGTACTCTGGAGTAAATCCTGTGAAATCCTTGAAAAGTATGCAAAGATAACGGAAGTAAACGCAGAGAATTAAGAGGTAACTTTTTTCCCTTTCTGCATATACTAAAATGAGTATAGGCAGAGAGGGATTTTTATTGCAGAAAAATAATCCGAAAAATGATTTTTACGAACAGGAACGTTATGCCAGACAGGATATGAGAAGGTTTCAGGCCAGTTATCCCGAGAATGCGGCAGTCATTCAGTGTTATGTGGAAGATGCATGTGACAGAATGGATTACGAAGGCAGTCGTATGTATGATGAATGTCCGGACAGGTACATGCTTCGACGTACCTGTGCTTCTATTTACAATCGAATTAAAAAAGATAGTGAGAAATTGAGTCTGGAAGCCGGTTCCAGCAGAAAATGCGGAAATCTTCCCAAAGAGACACTGGAAGAACTGATAGAAGTCCTTTTTTACAATGAAATTTATCGAAGAAGATGCAGAAGAAGGCAGGGAAAGAATTTTTATCCCTGATGAGAGGGGAAAACTCTACTTTGGGGCTTGCGATTTTGTCATAAAACTTTTACAATAGAAGCAAATACCTGTTTGGGTATTGACAGGGGAGGAAATATGACAGAGTCAGGGGAATTTTTGAAAAAATATGTAAATCAAGATTTGATTCGGATTATTATAAGCGGTCCAAGGAAAAAAGAAGGACCGTCAAAGATACAGATACGTCCGCTGCTTATAAAGGGGCAGCTGAAATATCAGATTACACAGACGGTGGGGCAAAAGGAGCTCCACCAGAATTATGAAGAGGCAGAAGTTTGCAGAATGGCAGAAGAATGGATACATACGGAATTTCGGCAGCTTCAGATGGAGAGCAGAACTGCTTCCGGAACACTTCTTATGAGCAAAAAAGGAAAAGCAACCATTAAAATCAAACAAAAGAGCGAAGAACAGAAAACTTTTGTTCCGATGCTGACACATAACCGGCAGAAACATTATCTTCTGGAAGAGGGGGTGCCGGTGCCTTTTCTGATTGATCTGGGAGTTATGACAGAAGAGGGAAAAATCAGACATGCAAAATATGATAAGTTTCGGCAATTGAATCGTTTTCTGGAATTTATTGAAGATATTCTTCCGAAGCTTCCAAAAGACAGAGAAGTTACAATTATTGATTTTGGATGCGACAAGTCTTATCTCACCTTTGCCATGTATCATTATCTTCGTCAGTTGAAGGGATATGATGTGCGTATTATAGGTCTGGATCTGAAAGAAGATGTAATCAAAACCTGCAGCCGTCTTGCAGAAAAATATCATTATGAAAAACTGAAATTTTATCAGGGAGATATTGCTTCCTATGAGGGATGTGAGCAGGCAGATATGGTGGTTACGCTTCATGCTTGTGATACAGCTACCGATTATGCGCTTTACAAAGCAGTGAAGTGGGGAGCTTCTGTAATTCTTTCGGTACCTTGCTGCCAGCATGAGTTGAATCGCCAGATCCGAAATGAACAGATGGAACCAGTACTGGGATATGGGATCTTGAAAGAACGGTTTGCGGCCATTCTTACAGATGGACTTCGGGCGCAGATGCTGGAAAGTGCAGGATATGACACGCAGATTCTGGAATTTATTGATATGGAACATACGCCGAAGAATCTGCTTATTCGTGCAGTGAAAAATGAAAACAGGGTTTATAGTGAACAGCAGAAAGAAGCATGGGAAAGCTGTGCAAGAGCATTTGGAGTACATCCGACTCTGGAATCTCTGTTGTTTTTAGAAGGGAATCATAAATGAAAAAAATACTGACAAAAGCAGGTATTCTTTTTGTGGTCTTTTTGCTGGGGGTAATGGTATTCAGCAGTTTTATGAATAAAAAGACTACGGATAATAAGATGGATCTTGAAAAAGCCACATTACCGGTTCTGTCCATGAAAATCGGAGACCAGAAGGTGAACCGTATGTATGGACATGCACAGGAGATGCAGGTGGATTTTATGAGAGACAGCCTGACTCCTCTGGGGACAGACAAGGAACTTACAGTCAGCATTGACCCAAAAGGACATAAGATTGAGAACCTGATTTATGAGGTTCGTACTTCTGATGGAAGCAAAGTTATAGAAAATGATAAGATCAAAAATTTTAATGAAGAGGAAGACGGAGAAAAAACAGTCTCCTTTTCTTTGCAGAAATCCATTCTTATGAATCAGGAGTATTCTCTGATTCTGACTTTGAATACGGAAGAGGGAGAGTGGTATTATTATACAAGAATCTTACAGCGTTCCGGTCTTCGTACAGAGAACTATATAGACTTTGCCCAGAGTTTCTCCAATAAGACATTCAACAAAGAGAATCTGGGAGACCTGAAAGTGTATCTCGAATCGGATAATTCTGTTTCCAATAACAGTTTTGCCAATGTGAATATTCATTCCAGTGCAGATCTGGTAACATGGGGAAGTCTGGAGCCATCCGTGATGCAAACGGGTATTCCGACGATAAAAGACATCAATGAAACAACAGGCAGTGTTTCTCTCACTTATTTTATTACTGCAGAAGATGATGAGGGAAATCAGGAATATTATCAGGTGGATGAATTTTATCGGATGCGTTATGACGGAAGCAGGATTCGCCTGCTTGATTTTGAACGTTCGGCCAAAGAAATTTTCACCGGAAATGCCGCTTCCGTTGCCAGCGGGAAGATTAATCTTGGAATTACTTCCAAAAATGTGCAGTATGTAACCAGCCAGACCGGTGAAATCATTGCTTTTGCACAGCAGGGGGACTTATGGTCTTATAATACATCTGTAAATAAGTTGACACAGATTTTCAGTTTTCGACAGTTTGATGATATAGAAGAACCAGACGAGAGAAATGCGATCTCCCTTCATGATTTTAAAATTATCCGTGTAGAAGAAAACGGAGATATGGATTTTGTAGTTTATGGTTATATGAATCGGGGAGAAAATGAAGGATATACAGGAGTTGCTGTATATCACTATTATAACGATGAAAATATGCTGGAGGAAAAAATTTTCCTGCCCAGTACAAAATCCTACGAATTCATGGAACAGGATGTGCAGGTGCTTTCTTATGTCAGTACCGATAATCTGTTTTATCTGATGCTTCAGGGAAAACTCTATAAGATTCATATGACAGAGGGAAATTATGAAATCTTAAAAGAAGGAATTGAAAATAATTGTTTCCTGGTGTCAAATTCCAACAAGCATGTGGCCTGGATGGAAGAAATGGATCCCTATGCTTCTTCCAATATTGTTCTGATGGATCTGGAATCAGGAGAGACCACCCGAATCACGGCAGAAGAGGGAACGAAAGTTCGGGCTTTCGGATTCATCAATGAAGATCTGGTATATGGAATTGCCAGAGATGGGGATATTTTGACAGATGCTTCCGGAACCTTCTGTTATGCTATGAAAGAAGTGAGAATTCAGAACTTTGAAGGGGAGATTGTCAAGAGCTATGCGCAGGATGGCGTATACCTGACAGATGTAGACATTCAGCAGGGGCTGATTGAACTGAAGAGAGCCCAGTGGCAGACAGATCATTATGCAGAAATCACGAGTGATCATATTATGAATAACGTGAAGTCAGCGGAGGAAGCTGCTTCTGTGATTACAGTCACAACCTCCCGTAAAGGGACGACAACAGGGCTTGTCTTTGCTGAAGACAGCAGAAACAAAAATCCTTTGATGCTGATTTCCAAATATCTGGTTTTGGAGCAGATTCCTGTTCTTGATATGAGTATGAAAGAAGAAATAGAAGAAGCGTATTATGTATATGCCAGAGGCCAACTGACAGAAATCTGTGAAAATCCGGGACAGGCAGTCCGGGATGCAGATAATCTGGCTGGTGTAGTTCTGAATCGTGCACAGCAGTATATATGGGAACGTGGAAATCTGAGAACAAAAATCACATTAAATATGGATGACATACCGGATTGCTTCAAAAGTGCATCAACGGATCTTTCATATCTGAAAGAAAATATAGGAGAAGAAGGAACTGTGCTGGATTTTACAGGTTGTAGTCTCGATCAGGTACTTTATCAGCTTAGTGCACAGAGACCGGTAATTGTAAGTCTGGGAGAGCAGGGAAATCGTGTGATTGTAGGATACGATGCATACAATACACTGCTTTATAATCCGGCAGATGATACCACTTCCTATATGGGACTGAATGACAGCAGAGCAGCATTTGAGGCAGCAGGAAATGTATTTATCAGCTATATAGAAAAATTACCAGATTAAAAGAACAGGACAGGAAAGAGAGCCAATCTTATTTTGAGGAGGCTCTCTTTCTTTGAATCTAAAAACTGGACTGGTAAAAAAAGTAAAAACTGGATATTTTGAAAGAGACAGTTTTGTGTATAATAATCATATAAGTTAATACATAATCAAACATATATGAAAGGTAGGATAGCTCATGGAAAATAAGAGATATGAATTAAACAAACAGCTTGCACAAATGTTAAAGGGCGGGGTAATCATGGATGTAACAACACCGGAACAGGCAAAAATAGCAGAAGCAGCCGGTGCATGTGCTGTCATGGCACTGGAAAGGATCCCGGCGGATATTCGTGCAGCCGGCGGAGTTTCCAGAATGAGTGATCCGAAAATGATTAAAGGGATACAGGAAGCAGTATCCATTCCTGTAATGGCAAAGTGCCGAATTGGACATTTTGTAGAAGCACAGGTTCTGGAAGCAATTGAGATTGATTATATAGATGAAAGTGAAGTGTTATCTCCTGCAGATGATGTTTATCACATTAACAAAAGAGAATTCAAGGTACCGTTTGTCTGTGGTGCACGGGATCTGGGAGAAGCACTTCGAAGAATTGCAGAAGGTGCATCTATGATCCGTACAAAAGGAGAACCGGGAACTGGAGATGTAGTGCAGGCAGTTCGTCATATGAGAGCTATGAATGCAGAAATAAGAAGGGTGCAGAACTTGCGTGAAGATGAAATTTTTGAAGCAGCAAAACAACTGCAGGTTCCGGTAGATTTATTACAGTATGTACATGATAATGGAAAGCTTCCGGTAGTGAATTTTGCAGCTGGTGGTGTAGCTACACCGGCAGATGCAGCGCTTATGATGCAATTGGGAGCAGAAGGCGTGTTTGTAGGATCCGGCATCTTTAAATCCGGAGATCCGGCAAAACGTGCGGCAGCAATTGTAAAATCCGTTACCAATTATACAGATGCAAAACTGATTGCCGAACTTTCCGAAGATCTGGGTGAAGCTATGGTAGGTATTAATGAACAGGAAATTGAACTGTTGATGGCAGAACGGGGAAAATAAGATGAGAATAGGAATTTTGGCCTTACAGGGGGCATTTGCCGAGCACGGGCATGTGTTGGATAAACTGGGAGTCGAACATTTCGAAATAAGACAGCAAAAGGATCTGGAACGACCCTTTGACGGGCTCATCCTTCCAGGAGGAGAAAGTACAGTTATGGGAAAATTGCTTGAAGAATCCGGTATGCTGGAAAGGATTCGAAAAAGAATCGAAGACGGTATGCCGGTATTTGGAACCTGTGCAGGGCTCATCCTTCTGGCAAGGGAAGTAGAAGAAAATCCATCCTGGTTTGGAACCATGCGTATTCAGGTAAAGAGAAATGCTTATGGAAGGCAGCTTGGCAGTTTTTATACAGAGCAGGAATTTAAAGGAATCGGCAAGATTCCCATGGCTTTTATTCGTGCTCCTTATATCGCAGATGTATATGAAGACACGGAGGTATTGGCAGTAGTAAATGGAAAAATTGTGGCAGCACGCCAGAAAAATCAGCTTGTGACAGCCTTTCATCCGGAAGTGACAGAGGATACGCGGGTACATGAATATTTTTTGAATATGGTTACAAATCAGTAGAATTATCTCAGGAAAAGGTCATGCTTTTATACACAGGATCTTTTCCTGTTTTCCTTCTATTGATGACAGAGAAGTTCTGTGCGCTATAATCCTATTAAAATGATATGAATAATAAGGATTTGTAGAGAAAAAATGAAGGAAGAAATAAAAAACCAGATTAAAAAATTGAAAGAAGAAAAAAATGCGGTCATTCTGGCACATTATTATGTGGACGGAGAAGTGCAGGAAATTGCAGATTATGTGGGTGATTCTTATTTTCTGGCGAAAAAGGCAACAGAAATACCAGCAGAGGTGATTATTTTTTGCGGTGTGTCTTTCATGGGAGAGAGTGCCAAAATCCTGAATCCGGGAAAAACAGTAATTATGGCGGATGAACATGCAGACTGTCCTATGGCTCATATGATTGACGTAGACAGAATTCGGGAAGTTCGTAATCTGTATTCAGATGCAGCAGTGGTTTGTTATGTCAATTCCACAGCAGAAATTAAAGCTGAGTCAGATGTGTGTGTCACTTCTTCCAAAGCTGTAAAGATTGTGGAAAGAATTCCAAATAAGAATATCTTTTTTATCCCTGATAATAATCTGGGACGTTATGTGGCAAAACAACTGCCGGACAAAAATTTTATCTTTCATGATGGATTCTGCCATGTCCATAAAAGTATTCATAAAGAAGAAGTTCAAAAAGCCAGAGAAGCAAGACCACAGGCACTTGTGCTGGCACATCCGGAATGTACGGAGGATGTACTGGCAGAGGCGGATTTTGTGGGAAGTACCTCTTAGATTATTGACTTTGCCACAGAATCTTCTCATACAGAATTTATTATTTGTACGGAAATGGGGATTTTTTATGAACTGCATCTGAAAAATCCGGGCAAGCCATACATGCTCTTTTGGTTCGGCAAACAACAGTTATGCATTCCGTTTGATGAAGCTTTTGAAAAAAGCAGAGATTAATTTTATCTCTTGTCCTACAGAAAATATCTATCTGCAAGGAAGGCAGGATACTTATCCAAAACGTCGTGGGTTGATACGGGTAAAGGAATTAAATGATGCAGGCATCAATGTATGTTTTGCACAGGATTCTATGTCGGATCCATGGTACCCTCTGGGCAACGGAAATATGATGATGATTTTGGATCATGGTATACATATCTGTCAGATGATGTCTTTTCAGGAAATAGATCATGCGTTGGATCTGATTACTGTGAATGGTGCAAAAACAATGCATTTACAGGATTTTTACAGAATAGAGGAGGGAAAACCTGCAAACTTCGTTGTGATTAATGCAAAATCCGAATTTGAAGCAATCTGTGCAAGAGCTGGTATTCTCGCTTCTGTAAGAAATGGTGAGTTTTTACTGCAAAAAGAGCCGGAAGTGCTGCATACGGAATTGGAAATTTTAAAATAAATGGATAGAAAATCTCCTGGTTATAACACCAGGAGATTTTTTTGATTCAGCATGCAACAAAACCGCAGAAAATATACACTGTATAAATGTCTTAGTAAAGATTAAGAAGACAGGAGAGAAAAGAGAATGCTATAATTTTTTTGAAAGAAGGAGGTGGCTTTATGGAAGAATGCAGGGAGATGGTCCAAAAGGCAAAAGAGGGAAATAAAGAAGCGTTTGGCATTTTGTATGAAACGGTATATGAAGATATGTACAGATTTGCATGGTATACCTTGAGAAATCCGGAGGATGCAAAAGATGTAGTGGCAGAAACAGTTGCAGATGCATTTGAGACCATTGGAAATCTTCGTGATACCAGTGCATTCCGTGGATGGATATTTAAAATCTTATCCAATAAATGTAAAAGAAAACTGAAAGAATATACGAAGAAGACTTATGTTTACGAAGCATATCAGGAAAAAAGTCAGCAAGATTTGGAGCAGAATCTGCAGGTGCGGCAAGTTTTCTTTTCTCTGACGGATGAGGAACGTTATCTTGTAGCCTTGCAGGTGTTCGGTGGATACAGGAGCAAAGAAATCGGTATCCTGTTACATAAAAATCATAATACAGTAAGATCAAAAATTGACCGCGCATTAAAGAAAATGGAAAAATTGCTTCAATAGGAAAGGTGGTGGATCCGGTATGGAAGAAAAGAAACGCGAAAATTTTTATATGCAGGAAGAAAATAAGAAGAAAAGTCAGCTGGATGCAGTAAAGAAATCAGCTGGACAAGTGGAAATTCCGGACGAACTCAGGCCGCAGAATCTGGATGAAATCATTCGTACAGGAAGAGAAAAGAAAAAACACAACAAACAGATTGGCAAGTTTCTGTACAGACAGAGATGGAAAGGAGCGGTTGTGGCAGCCTGTGCAGTGCTCGCAGTGGGAGTTTCTGTTACGCTGCAGTCGTCCAAAGGGCAGTTGCAGGAAGATACAAATGCAGGAGCACAGACAGAAATGACTGGCAGAGAATCGGAAACTTCAGATGCAGGCAGCACAGCAGAAGAAATTGAAGGGTATCAAACAGCGGCCAGCTATGAAGAAATCCATAAAAAAATTTATCAGGACAATGAGAGAGCCTGGCTGATGAGAAACAGCTGGTACGACAGCGGCAGAGTTTATGAAGCTGAGATTGCACAGGAAGAGGGCACAGTAGATACAGGTGCTGCGGACATGAGTATGGGTGTTTCTTATTCCGAAACCAATGTGAGAACAGAGGGAGTGGACGAAGGAGATCTTGTAAAAACAGACGGTACTTATATTTATACGTTGACCCGTTCCGGAAAAATCCGTATTACAAAAGCAGATGGAAATTCTTTGAAAAAAGTCAGTGAAACATCCCTGGAAAACCTGACGGATACCATACAGGAAATATATGTGGATGGAAATGTTTTATGCATTGTAGTATCCGGCTATCAAACGGGAGTGATCATGGAAGATACAGATGTGTATTCTGTGAATTCTACAGATTATACAAAGTTGTATACTTATGATATATCCGATAAAACCAATCCGGTTCTGAAGGGGATGGTGAGCCAGGATGGATATTATCAGACTTCGAGAAAGGTGGGGAGTTTTGTTTATCTTTTTTCCCAGTATTGTCCTTCCGGTGGGAATCCTTCGGCAGAGAAACCGGAATTGTATATACCAAGAGTAGCTGGCAGTATTTTGCCGGCAGAGGATGTATGGTACCCGGTGGTACCTCAGACAGATACATCACAGCTTGTGATTTCCTCTGTTAATCTGGAGACACCGGATCAGGTGCAGGACAGTCGTTCTCTGATTGGAGGATGCAGTCTTTATTATGTAAGTAGTAAAAATATCTATGTGTGTACAGAGAACTATGAAGGACAGGAGGTGAAAAATCAGATTGCCAGATTTTCCTATGAAGACGGAACACTGGAATTAAAAGCAGCAGGACAGATCAATGGCATAATCAATGATTCGTTTTCCATGGATGAATATGACGATTATCTGCGGGTGGTAGTTACCAGATATGCAGATGGATTTGGAAGTACAGAAAGCAACAGCCTTTATATCCTGGATGAGAAGATGAACATGACCGGTAAAATAGAAGATCTGGCAAAAGGAGAAACCATTCGTTCTGCCAGGTTTATGGGAGAGATTGGATATTTTGTTACCTATAAGCAGATGGATCCTCTTTTCTCTGTAAATTTGAAAGATCCGCAGAAACCGGAGATTTTGGGAGAACTGAAGGTTACCGGATTTTCTCAGTATCTGCATTTTTATGGGGAAGACAGACTTCTGGGAATCGGATGGGAAACGGATCCGGATACAGGTATTCAGGAAGGCCTGAAACTATCCATGTTTGATATTTCCAATCCGGCAGATGTAAAAGAAGTGCATAAAATGATTTTGAAGGATGTAGATCTTTGCATTGCAGCAGAGAATTATAAAGGAATCCTGATTGATCCCAAAGAAAATATTTTTGGATTTGGAATGGGGTCTTACAGTGATAAAGATTACAGTCTGTATGGGTATTACGGAGTATTTACGTATTCGGAAGAAGAAGGATTTTCCCAGGAACTGATGCAAAGCCTCAGCCAGATGTCTGTAAGTTCCGGAAATACATATGGAACGATTGAAGAGACTCGGGGGATTTATATAGGCGATACCTTCTATCTTTGCGGTGACAGCGGTATTTATGCATTTGACAGAAAGAAGGAATATCAGGCTTATGGTAAGCTGGAGTGGTAAAATTCCCTTGCGAAGCATTATACAATGCGATATACTTATGTGGAGCAGAGTTTTCTGCTCCGCATTTTTATATTTGGATGGAAAAGTTAAGGCTGTTGGAGCCGGAAAATAAAGGAGAACAAATTTATGAAACTGACAACAGTAAAAGAAATTTACAGGAACAGGGAAGAATACCTGGACAAAGAAATCACAGTAGGCGGTTGGGTCCGCAGTGTCCGTGATTCCAAAACTTTTGGATTTATTGTGCTTCATGACGGAAGCTTTTTCGAAACGCTGCAGATTGTATACCATGATTCTATGGATAATTTTCAGGAGATCAGCAAGCTGAATGTAGGTGCGGCAATTATTGTAAAGGGTACTCTGGTGGCAACACCTCAGGCAAAACAGCCATTTGAAATTCAGGCGACACAGATTACAGTAGAAGGAGAATCAGCAGCAGATTATCCGCTGCAGAAAAAGCGCCATTCTCTGGAATATCTGAGAACGATTTCTCATCTGCGTCCGAGAACCAACACATTCCAGGCTGTATTTCGTGTAAGATCACTGATTGCTTATGCCATTCATCAGTTCTTCCAGGAGAGAGGATTTGTTTATGTGCATACACCACTGATCACAGGAAGTGACTGTGAAGGTGCCGGTGAAATGTTCCGCGTAACAACACTTGATATGGAAAATCTTCCAATAACAGAAGATGGAAAAGTAGATTATACAAAGGATTTCTTTAAAAAAGAAACCAATCTGACTGTAAGTGGACAGTTAAATGGGGAAACCTATGCACAGGCCTTTCGCAACATTTATACGTTTGGACCTACTTTCCGTGCAGAAAATTCCAATACTACCCGTCATGCGGCAGAGTTCTGGATGATTGAGCCGGAGATGGCCTTTGCAGATCTGGAAGACAATATGATTCTGGCAGAATCGATGTTGAAATATGTGATTCGTTATGTACTGGAAAATGCACCGGAAGAAATGAATTTCTTTCATTCCTTTATTGATAAAGGTTTGCTGGAACGTCTGAATCATGTTATGAATTCCGAGTTTGCACATGTTACCTATACAGAAGCCATTGAAATTCTGGAAAAAGCAAACGATAAATTTGAATATAAAGTATTCTGGGGATGTGATCTTCAGACAGAACATGAACGTTATCTGACAGAACAGGTTTACAAACGTCCGGTATTTGTAACCGATTATCCGAAGGAAATCAAAGCCTTCTATATGAAATTGAACGATGACGGCAAGACGGTGGCTGCTATGGACTGTCTGGTTCCTGGAATCGGTGAAATCATTGGAGGAAGCCAGAGAGAGGATTCCTATGAAAAACTGAAAGGACGTATGGAAGAACTGGGCCTGAATGAGGAAGATTACGGTTTCTATCTGGATCTGCGCAAATATGGATCCACCCGTCATTCCGGTTTTGGTCTGGGATTTGAACGCTGCGTTATGTATCTGACAGGTATGCAGAACATCCGTGACGTCATTCCATTCCCGAGAACTGTAAATAACTGTGAGTTATAATAAAGGGAGAAATTTATGAGATTTTTTCACGTTGCAGATGTCCATCTGGGAGCAGAGCCGGATAAGGGCTTTCCCTGGAGCGAAGACAGAGGGCGGGAAATCTGGGACAGTTTTCGAAGATTAATTCAGCAGGTCGGCGAAAGAAAAGCCGACCTGTTTCTGATTGCAGGCGATTTATTCCACCGCCAGCCTTTGTTGAAGGAACTGAAAGAGATCAATTATCTTTTTTCTACGATTCCGCATACAGAGATTGTTTTAATGGCAGGAAACCATGATTATCTGAAGAAGGATTCCTGTTATTTGAAATATCCATGGGAACCCAATGTACACTGCCTTTGGGGGAGAGAAGAACCCTGTGTGGAATTGCCGCGTCTTGGGACTGCTGTTTACGGAATCAGCTATGACAGGAAAGAAATCCGGGATCCTTTGTATCATCACATACATGCGGCAGGAAAACAGCCAATTGAGATTTTGCTGGCTCACGGAGGAGATGAACGGCATATTCCTTTTTCTGTGCAGATTCTGGAACGGTCAGGATTTGATTATGTTGCGCTTGGACATATTCATAAACCGGATATTCTGATTCCAGATAAAATAGCATATGCAGGTGCCTTGGAACCATTGGACAGGAATGATACGGGGAGTCATGGTTATATCGAAGGAACCATACAGACAACAGGGAAAAAGGCAGAAGTGAAAATTCAGTTTGTTCCATTTGCCCTGCGTGCATATAGAAATCTGTCTATATCAGTGGATGAAACAACCACTCAATATGAACTGGAACAAAAAGCAGTGCAGATGCTGAAAAAAGAAAAACAGAATCTGTGCTGTCTGAAGTTGGAAGGAAGCCGGGCCATGGATGCTTTTTTTGACTTCAATCGATTCTATAAACTTGGTAATGTGCGGGATGTTCAGGATATGACACATACTTCTTATCAAAAAGAAGTTCTGAAACAAAAATATGGGGGAACCTTAATCGAAGCTTATGCAGAGGCTTTTGCACATAAAAATCTTACAGAGAAGGAAAAAAAGGCATTTGCATATGGAATCGAAGCATTGTTGGAAGCCAGAGAGGAATCATTATGATACTGAAACAATTGATGCTGAAAAATTTCGGAAAATTTCATCGGACCTCCCTGGAATTGAAAGATGGAATTAATATTATCTATGGGAGAAATGAGAGCGGAAAAAGTACGATTCATACATTTATAAAAGCAATGCTTTTCGGAATTCGCAGACAGCGTGGAAGAGCTTCCAGAACAGATGTATATACCAGATATACACCCTGGGAAAATTCTGGCTGGTTTGAAGGGGCAATGGTGTTTTCCTGCGGTGAAAAAGATTTTTGTCTGGAACGGAATTTCCGAAGGGGAGAGGAAGCGGTTCAGCTGGTATGCAGGACGGATGGAGAGCTTCTTTCTGTAGAGGACGGGGATTTGTCGGTTCTTCTGGGAGGAATCAGTGAAACGGTATATGAGAATACGGTTTCTGTAGGGCAGATGAAGAGCCGTACAGGAGAAGGGCTTGTGTATGAGCTGCGCAATTATTTTTCAAATTATCAGGGGAGCCAGGATGGAAAACTGGATATAGAAAAAGCAGAGCGTATATTAAAAAACAGAAAAAGAGAATGGGCAAAAATCAGAGAAGAAAAGGAAAATAAGCAGAGAAAGGAAACCGATCGAATCACTTATGAAATGGAATATCTCAGAAAAGAACTGGAAGAACTGGAGGCAAAAGTTTCTGAGATTCCCAAAAAGCGAAAATCTCCAAGGGAAGAAGGAATCAGAAAGAAAATCCGGATGACAGGCACGCTTGGAAGTGTGTTGATCTTGCTTCTATGTGGGATTTTGGATAAAATTCTGACAGGCATCGTTTTTTCAATGGTGCTTGCAGGAATCAGTATTTTTTTATATAGAAGGGTCAGACCAAAGCCACCGTTTGGGGATGATTCTTATCGATTTCTCAGAAGTCAGATACAGGAAAAAAGAACACGCCTTTCCAATCTGGAAGAAGAATTGGAAGAACTGGAAAGAACTTTTGCAGAAGATCGGAGAGAACAGGAAGAAATCGAGGCAATTGAACTGGCAGAGAAAAAAATCAGAGAATTGTCTGTTTCTATGCAGGAATCAGCCGGAAAGAATCTGCAAAAACAGATATCTCAAATATTCAGAGAAATGACAGAGGGCAGATATGAACAGATTTCTGTGGATGATCATCTGAATCTATATCTTTTTGAAAAGGAACGACATGTTCCATTGTTTATGGTCAGCAGTGGGACGGTAGAACAAGTTTATCTTGCCCTGCGACTTGCAGCAGCAGACTTGTTATGTCAGGAAGAACCGTTTCCGGTGATTCTGGATGAAATCTTTTCCATGTATGATGACAGAAGACTTGCGCAGACATTGAAATGGCTGGCGAAAAATCGGAAGCAGACCATTCTTTTTACCTGTAATCATAGAGAAGAGGAAATTTTAAAGAGATGTGGGATTCCCTTCCATTTTATAGAATTGCATATGGAATCTTGAAAAAGAGAGACCTGGAGCGTGTTTGAAAAAGCAAATTCCAGGTCTCATTGTTTTTATTATACTTCTGTTTTTTTACGGTTGTGTTTTGCCAGCAGCTTATTGATTCGCTCAATAGGATTCAACAGTTTGCTGATGGAGGTATCATGATTTAAGGTATCGATGATAAGGGCAATGTATTTACTCATATCACAGTTTACATAATATTCACGCTGAAGAAGTTCTTCTGTCTGATATACAAGATTCGTAGTGAGCAGACGGTCAAAATCACCTCTTTCATAAGCCTTATCAAATTTCTCAAGACCATTTGTAAAAAGTCCGAACGTAGCACACATAAATATTTTACCTGCCCCTTTTTCTTTCAGAAGAGCGGCTACTTCCAACATGCTGTCTCCGGAAGAAATCATATCATCAATGATGATCATGTTCTTTCCTTTTACATCAGCCCCCAGAAATTCATGGGCTACAATTGGATTACGTCCGTCGATAATAGTAGAATAATCACGGCGTTTGTAGAACATACCCATATCTACACCCAGTACATTTGCAAGGTAGATTGCACGGCTTGTACCGCCTGCATCCGGGCTTATTACCATTAATTTGTCGCTGTCAATTTCCAGGTCGGGTTCTGCTTTAAACAGACCTTTTATAAACTGATAAGCTGGCTGTACAGTTTCAAATCCGTGAAGCGGAATGGAATTCTGTACACGGGGATCATGCGCATCAAAGGTAATAATATTGTCTACTCCCATATTGACCAGTTCCTGAAGTGCGAGTGCGCAGTCCAGAGATTCTCGGCCTGTACGTTTATGCTGACGGCTTTCATACAGGAAAGGCATAATTACATTGATACGACGGGCTTTGCCGGCAATTGCGGCGATTACACGTTTCAGATCCTGAAAATGATCATCCGGGGACATATGATTCGTATGTCCGCAAAGTGAGTAAGTGAGGCTGTAGTTGCACACATCCACCATCAGGTAAATGTCATCGCCACGAACAGATTCTTTCAGGAGACCTTTTGCTTCTCCGGAACCGAATCTTGGTGTTTCTGCATTTACGAGGTAGGAATCGCGAAGATAACCTTCAAATTCCAGGTTGTCAATCTGAGAATAATCCCGGTTCTTTCTCCATTTTACGATGTAATCGTTTACCTTGGAGCCGAGTGTATCACAACTTTTCAGTGGAATGATTCCAAGGCGTCCTACTGGGAGAGAATCTAATGGGGTGGTATCTTTTGGTGCTGGTGACATGATTTACTTTCCTCCTAAAAGTTTTTTTTGTATTCTTATGTCGTTTCCAATAAGTTTGAGCATGGTGTAATTACTGGAGATTCTGGAAAAAATACGTTCTGAGTATGTTGCCAGAAAGTCCTCCATGGTCAGATTGGTAGAAATAATAGTAGATTTACGGTTTGTAATGCGGTCGTTTATGCAGAAAAAAAGCTGGCTGGACACAAAACTGTTCGTGAGTTCTGTTCCAAGATCGTCAATGATGAGTAAATCACAGCTGGATATATATTCTGTCATATCGGAAGCTGTATGATCCCGCTGAAAGGTATTTTTTGCAAGCAAATTAAAAAAGTCAAATGCTGAAAAATAAAGGACGAAATAAGAGCGGTCAATCAGTTCCTTTGCAATACAGTGTGAGAGAAAAGTTTTCCCCACACCCGTATCTCCATAGAAGAAAAGGCCACAGGGATGTTCGGAAAATTGTTCAATAAAATCCCAGGATTTATTCACTGCATCCTGAGCAGTTTCCAAAGCATTGAGGCCGGTTGCGGGATTTACTACATTCTGCGGGTAGTACTCGAATGAAAAGTTTTGAAAGTTTTCTGCTTTCAGTATTTCCCGGATATTAGACTGGGTATACAGTAAATCTACAGCAGCTTTTTTAAAACAGGAACACTTCTGATTTTCAATGTAGCCAGTATCCTTGCAGAGGGGACAGTCGTATTTACGTTCCAGATAATCAGCAGGAAAGCCATGAATCTGGAGCAATGCGGTCCGTTCTTCTGATAATGCAGAAATGGATGCAGACAGATCAAAGTCAGGCTCAGAGGAAGACATGAGAAGAACCCGGGCTTTTTTCAAACTGAGAGAAGCAATTTCCTCATCAATTTCCTGAAGCCTGGGAATCTTTTCGTAAGCAATACGGATATGTTCATCCTGTTCATGTTTGTGTTTCAACTGTTTTTGATTGTAAGAACGCATAAGCGCATCATATTGTGAGTTGTTCAGTGACACAATCTTTCTCCTTATTTATTAAGCAGTTGTTTTTCCAACTCACTTACATCATAAGCACGTTGGTGAAAGTTGTTAAATTTATTTTTTGAAACAGATGCTTTGGAACGGGGAGCAGCAGAAGAACTGGAAGTTTTTGTCTGACGACGATCTTTGTCCAGTTTTTCGATATCAGATACATGCTGAACGCCCTGCTTCTTCCAGCTTCTGAGAATAGAATCTGCATAAGCAAAATTCGGCTGTCCGGTTGCCAGAACCGTGCGGCTGCAGGCAACGGATATAATATCCAGAGTGAAACCGTATTCATTGAGCCAGAGGTTCATATAACGGATTTCTTCATCAACCGGATTTCGGCCTTTGATACCAAAAGCCCGCAGAATAGAAAAATAATTGCGGTTGTAAGTATTGGTTTCAGCTTTGGCCTGTTCGACGGTAGTGATCTTCTGTTCTGCCCAGGCAAGAGCAACTGTTTCTATGTAGCGGATACTGCGGCTGCCTTTCGACACACAGTATTCGATGAGATATTCCATTAAATCGGCTGAAAAATGAAGTTCTTCATAAAAATAAAGAAGTTTGTTAATTTCTGTAGGAGAAAGTGTTTTACCAAGATACTGTTCTGCTACAAACAGCATCTGGACAACCTCATCCCTGGTTTGCAATTCTTTTATTTTAGAAGGGGATAAAGCGGTTGTTGTTATTTTTTCAGCGGAAGCAATCCCGGATTTTGGAATACTGGAAGCGGCAGCCGAAGCCGCGGCGGGATTGCCTGTAAGATTTTCTGTATCGGTTTCTTTGGGAGCAGGAGAGGAAAACGATTCCGGCGATTTTAAGCGTACACCGGTAAGGGAACCTCTTTCATCAAGAAAGAGATCGAGGATTCCTGCCTTATCCCAGTATTTTAATGCCCGAAGTACATCATTTTCGGTACAATTAAAAATGTCGGCAATGGAAGACAGTTGAAGCGAAGAAGAAATACCAGAGGCATTTCTGAGTAAATAAAGATAAACCTTAACAAATTCTCCGTTTGCCTGCGGCATGCAGGTGTCCAGAAAATAGTTGGAGACAAAAGTGAAATCTCCAGGAAAATCATTATAAATTGTAAATTGTCCCATTCCCAACATCCTTTTCTAAATACATCAATTAATATCCGTATTCAGTATAGCACACTATTTTTGAAAAGAGAATAAGCATTTTTTTACAAAACATTCAGTCCTGTGTTGGAAAAAGGATGTTCATAATGTGGATAATGTGGATAAAAAAGTGGAAGATTTTTATGGGAAACTTTAAAATGTCGAAAAAACCTGTATTTTAAGATACTTTGGTAAATGATGTGAAAAATTTATGTTAACTTTATTCTAAACAAAAAAATCCACATGCATATACGAAATTGAATGTGTATAAGCATGTGGATAGTGTGGATAACTATAGGAAAATGGCTTAAAACCAATACTTTCCAATGTGGATTAAAATGTGTATTTACATTCCGAGAAGATTTTCGCCTATTTTATAAACATCTCCGGCACCCATGGTGATAATCAAATCTTCGGCTGTGCAATTTGTCAGCAGGAAATCTTCGATTTCATCAAAGGTAGGGAAATAATAGGCATCAGTTCCCAGTGCTGCGATTTTGTCCTTGAGAATCTCTGATGAGATGCCAAGGGTATCAGTTTCTCTGGCTGCATAAATATCTGCCAGAATTACTTTATCTGCCAGAGTCAGAGCCTGGGCAAAATCTTCCATGAGAGCCTTGGTTCTTGTATAAGTATGAGGCTGGAATACGCACCAGGTTGTCTTATGAGGATAATTTGCAGCAGTACGTAAAGTAGCTGCAATCTCTGTTGGATGATGTGCATAATCATCAATCACAGTAACGCCTCCGACTTTTCCCTTGTACTGGAAGCGACGGTCGGTACCTCCGAAATGAAGGAGTCCTTTTTGAATATGTTCCAGAGAAAGGCCAAGTTTCATACCAAGAGCAATTACAGCAAGAGCATTGGACACATTATGGATGCCCGGTACAGAAAGGGAGAAGTGACCAATGGTTTTTCCGTTTCTGACACAGTCAAAAGAACCGTGAGCAAATTCGTCAAATACAATGTTTTCTGCCTGATAGTCTCCTGCAGTTTTCAGCCCATAGGTAATGATTTCGCAGGGAAGATCCTTTGTGATTTCTTCATAATCCGGGATCTCACTGTTGATGATCAGTGTTCCGTCAGCAGGAAGCTTCTGGGCAAACAGGCGGAAAGAATGCCGGATATCATCCAGATCTTTGAAGAAATCAAGATGATCTGCATCAATATTCAGGATGATACTGATTTTGGGGAAAAAGCTCAGGAAACTATTCGTATATTCACAGGCTTCTGTAACAAAAGTTTCAGAAGCACCTACACGGATATTTCCATGGATAGCAGGAAGGATTCCGCCTACAGAAATAGTAGGATCGGCATTGGCTTCCAGGAGAATATGAGAAACCATAGAAGTGGTAGTCGTTTTTCCATGGGTTCCTGACACAGCTACCGGAATATCATAGTTACGCATGATTTGTCCAAGAAGTTCTGCTCGTGTAAGCATAGGAATCTGTTTTTCTTTTGCACAGGCGAATTCCGGATTATCCGGATGAATGGCAGCTGTGTATACGACAAGCTGGACATCATCTGTAATATTGGAGGCTCTCTGACCGATGTATACAACTGCGCCGAGACTTTCCAGATGGTTGGTTAAATCGGATTTTTTGGAATCGGAACCGGATATGCGAAAATTTTCTTTCAGGAGAATTTCTGCAAGACCGCTCATACTGATGCCGCCGATACCGATAAAATGAATATGCAGTGGTTTATTAAAATCTATTTCATACATAATACGCTGCTTCCTTTCTTCATGCATTTTTCGTAAGCAGACAGCAAAAAATGCTGTTTGTAACTGTAAATATTATACATAAAAAAGCGCGTAATGGAAAGTCTTTCTTTTGATTTGGTAAGGCCTAGGTAAAATGTCACAAAAACTCGTGTGAAGTCGAAAATAAATTGTTAAAAATGTTCACATTGATTTCTGATTGTGCTATAATATAAAAATCATAATATATATACAAGAGGTGATTGCATGATTAAGAAAGAGATGATTGCCATGTTACTCGCAGGAGGACAGGGCAGCCGTTTAGGTGTATTGACTGCAAAGGTTGCAAAACCGGCAGTTTCTTTTGGTGGGAAATATAGAATCATTGATTTCCCGTTAAGCAACTGTATCAATTCAGGTGTAGATACAGTGGGTGTTTTAACACAGTATCAGCCTTTAAGACTGAATACACACATTGGCATTGGTATTCCCTGGGATTTGGATAAAAATGTGGGAGGTGTATCCATTCTTCCTCCTTATGAAAAGAAAACAGACACAGAATGGTATACAGGAACAGCCAATGCAATCTACCAGAATATGGCATATATGGAAACATTTAATCCGGACTATGTACTGATCCTCGGAGGAGATCATATCTATAAGATGGATTATGAAGTCATGCTGGACTATCACAAAGCAAATAAGGCAGATGTAACACTTGCCTGCATGCCGGTACCATGGGAAGAAGCAAGCCGTTTCGGCCTTGCTATTACAGACGAATCCGGACGGATTACGGATTTTGAGGAGAAACCGGAACATCCGAAGAGTAATCTGGCATCTATGGGTATTTACATATTCAGCTGGCCGGTGCTGAAAGAAGCACTTCTTGCCCTGAAAGATCAGCCGGGCTGTGATTTTGGTAAACATATCCTTCCGTACTGCCGGGAAAAAGGACAGCGTCTGTTTGCGTACGAATACAACGGATACTGGAAAGATGTAGGAACATTAGGATCCTATTGGGAAGCCAATATGGAACTGATCGATATTATTCCGGAATTTAACCTGTATGAAGAATTCTGGAAAATTTATACAAAGAGTGACATTATTCCTCCGCAGTATATTTCTGCAGATGCAATTGTAGACAGAAGTATTGTAGGAGAAGGTTGTGAGATTTACGGTGAACTTCATAATTCGATTATCGGAGCAGGTGTAGTCATTAAGAAAGGCACCGTTGTCAGAGATTCCATTATTATGAAACAGACGGTAATCGGAGAAAATTCCGTAATCGACAAGGCGATTATAGCAGAAAATGTTACTGTAGGAAATAATGTAGTCATGGGCGTGGGAGAAGCAGTTCCAAATAAGGAAAAACCAAGTGTATATTCCTTTGGACTGGTTACGATCGGAGAAAATTCCGTGATTCCTGCGAATGTAAGAATTGGCGTAAATACAGCAATCGTTGGTGCTACCTCAGCGGAAGATTATCCGGGCGGTGAACTGGCAAGCGGTGAAACATTGAATAAGGAAGGTGAGACAGCATGAGAGCAATAGGTATTATTCTTGCCGGCGGCAATAACAACAAAATGAAAGAATTATCCCAAAAAAGAGCAATTGCAGCAATGCCCATTGCAGGCAGCTACCGGAGTATAGACTTTGCACTTAGCAATATGTCAAATTCCCGTATTCAGAAAGTGGCAGTTCTTACACAGTATAATGCCCGTTCATTGAATGAGCATCTGAGCTCTTCCAAATGGTGGGATTTCGGAAGAAAACAGGGCGGACTTTATATCTTCCCGCCTACGATCACAGCAGACAACAATTCCTGGTACAGAGGTACGGCAGACGCAATGATTCAGAATCTGAATTTCCTGAAAAACAGCCATGAACCTTATGTTGTGATCGCTTCCGGTGACTGTGTTTACAAAATAGATTTCAATAAAGTACTGGAATTCCACATTGCAAAACGTGCAGATGTGACTGTAGTATGCACTGATATTTACGGAGATGATGCGACCAGATTTGGATGCCTGAAGATGAATGAAGACTGCAGAATTGAAGAATTTGAAGAGAAACCGATGGTAACTCAGAGCAATACGATTTCAGCAGGTATTTATGTAATCAGAAGAAGACAGTTGATTGAACTTCTTGAAAAATGCCAGGAAGAAGACAGATACGATTTTGTAAAAGATATTCTGATCCGTTATAAAAATCTGAAGAGAATCTACGGATACAAGATTAATACATACTGGAGTAATATTTCTACAGTAGACTCTTATTACAGAACAAACATGGATTTCCTGAAACCGGAAGTAAGGGATTATTTCTTTAAGCAGTACCCTTCCATTCAGTCTAAGATTGATGACCTTCCGCCTGCAAAATACAATCCTGGATCAGCAGTGAAAAACAGCTTGATTTCCAGTGGATGTATTATCAACGGACAGGTGGAGAACTCTATCCTGTTTAAAAAGGTATTTGTAGGAAATAACTGTGTAATTAAAAATTCCATCATTTTGAATGATGTTTATCTGGGTGATAATACCCACATTGAAAACTGTATCGTGGAAAGCCGCGATACCATTCGTGCAAATTCCTATTACTGCGGTGAAGAAGGAATTAAAATTGTTATTGAGAAAAATGAAAGATACGTTCTTTAATTAGGACAGAACTATTACAAAAAGAAAAGTATGCAGGGTGCAAGTGTACATAAGCAGGACTTTTTGAGAAGGCCAGGAAAGGGGAAGGTTTTATGAACATCACAGATGTAAGAGTGAGGAGAGTTGCAAAAGAGGGCAAAATGAAAGCAGTGGTATCTATTACGATTGATGAGGAGTTCGTAGTACATGATATCAAAGTAATAGAGGGGGAAAAAGGGCTGTTTATCGCAATGCCCAGTCGTAAAGCGACCGATGGTGAATATAGAGACATCGCGCACCCGATTAACTCAGATACTCGCGAAAGAATTCAGGGAATCATTCTTCAGAAGTATGAACAGGTACTTGCGGAAGAACCAATGGAGGCAGAAGCCTGAATATTCATAAAAGAAACGAAAATCGGCAGCAGGACAAATTCCTGCTGCTGTTTTACATAGTGTGCCGAGCATGGCACGAATCTTACTGGTGAAAGTCCAGTCACGGGTATTTACCGCCAAGTGTAGTGAATCACAAGTCGGTGCCAGTAAAGGTAAACGTAAACAGAAGTTGTAAATCAAGAGATTGTGGAACGAAAGATGGAACGCCTGTATTTCCGCTTGGCTTTTGTAATGGAAAAGATCCCGTGTTGGCTTATGGGGTACAGAAAGAGGATGCTATACGAAAGATAAAGATGCCGAAGAAAAAGTCTGCCAGACTGTTTCGAGTGCAGCTGGGAAAAGAATGAAAAAGGGGAATTCAGATATGAATAAAAATAATTTTGCAAAAAATCCTCCTATGGGATGGAACAGTTGGGACTGTTACGGAGCGGCAGTTACAGAAAAAGAGCTGATGCAGAATATTGATTATATGGCTCAGCATCTGAAAGAACATGGATGGGAATATATTGTATGCGATATCCAATGGTATGAACCTACTGCAGATTCCAGTCATTATCATAAATTTGCAGATTTATGTATGGATGAATATGGAAGAGTCATTCCGGCGTCAAATCGTTTTCCTTCTGCAGCAGATGGAAAAGGATTTAAACCGATTGCAGATTATGTACATAGTAAGGGACTGAAATTCGGTATTCACATTATGAGGGGAATTCCGCGTCAGGCAGTTGCTGCGAATACGAAAGTAAAAGGTACGAACTATACAGCAAGAGATGTGGCACATCCATTTTCTATCTGCTGCTGGAATACCGATATGTATGGTCTGGATGCTACAAAACCGGGAGCGCAGGAGTACTATGATTCGATTATTGAGCTTTATGCATCCTGGGGTGTGGATTTTCTTAAAGTGGACGATATCTGTGTGAAATACGGACGCCCTGGAGATGAGAGTACATTGGCATATGGAGGCGATGAAATTGAGCTTCTTCGCAGAGCAATCGATAAATGTGGACGTCCTATCGTACTCAGTCTCTCTCCGGGACCTGCTATGGTGGAGCAGGCAGAACATCTTCGGAAAAATGCTAACATGTGGAGAATTACCAACGATTTCTGGGACAGCTGGGATGCTATTATGGAAATGTTTATGCGATGCAAGAACTGGAGCCCTTATGTATCGGAAGGCTGTTTCCCTGATTGTGATATGCTTCCTCTTGGGCATATTTCCATTATTGGATGTGAGCATGGGGTAACGGAACGTCAGACAAGACTTTCCAGAGAAGAACAGAGAACGATGATGACCTTATGGTGTATTTTCCGTTCTCCGCTTATGCTTGGATGCGAGATGACGGATATGGATGAATGGACAAGAAGTCTGCTTACAAACGATGAAGTGCTTGCTCTTCTTCGTGACAGCAGGAATGCACATCAGGTCCTTCGTCTGGGTAATCTGATTGTATGGCAGGCTCATGATGAAGCGCAGAATCAGTATGTGGCGTTATTCAACGTGACAGACTGGCAGGATGATTTTGCTGTGGATTTTGCAGCATTGGAACTGGAAGGCACATACAAACTTCGGAATCTCTGGGAAAACAAAGATCTGGGGGAGGTATCTGACAAATTTGTAGTATCCATAAAATCCCATGACGCAAAACTGTATAAACTTACAAAAGCGTAAAGCAAAATAAAAAGATGCCTGTACTTCTGGTTAAAAAAATCAGAAATACAGGCATTTTAATTTTGTGAATTAGTGATTGATTCTCCATCCTGCCGGATATTTGTTTTTTAAAGTTTCGTTTACCAGCTTTCCGAATCCAATGGGATGTCCATCTACACATACCAGCTGCCAGCCTTTTGCTGAAGTAGATTCTCCTTCTGCCACAAGAAGTGTTTCTCCTTTCAGATACCGTGAGATCCTTTCATCCTGTGAGTTGAGATTCAGAATGGAAGGGAAATCTTCTGCTGTAAGGGCAAGCGCCAGAGGTTGGGAAGGTTCAAAACGATTCTTTTTCAGTTCTCCCAGGAACAAACCATTTCGGAGAAAATGAATGCCTTTATAGTGATTGTCTGCAGGAGGAAGATAGTAAACATTCTGATTTCGCACTTCGATTCTTTCTTTTTCAAAAGGAATCGTTCCGTTGCTCCAGAATTCGTTAAGCAGTTTCCAGGATTCTTTGTCACAGGTACTTTTTATGTGGTGAGAAGATGGATAAAGCGTGCCTTTCTTTTGCAGCAAGGCAAGAAAATGTCCTTCTCCTTCTACTTTGTGAGGGAAGATGCGGACACATTTTTCCAGTTCCGGATTTCCGTTGCCAAGTTTTGGGTTTCCCTGAGAAAATCCATATTGCTTCGGAATAGGGAGAAGTTCCATTTCCGGAAAATTTTCCAGAATAAAGGAGATGGTTCCTTCATTTTCAACAGGCGCAAAGGTACATGTGGAATACAGCATGATACCGCCGGGTTTCAGCATATGGATGGCATTGGATACAATGTCCCGCTGTAAATTAGCAAAGAAATCAGGTCTTGTTTCGTCCCATGTTTTCGCTACAGCAATGTCTTTTCGAAACATCCCTTCTCCGGAACAGGGGGCATCTACCAGAATTTTATCAAAAAATTCCGGCATGAGCTTGGCGAGATTTCCCGGGATTTCATTCGTGACAAAAGAGTTTCGGATTCCGCACAATTCAATATTTCGAAGAAGCGCTTTGGCTCTGGAATTGCTGATATCATTGGCAACCAGCATTCCTTTGCCGGAAAGTCTGGCACCCAGTTCGGTTGCTTTTCCTCCCGGGGCAGCACACAGATCGAGAACGAAGTCTCCCGGTTCTACCGGGAGAATGGCAGCAGGGGCCATGGCACTTGGTTCCTGCAGATAATAGAGTCCGGCAGTATAATAAGGATGTCTGGCCGGGCGGTCTTCTTCCTGATAATAGAATCCATTTTTTGTCCAGGGAACGGGTGTCAGGTGAAAGGGCGATTTTTTCAGGAATTCTTCTGTGCTGATTTTTAAATTATTTACCCGAAGACCAAAATGGCGGGGGTGTTCGTAGCTTTTTAAGAAATCATCGTACTCATCTCCAAGCATGTCTTTCATACGGGAGAGAAAGGCTTTTGGCAGTTGTTCAATCATAGGGATACTTCCTTTTTTATATGTTCTCATGATACTATAGCACAATTCGAAGCGGATTGCGAATTTTTTCGGGACGTGATATGCTAAAAAGAAAAAATAGAGAAAAAAGAGAAGAAAATGGAAAATATTATTTTATCTTTTAATGTCATTGCACCATTGTTTTTTCTGATGGTCATCGGTTACGTGCTGGTAAATTATACGGGGCTTGCTGATAAAGAATTGTGTCAGAAAGCAAATGCACTTGTATTTAAAATCTTTTTACCCTGTATGCTTTTTAAAAATATTTACCAGAGCAATATCCGGGAACAGATGCAGGGAGAACTTTGTATGTTTGCTGCGGGCAGCCTTCTTCTGCTGGTTTTGATTCTTTGCCTGACAGTTCCGAAAATCGTGAAACAGGAAAATCAGCAAGGAGTTGTTATTCAGGCGATTTTTCGAAGCAATTATGTGATCTTTGGAGTGGCTGTCGTAGAAAATATGTATGGGGCAGGGAATACAGTGACCGCATCGATTCTCAGCGCAATTCTGGTACCCATGTATAATTTTCTTGCTGTGATTGTTCTGTCTATCTATGGAGAAAAGAAAGAACGGGACTGGAAGAAGGTTATTACGGGGATTTTGAAAAATCCGCTGATTTTTGCTTCTGTATTGGGAATTTTTGCCTCTCTGGCACGCATTCAGCTGCCTGTGGCAGTGGAAACGACACTGGGAGATCTGGCAAAACTGGCAACACCCATTGCATTTCTTATTTTGGGTGGTGATTTTGATTTTTCTAAAGTAAGAGGAAATCTGAAAACGGCCGGATGGGTCATTGCAGTAAAAATGATTGCACTGCCTGTTATCATGATTCCCATTGTGGTTAGTATGGGGTACAGAGATTCGGATCTTCTGGCGGCGTTGCTGGCTTATCAGACACCGATTGCCGTATCCAGCTATATTATGGCTCAGCAGGCGGGTGCAGACGATCAGCTGGCAGGCCAGTTGGTGGTATTCAGTTCCGCAGTGTCTATTGCAACTTTGTTTGTGACGATTTTTATTTTAAAACAGATGGGATATTTAAGATAAAGGATTGGATAAGTATCAGGCACCACAATGGTGCCTGATTTGTAAAAAACAAAAAAACGGAACCCTTATAAAGTAAGGATCCCGGTGCCCCTGCCAAGGAGTCGAAGCGACGTGATTCGAACACGCGACCTCTGCGTCCCGAATTATCATGCATAGAGGATAGTAGTTATCAGGGAAAGGTGCGTAAATGTAAGAAAGTGGCTAAATTATAGGGGGTTATAGGGTAAAAAAATGAGAGGCTGAATTTACCGAATATTTATTAAGGCAGACTTTTGTGTAACATTTGGTGTAACAAGCTTCCAGAAGAAAGTAATTGTTTTGCTTTATTACGTATCTTTTTTCTCTTAAGCAATGCGAAAAATTGAAGCTGTCAAATATTTTTATGATATGTCGAAAATATGTATATATGCGTAGTAAAAAGTCGTAAAATAACGAAAATTAACTTAATATATCATAAAATTGCGCTTGATTTCAGATTATTTTATCCGTATAATTATTATATAGATAAATCGAAGGGAGAAGGTTTCTATGAGAGATGTA
>JALFGN010000089.1 GCA_022777285.1 Blautia sp.
GGACGTATCCTGCAGATGCATGCGAATAAGAGACAGGAACTTGACAAAGTTTACTCTGGTGATATTGCAGCAGCTGTTGGTTTCAAAACAACAACAACAGGTGATACAATCTGTGACGAACAGCATCCGGTTATTCTGGAATCCATGGAATTCCCGGAACCAGTTATCGAGCTGGCTATTGAGCCTAAGACAAAAGCTGGTCAGGGTAAACTTGGTGAAGCACTGGCAAAACTGGCTGAAGAAGACCCGACATTCCGTGCACACACAGATCAGGAAACTGGTCAGACAATCATTGCAGGTATGGGTGAACTTCATCTGGAAATCATCGTTGACCGTCTGCTTCGTGAATTCAAAGTAGAAGCTAACGTTGGTGCACCTCAGGTTGCTTACAAAGAAACCTTCACAAAACCGGTTGATGTTGACAGCAAATACGCAAAACAGTCCGGTGGTCGTGGTCAGTATGGTCACTGTAAAGTTAAATTCGAGCCAATGGATGCCAACGGAGAAGAACTCTTCAAGTTCGAATCCACAGTTGTTGGTGGTGCTATTCCGAAGGAATACATTCCGGCAGTTGGCGAAGGTATCGAAGAAGCAATGAAAGCCGGTGTTCTGGGTGGATTCCCGGTAGTTGGCGTTCATGCAAATGTATATGATGGTTCTTATCATGAAGTCGACTCTTCTGAAATGGCATTCCACATTGCAGGTTCTCTTGCATTCAAAGATGCTATGTCAAAAGCAGCTCCTGTACTTCTTGAGCCTATTATGAAAGTAGAAGTTACTACACCGGAAGATTACATGGGTGATGTTATCGGTGATATTAACTCACGTCGTGGTCGTATCGAAGGTATGGAGGATATCGGCGGTGGTAAGATGATCCGCGGATTCGTTCCTCTGGCTGAAATGTTCGGATATGCAACAGATCTGCGTTCCAGAACACAGGGCCGTGGTAACTATTCCATGTTCTTCGAGAAATACGAGCCAGTACCGAAATCCGTACAGGAAAAAGTACTTGCCGGTAAATCTGCGAAATAATTGAACAGTCGCGATAAAGTTATATAGATTAATAAAAAAACTTGCAAATATCCTTGATTTGCAATATAATCAAGGATAGCAGGTCGAATATATATTGTATATTCACCGCCTCGTTATGAGGCAACAACTAAAAATCTTTGCCCAAACGGGGCGTATGTGAACAAGGAGGAAATTCAAAATGGCTAAAGCTAAATTTGAAAGAAGCAAACCGCATTGTAACATTGGTACCATTGGACACGTTGACCATGGTAAAACAACTTTAACAGCTGCTATTACAAAAACTCTTCACGAAAGATTAGGTACAGGTGAAGCTGTAGCATTCGAAAATATCGATAAAGCTCCAGAAGAAAGAGAACGTGGTATCACAATTTCTACAGCTCACGTTGAATATGAAACAAACAAACGTCACTATGCACACGTTGACTGCCCAGGACATGCTGACTACGTTAAGAACATGATCACTGGTGCTGCTCAGATGGATGGCGCTATCCTGGTTGTTGCTGCAACTGATGGTGTTATGGCTCAGACAAAAGAACACATCCTTCTGTCTCGTCAGGTAGGTGTTCCTTACATCGTTGTATTCATGAACAAATGTGATATGGTTGATGATGAAGAACTTCTTGAACTGGTAGATATGGAAATCCGTGAACTGTTAAATGAATATGACTTCCCAGGCGATGATACACCAATCATCCAGGGTTCTGCTCTGAAAGCTCTGGAAGATCCTTCAAGCGAATGGGGCGACAAAATCCTTGAACTGATGGATGCTGTTGACTCTTGGGTTCCAGATCCACAGCGTGACACAGATAAACCGTTCATCATGCCTGTAGAAGACGTATTCTCTATCACAGGTCGTGGTACAGTTGCTACAGGTAGAGTAGAAGCTGGTACTCTGCATGTATCTGAAGAAGTTGAAATCGTAGGTCTGAAAGAAGAATCACGTAAAGTTGTTGTAACAGGTATCGAAATGTTCCGTAAACTGTTAGACGAAGCTCAGGCTGGTGATAACATCGGTGCACTGCTTCGTGGTGTTCAGAGAAACGAAATCGAAAGAGGACAGGTTCTCGCTAAACCAGGAACAATCACATGCCATACAAAATTCACAGCTCAGGTTTACGTTCTGACAAAAGATGAAGGTGGCCGTCATACTCCATTCTTCAACAACTATCGTCCACAGTTCTACTTCAGAACAACAGACGTAACAGGTGTTTGTATGTTACCAGAAGGTACAGAAATGTGCATGCCTGGTGATAACGTAGAAATGACAATCGAACTGATCCATCCAATCGCTATGAGCCAGGGTCTTACTTTCGCTATTCGTGAAGGTGGACGTACTGTTGGATCAGGCCGTGTTGCTACAATTATCGAGTAATACAATCTGAATATAGATTTGTTATCGCAAGATAACGTTGTGTCCAAACGTAAGATACCCGTAGAACTTCGGTTCTACGGGTTTTTCTGTTGTGAAAAAGTTCAATCAATATTAATGTGTTAAGATCCACTTGTTATTCTTTTTTACACAAAGTATAATTTGAGTAAAAGAATTTACAGCAGAGAAGGGAGAAGAAGATGAAATATTGTAAAAAATGTGGTACAGCATATGAGGAAAGTCCGAAGTTTTGTAAAAAGTGCGGAGCACTGTTAGGAGGTCAGGAGAAAAAAGAGAAGAAATCCAAAAAGTTTGTTGTAATTCTGGCGGTTTTGGTGGTTGTATTGGTTGTTGCTGGTGGCGGGATCTTCTTTGCGAGCCAATTTCTGAGAGAAGACAGGCAGGAAGAGGAGATAGAAAAAGAGGAGAAGACAGAATCTGAAGAAGATTTAGAGGAAAAGGAGAAGGAGCAGCAGGATACAAAAGAGGAAGAGATTCAGGAAGAAGAAGCAACAGAAGAAGATCCATTGACAGAAGAAGAAAAGGCCAGAGAAGAAGAGAAAAAGAGAGAAGAAGAAGAGCAGGCAGAGTTGTGGAAGAAATACGAAGAACAGGAAAAGGCAGAAGCAGAGGCTCAGGCGAAACAAGAAAAAGAGGCAGCTGCTCAGAATGAGAATACTGCTATAACGGAAATGCATCAGGTCCTGGAGAACAGTGAGGTGGAAGGAGAAGTACTCAGGATCCGGGCTATTTTCACGGAATGTATAGAAAAATCAAACAGTGGTAGTTATCAGAAAGTAGCGATTGAAGGCGGATACAATGCCTGGTTTGATGGAGATGTACTGAAGATGATCAATACTACTGCAGAAACTACAACTTCTTCTTATGAAAGAATTTTCAATTATGAAAACGGTCAGTTGATATTTGCTTATTTGAAGCAAGATGGAAACGAAAGCCGTTTGTATTACAAAGATGGAAACATTTTCAGATGGAGTTATCCGGAAACAACACAGATTCAGGATAATAATTTTAGTAATCCGGATTTTGTGGAAAATGGTATCAGTGGTATGAAACTGGGAATGGAATTATATCAGACAGCAATGGATGTAAAATAGCGGAGGAAACGAAATGTCAGTTACGGTCAGAGAAGCTCTGGCAATGAAAGAATGGAAAGACTGCAGATTGATTGCCGGTGAAGAAGGATTGGATCGGGAGATTCATTATATTGACAGTATGGAAGTGCCGGATATTATCCCTTGGCTGAAAAAGGATGAATTGTTGATTACGACAGCCTATGCAGTTCGGGACAGTGAGGAACAGTTGTTGAATATTATCCGGGCACTGGGAAAGAATCAGTCTGCAGGAATTGCGTTAAAGACAAAATTTCTCGGGACGATTCCGGATAGTATTAAGAAAATAGCAGATGAGTTAAAGCTTCCTGTGATAGAGATCCCAAGAGACATGCCAGCTATCGATCTGACGAATCCATTGATGAAAAAAATTGTAAATTCTCAGAATAGAAAGCTGGAATTTAATAAGGCTATGAATGAAAAATTTCTGGCAGTCCAGATAGAAGGCGGGAGTTTTGAGGAAATAGGAAAAATTCTGGGGGAACTTCTTTCCTGTGAAATTCTGGTGGCAGACAGCAAACAGAATCTGATCTGTTACTTTCCGGAGCATGTCAGGGAACAGGAAAAGTGGGTAGAATTGGATACTTGTGGCGATAAGATCATAAGCAGAGCTCTGCGGGAATTTGCATTTCTGAATGGAGAGGGACTTGGTGTAAACAGAACAGACACAGAGGAAATCTGGATTCACGGGGTTTATGTAAAGAATAAGTGCCATGGATATCTTTATGTAATTGGTAAAATGGGAAAATTCAATGAAATGAGTGAAATTGCTGTTCGTCAGGCAGCCGTTTATCTGGCATTGGAATTTTCGAAGCTTGGTCTGAAAGAACAGAAGGAATATTATCAGGATAATAATTTTTTTCTGGATCTGATAAGCAGTAATGTACTGACTGAAGAAGATGCTTTGCGTCGTGCAGGAAGGCTCCATTGGCCACAGTTTCCTTATTACATGGTAGTATCAGATATTGACCGATTTGAAGGGATTACCAGAGGAAAAGAAGAAGAAGAAATTCAGGCAATCAAAGATGAAATCATGCAGATTCATAAAGACGTAGTAAAACAGAAAAGCAATTGTTTTTTTGTTGGAAATAAAAGTGACAGTTTTCATTGTCTTTTTACCGGACAGGCTGACAGAAAGGAAATCAGAGTATGTATGGAAGAAATCCAGAAGCAGATCAGCAGAGATTTCGGTTTGATTATAACTACCGGGATTTCCAGAGAAGTGCTGCGGTACTCGGATTTTGAAAAGGCATATAAAGAAACGAGAACAGCAATTACCATCGGTAAAAAGAAAAGTAAAATGAAAATTTGTTTTATTGATGAAGTCCAGATGGAAGAAGGATTTTTCCAGATGGCGAAAATGGATGTGTTCCAAAAGTTTGTTTTGGATTCACTTCATATTTTGGAAGAATATGATGAAAAGCATGGAAGCTGTCTTCTGGATACCCTGCGTGTCCTTACAGAAAATCAGGGTGCCAGAAAAGAAACAGCAGATTCTTTATTTCTGCATAGGAATACATTAGCGTATCGTATTAGGCAGATTGAACAACTGACAGGATATGATTTGAATGATCCGCAGACTCTTTTTAAACTGCAATTGGCAATAAAAGTAAATAGTTATATAGAAACCTGATTTAGGTAAAATAGATATCATTGTTCGTCATGCACAATTTAGTGTATTAAAATTGTGCATGACGAATATTGTTTGTATAGGACAGATATGGTATCTTTTTTTCAGCGGAAAAATGAATCAGTTGAGCAAAGGAGCTGCAGAGAAAAAAGTAAAGGAGACTTTATTTCGCATGCAGCTTTTCTATTCATATTTCCAGAAGGATTTCCGGTAAGAGAGGAAGAGACCGGAAAAATATATTGACATCGAGGAGGAAGAAGACGATGAAAAAGAAAATACTTGCACTTTTTCTTGCGGGTACAATGGTAGTTGCCGGAATGGCCGGATGCGGAAGCAAAGATAATGGCGGATCGGAAGATACCAAAGGCCAGGAAAGTACAGAGAGTCCGGAAGGTGAAGACACAGGAGAAGAATCCAAAGCAGTAGAAAACAAGGAAGCTACAATTGAAGTTCCGGATGAAGTGACTAAAGGAGGAGAACTGAAAATTGCCCTGACATCTTCACCGAAAAATCTGGATCCTGTAAAATATACAGGTACTTATGAATCGCAGATTATTTATCAGGTCTGTGATACAGTGGTTACCTATGACAAAGAACTGACAGAGATCCTTCCTTCACTGGCTACAGAGTGGACGATTAGTGATGATGGTATGGAATATACTTTTACAATTCGTGATGATGTGTATTTCCAGCCGGGACAGTATCAGGACGGAAGAAAGATGACAGCAGAAGATGTTGCATACAGCCTGAATCGTTCCGCAACAGAATCTGCTATGAATCGTCTGGATATGCTGGATTACGCAGAGGCAGTTGATGAAACACACGTAAAAGCAGTTTTGAAAGCACCAAGTGCTGTATTCCTTACTGCACTTACCAACTCAGGAAATGCAGTTGTTCCGAAAGAAGAAGTAGAAGGATGGGGAGACGAATTCGGTAACCATCTGGTAGGTACCGGCCCTTATGCAATGGAATCTTTCGAATTGGATCAGCAGGCAGTTCTGGTGAAAAATGATAAATATTTCCTGGGAGAGCCAAACCTGGATAAAGTAATCTTCAAAGTAATCACGGATCAGAATCAGGAAGCAAATGCTTTGAGAACCGGTGAAGTTGATATTGCTCTGCAGCTTACAGGAGAGACGGTTAAGATTGTAGCAGAAGACGAAACCGTAAATCTGTTGAAAAAACCTGGTATTCAGATTAATTACGCATATTTCAATATGGTAAATGGGCCGACAGCTGATCCGAAAGTCAGAGAAGCGCTCATTAAAGCAGTTGATTACGACGAACTGGCAGCAGGTGTATATCAGTATGGAGAAGGTGAAGGTGCATGTCTTCCACTTCCAAAAGCTTCCTGGGGTTATGATGCATCCGTAGAAGCAGATGTTCCGGAATATGATCCGGAGGGAGCAAAGAAACTCCTTGAAGAAGCAGGATATGGAGATGGCTTTACATTAAATATGTATATTACAAATGAAACATTCCGTCAAAAAGCCTCTACAATTCTTCAGTCTTACTGGAAGATGATCGGTGTGGATCTGAAGATTAATACAGTGGAATGGGGAACCTTCAGTGAGACAGCAGCAAGCGGAAAAGCAGATGTATTTGCTATGGGATGGTCCTGGTATCCGGATCCGTATTTCTTCTTTGATAAAATGTTTGCATCTTCTGCAATCGGAACATTAGGAAACGGACAGGGATACAGTAATCCGGAGGTAGACCAGCTTCTGTCTGATGCATTGATTGAAACCGATCAGGCAAAACGTGCAGAAATTTATAAGAAAGCCTTGAAACTTATCACAAATGATGATCCTGGTATTTTCTACGGAAACCCTGCAGAATGTCTGGGAATCAGCCCGAAGGTACAGGATTTCAACCAGAGAGCAGATGGAACCGTCAAACTCTTCACATCAGAAGAAAATGTATGGCTTGTTCAGTAATGCCTGAAATTTCTAAATTAATTTAAGAAGTAACACCGACGGACGTAGAAAACTACGTCCGTCTTTTACCCTGGAAACAAAAATAAAAAAAGGAGGCATAACATGCTGAAGACAATATTAAAAAGAATTCTGCAGAGTATTCCAACATTATTTATTGTCATCACCTTTACCTTTATTCTTACGCGTATGATTCCCGGAAACCCTGCACTTACCATGTTGGGTCCTCAGGCACCAAAGGAATCTGTGGAAAAACTGGAAGAAGAGCTTGGTTTAAATAAAAGCAAAGGTGAGCAATATGTAATTTATATGAAGAGTATCATGAAAGGGGATTTTGGAAGATCGTATTCTTACAATAAACCGGTAGTGGATCTGATTCTGGAACGCGTTCCGAATACATTGATCATAACGCTTACCAGTCTCTTTATTGCTTTGATACTTGGTATGATTGTAGGAATCGTGTCAGCGGTTCATCAATACTCCATACTGGACTATATTTTTATGGTGCTTGCACTGATTGGTGTATCAATGCCGATTTTCTGGATGGGACTGATGCTGGTTCTGGTATTTAGTGTAAATCTTGGATGGCTGCCTGCTATGGGCATGGGAGATGCTGCAAAAGGAGCCTGGGATGTGATCAGTCATATGATTCTTCCATGTTTCTGTCTTTCTACGATTCCTATGGCCACCTTTGCCAGAATTACACGTTCCAGTATGCTGGATGTAGTAAACAGTGATTCTGTAAAGGCTCTTCGTGCAAGAGGTCTGAAAGAAGGCGTGGTGATCTGGAAACACGCATTGAAAAATGCTCTTCCGCCAATTGTGACTGTATTAGGACTTCAGCTTGCATCTGCATTTACAGGTGCGATTCTTACAGAAAGCATTTTTGCATGGCCTGGAATGGGTACTATGATCGTCAGTGCAATTGATAACCGGGATTATGCTTTGATTCAGGGCGTGGTACTTTTTACAGCGATTGTATTTGTAGTCGTGAATCTGATCGTAGATATTGTCTATACGATCATTAATCCGAAAGTAAATTATGAAAGTGGGAATGGAGGGAAATAAATGGCAGAGACAAAGATTCTGAGCCAGGAAGCACATTCTCAGCTTGTAAAAAGAGAACGTCGCGCAAACAATGTATGGAACAAACTGAGAAGAAATAAGACAGCCATGATTGGTCTGGTGATTGTTGTATTTATGATGGCAATGGCAATTCTGGCACCGATGATAGCAACCCATGATCCAAATGCCATTAAACCGTCAGAGACATATCTTGGTTTTGGGGAAAAGGGACATATTTTTGGAACCGATGAATTTGGAAGAGATTTATTTTCCCGTATTGTATATGGTGCAAGGATTTCATTGATCGCTGCAATCGGAGGAACTTTTGTAGGTGGAATCATCGGAATCCTTCTGGGATTGATTGCAGGTTATGCAGGTGGAATTGTGGATGCAGTTATCATGCGTTTTATGGATGGGCTTCTGGCTTTTCCTTTTGTATTGCTGGCAATCATCCTTATGACTATTTTAGGTTCTGGTCTGCAAAATGTAATTCTTGCGATCGGAATCGGAAATGTACCGACATTTGCCCGTGTTGTCCGGGGACAGGTACATATTGTAAAAAATGAAGAATACTGCAATGCAGGGCGGGTAATCGGTATTTCAAATGCGCGAATGTTGTTCTGTCACATTCTTCCGAATACGATTTCTCCTATTATTGTATATGCTACATTGAACGTGGCAGGCGCCATCATTTCAGAAGCTACGTTAAGTTTTCTGGGGCTGGGAATTTCACAGCCTACTGCATCCTGGGGAAATATCCTGCGTGCAGGCAGAGATTGTCTGAATACAGCTCCCCATATAGCGACCATATCCGGTGTATTTATTCTTGTGACTGTACTTGGATTTAACCTGTTAGGAGACGGTGTCCGGGATGTGCTGGATCCAAAGATGAAGCGATAACAGAGGGAAGATTAGATAGCGAGGAGAAAAGATGAGTAACGACTTACTGAAAGTAAAAGACCTGAAGACTTATTTCTTTACTGCCAGCGGTGTATCAAAAGCAGTGGATGGTGTAAGCTTCACTTTAAAGAAGGGACAGACCATGGGAATCGTGGGAGAGTCCGGATCTGGAAAAAGTGTGACAGCATCTTCCGTAATACGTCTGTTGCCGAAGATAGGAAAAATCGTTGACGGAAGCATAAAGTTTGAAGGAAGAGATATACGAAATCTGAGTAAAAAAGAATTATTGAATTTCAGAGGAAAAGATATTGCAGTGATTTTTCAGGATCCTATGACCTCTCTTGATCCGGTATTTAAAATCGGTAATCAGATGGTGGAAATGATCTGTGCACATCAGAATGTATCAAAAGAAAAAGCAAGGAAAATGGCAGTAGAAGCGTTGAAAAAAGTAGGAATTCCACAGCCGGAGAAAAGGATGGATTCTTATCCTTATGAGTTGTCCGGTGGTATGTGTCAGCGTGTGATTATTGCAATGGCAGTATGCTGCAAACCGAAAATGATCATTGCAGATGAGCCTACAACCGCACTGGATGTGACGGTTCAAGCACAGGTACTGGAACTTCTTCAGGAACTGCAGGATGAAATGGATACTTCCATATTACTGATTACGCATAATCTTGGTGTTGTGTGGAAAATGTGTGATACAGTCATGGTTATGTATGCAGGAAAAACAGTCGAATATGCAGATGCAAAACAGTTATATGAAGAACCGCTTCATCCTTATACATGGGGGCTTCTGGACTCCATGCCAAAACTCAGTGATACAGTAAAGGGAGAACTGAAGGCAATTCCCGGTGTACCGCCGGATCTGCGTCTTACAGGGAACTGCTGCAATTTTTATAATCGATGTCCTTATGCAGCAGAAATCTGCAGCAAAGAAGTACCACCTTTATGTGAGGTAAAAGAGGGACATTTTGTGGCCTGTCACAGGCAGAATGGAAAAAATACACTGGTGAGAGGAGAGGGAAAAAATAATGAGTGACAAAAAAGTAATTATGAAAGTCAGGAATCTCACCAAAGAGTTCAAGATACGAAGCAGAAAATTGGGAGAAAAACCGCAGATTCTTCATGCACTTACAGATGTGTCCGTAGATATTTATGAAGGAGAAACGCTTGGTGTGATCGGAGAATCCGGATGTGGGAAATCTACTTTTGGAAAATGTCTTGTTCAGCTTCATCAGGCTACTCATGGTACGGTAGAGTATCAAGGGGAGAACATTCTCGGGTTAAAAGGAGAGGCTCTCAAAAAGATAAAACGGGATATTCAGATGGTGTTTCAGGATCCGTTTTCTTCTCTGGATCCCAGAATGACAGCAGGAAAACTGGTAGAAGAGCCTATGATTGCTCATAAGATTATAAAAGATAAAAAAGAAAGAAGTAAGAGGGCTTTGGAACTTCTGAAGACAGTAGGACTGGACGTACAGCATGTACATCGTTATCCCCATGAATTTTCAGGAGGGCAGAGGCAGAGAATCAATATTGCCAGGGCGCTGGCACTGAATCCAAAACTCATTGTCTGTGATGAACCGGTGTCTGCTCTGGATGTATCGATTCAGGCGCAGGTTTTGAACTTGTTTAATCAACTACAGAAAGAATATAAGCTGACCTATGTGTTTATTTCTCATGATTTAAGTGTTATTAAACACATCAGCGACAGAATTGCCATTATGTATCTGGGAAGAATCGTAGAATTGTGCGATGCACAGGGAATTTATGAAAATCCTCTTCATCCTTATACAAAAGCTTTGTTATCTGCAATTCCTCCGGAGTCTCCATTTGAAAAACGGGAGAGAATTGTACTGAAAGGGGAAATTCCAAGTCCGATCGGGGAACAGAAAGGATGCCCGTTGGCAGGCCGTTGTCCTTCTTGTATGGAAAAATGCAGAAGCCAGGTTCCGCAGTTGAAAGACAGGGGAGATGGTCATCAGGTTGCCTGTTTTTTGTATGAATAAGAAAAAATAAGTAAAGATAATAAAGGAGAGAAACGAAATGAGCAATGTAACAAAAGCGCAGGTGCTGGAACTGGCACAGAGCAAGCTGGACGAGCTGGTAGAACTGGTGTCTCAACTGATTCAGATTCCAAGCGAGAACCCAGTAGGAACCCAGCGGGAAGTTGTGGATTTTGTGAAAAATTATTTGAAAGAGGCAGGAATTCCATGTGAAGAAACAGGAAGCAATCCTGAATTTCCATGTGTGGTTGCAAAAATCGGACAGGAAGAAGGATTCAGTGTGATTTTAAACGGACATGTGGATGTGGTTCCAGCAGGAGACAGAAATCAGTGGGATTTTGATCCTTTTTCCGGAGAAATTACAGAGAAAGAGATTCTTGGAAGAGGAACCTCCGATATGAAAGCCGGGGTAGCAGGAATTCTTTTTGCTATGAAGATTCTGACAGAATCCGGTGCAAAGTTAAAGGGAAATATTCGCCTTCATATTGTCTCAGATGAGGAAAGCGGCGGAGAATTTGGAACGAAGTGGTTGTGTGCCAATGGTTATGCAGAACATGCAGATGCATGTCTGGTGGCAGAGCCGACTTCACATAATACCATTGAAATCGGACAGAAGGGAAGAGCAGAACTGATTTTTAAATCTCATGGAGTCTCTGCTCATGGAAGTCTTGCCGGATTCAAAGGAGAAAATGCTATTCTGAAACTGATGAAAGTGCTGGAGCATGTGGATCTGTTAAGAGAAATCGAAGGGCATTATGGACCAACTCAGACCAAAGCACTGGAAAATTCCAAGATTATTGCAGGAGAAAAGAACGGAGCAGGAACCGGAGAAGTCATTGATCATGTATCGGTTAATGTAGGAATGATCGAAGGAGGTGTACGTCCAAATATGGTGCCGGATTCCTGCCAGGCAATTCTGGATATCCGTCTTCCAATCGGTGTGGAAGCAGAAGAAATTGAAAACTGTGTAAAAGTGATTCTTGAAAAGAGCGGTGTCAAAGGAGTGGATTATGAATTAAACTTCCAGACATTTGGAAATTATACAGAGATCGACGCTCCAATTGTGGAAGCCATTAAAAAACATGCAGAAGATCTCTGGAAAACAGATGTACTTCCTGCATATCAGTGGGCATCCAGTGATGCAAGAGATTATCGTGTAAAGGGAATTCCTACGATTCAGTATGGACCGTCCAATACCGTAGGTATTCATTCCTATAATGAAACAGTAGATATTGAAGATGTCAAAAATGCAGGACAGATTTATATTCTGTCTCTGTGCGATTTGATGGGAATTGAATAAGAAAATTAAGGTGAGAGGAAAAAGTTATGTTAGTAAAAGAAATTATCGATCTTTATGAAATTTTGGATTCTGCTTATGCCAGTGGAGCGAAAGTCGCTGAATTTTTGAAAAATATTCGTCCAGACTGCAAGGTTTCCGTAGAGACAATTCAGGGAAAAAAGGGAAAGACAACGGACGTTGTGAAAGTTCTGATCCCAGGAAAAAATGGAAAAACAAAAGACGGCACTGCACCTACGATTGGGCTTCTGGGACGATTGGGAGGTCTTGGAGCGAGACCGGAAAGAATCGGTTTTGTATCTGATGGAGATGGTGCGCTGACAGTTCTGGCAGCGGCAGCGAAATTATTAAAGATGCAGAATGAAGGGGATGAGCTGGATGGAGATGTGATTATTTCGACTCATGTATGCCCAGATGCTCCAACGCAGCCTCATAAACCGGTAGCTTTTATGGATTCACCTGTAAGTATGAAACAGATTAATCAGAGTGAAGTAGATGCTTCTGCAGATGCCATTCTGTCAGTAGACACAACAAAAGGAAACCGGATTATGAATCATAAAGGATTTGCAATCTCACCTACAGTAAAAGACGGATATATTTTAAAAGTCAGTGAAGACCTGTTGAGCGTGATGGAAATTACAAGTGGACAGTCTCCAAAAGTATTTGCTCTGAGCACACAGGATATTACTCCTTACGGAAATGGTCTGTTCCATTTGAACAGTATTCTTCAGCCTGCTACGGCTACAGAAGCACCGGTAGTCGGTGTGGCAATTACAACTGAGACAGCAGTTCCGGGTTGTGCGACAGGAGCTACCAGTATGGCATCCATTGACGAAGCAGGACGTTTCATTATTGAAGTGGCAAAAGCATTTACAAGGGGTGAATGTTCTTTCTACGATGCAGAAGAGTATGAAAGGATCCAGAAGCTGTATGGTTCTATGTCAAATCTCCGTACTTTTGGCACGATGGAGTGCAGTGCAGAATGAAAATTGGAGCAGTGACAGTGGGGCAGGCTCCCAGAACGGATCTTACACCGGATATTCTGCCTCTTCTGGGAGAGCATGTGGAATTTATGGAAAGAGGTGCACTGGATTTTATTACACCGGAAGAAATCTTACAGATTCAGCCGGAAGAGGGGGATTATGTACTGGTCTCACGTATGAGAGACGGAAGCCAGATAAGATTTGCAGAGCGAAAAATTTTGAATCGGATTCAGGAAGCAATAGAGGATCTGCAGAAACGTGGGGCGGAATGTATTCTTATGTTGTGTACCGGAAAATTTCCAAAAGCATTTCAGTCAGAAGTTCCGCTTATCTATCCTTATGATCTGCTGGGAGCGATTGTACCATTGCTGGCAGAAAATCGGGATGTTGCTGTGATGATTCCGGATAAAAGTCAGGAAAAACAGTGTGCCAGGCGTTGGAGCAGGCTGGAAGGAAGGGTTACAGTTGTAAGCGGTTCGCCCTATAAAGGCATCGAAGGAGTCAGAGAGGCAGCGCAGCAGATGAAAGGCGGAAGAAACAGTATGGTCATATTGGATTGTATGGGATATACACAGGAAATGAAGAATGAGGTATGTCGTATTACAGGAAAACCGGTGATCCTTCCGAGAACGCTTCTTGCAAGAGTAGTAAGAGAATATATAGGAGAATGCTGTTCAAAGATATAACCATAAGTTATGGTAGATATGAAATAATAAGCAAAGACTTGAAATAGAGGAATAGAAGTGCTATATTTTATACATGTTTTATAAAGATTTTATAAATGGAGAAGTTTTGATGGATGGAAATTCCTTATTGGAAAAAATAGTGGATACTTACCGTGCCAATTTTGACGTGGTAGAACCTTATGAATACCATGGGGTTCTGTATGATGCCTATGCAGGATTTAACCTTACAAGTGCGAAATATGTTCTTGTAAAGAAGGCGGAACTGTGGCGGGCAAATTGTTTTGAACATGTTTTTTTCCTTTACAGACCAAGAATTACGCTTGCCGATGTGGAGCAATTTCAGAGTCAGCTCCTGGAATATATGGAGCCGGAGCTGGTATGTCAGGGAGAAAAGGTGCCAAAGAAAAATCATATGTATACGTATCTTACAGGAATTTTCCTGTCTGATGAACCGGCAGATCCGGAAGTGATAAAAGTAGTCAGAAAACTTCATTTCCGCAAAAATTATCGCTTTGCTGTGCGGGGATTTTCAGAAGAGCGGGTTGTTCTGTTTGATATAAAAAACAGAAAAATCACAGGAAATCCTGCAGCAAAAGAGTTGATAAAAGGATATAAAAAAATGCTGAAGTCCTGAGGACAAAGAAAATCAGCTCTGTTTATAAAAGTAAAAACTTCATTACAAAAATACTTAAGAGGAGGGTAAAAACATGAGTGGAGTTTTAATTTTAGGCGTTTCTATTCTGGCTTTTGTGATTGCCTATGTAACTTATGGTTCCTGGCTGGCAAAACAGTGGGGCGTTGACCCGAAGCAGCAGACTCCGGCACACACAGAAGAAGATGGTGTGGACTTTGTTCCTGCGAAAGCACCGGTTCTTTTGGGGCATCATTTCTCATCCATTGCAGGTGCAGGTCCGATTAATGGTCCGATTCAGGCAGCGATTTTCGGATGGGTACCAGTACTTCTGTGGATCATCATCGGTGGTATTTTCTTTGGTGCTGTACAGGATTTTTCAGCATTGTTTGCATCGGTACGTCACAAAGGAAAATCTCTTGGTGAAGTTATCGAAGAAAATATTTCTCACAAATCAAAAGTATGCTTTACCGTGTTTGCATGGCTGGTTCTGATTCTGGTTGTTGCAGCATTTGCAGATATCGTAGCAGGAACATTTGCAGGATTTACAGTAAGCGCAGATGGAGAGATGGTAAAAAATGCAGCAAACGGTTCTGTTGCAGTAGCATCTCTGCTGTTCATTCCTCTGGCTGTAGGATTTGGATTCCTGAACAGAAAGAACATTAATCTTGGTGTTTCCACAATCGTAGGGGTTGCTTTGTTGGCTTTCTGTATCTTCGTAGGTCTGAAATGTCCAATTTTTGTTTCAAAAAATGTATGGCTGTTTGTAGTATTTATTTATATCTTTATTGCTTCCGTAGCACCGGTATGGATTTTGCTGCAGCCTCGTGATTATCTGAACAGTTTTCTTCTGTACTTTATGATGATTGCAGCAGCAATCGGTATTATCTTTACAAATCCTACTGTACAGCTTCAGCCATTCACAGGCTGGAACATTAACGGACAGACACTGTTCCCATTTCTGTTTATTACGGTTGCCTGTGGTGCAGTTTCCGGTTTCCACAGTCTGATTGGTTCCGGTACAACATCCAAACAGCTGAACAGTGAAAAAGATGCAAAAATGATTGGTTACGGTTCTATGTTGATTGAATGTGCATTGGCTGTCATTGCTCTGATCGCAGTTGGTTATCTGACAAGTGACGGTGCTTATGCACAGATTGGAACACCTCCGGTTGTATTTGCAACTGCTATCAGTACTTTCTTTGCTGAAATGGGTATGGGAGAAATGGCAGTTAGCACTATGAAGACAATTATTCTTCTGGCAATCTCTGCTTTTGCTCTTACTTCGCTTGATACAGCAACACGTCTGGGACGTTTCCTGTTCCAGGAATTGTTTGCAACAAATAAAAATGGACAGAAGAACATTCTGAGCAATATGTATGTGGCAACATTTATAACAATTGCATGTTCCGCATTACTGACAATTGCAGGATATCAGAAAATCTGGGCTCTGTTTGGTGCCTGCAATCAGCTGGTATCTGTACCTGCTTTCCTGGCAGTTGCATGCTGGCTCAAGAAAATCGGAAGAAACAATAAGATGTTCTACTTCCCGATGTTCTTTATGCTTGCAGCTACACTGAGCACACTGGTTCTGACATTCAAGAACAACATTATCAAACTTACAGGCGGCGAGGGTCAGATGCTTGTAGAAGGTCTTCAGTGTCTTCTGATCGTTCCGATCGTTGTACTTGCTGTGATTATGGCAATCGACGGACTGAAAACTCTTTTTGGAAAAAATGTAAAAACTGCTTAATGCAGATAAAAAAGCGTCACTTCACAGGAATTTGTGAAGTGACGCTTTTTTGTTTCGCATTATAAAACGGTAAACAGATTTTTGGAGAAATCAATCATTCCTTCTTCTTTCATTTTATACAATTCTACGGTCATGGAACTGCGGTCTACAGAGAGATAATCAGCCAGCTGCTGTCGGGTAAGGGGTATGGAAAATGTCCGACTGCCGGTGATTCGCATTTGTTGTGAGAAATATTCCATAAGTCTGGTACGGATGGTATGAGGCGTGAGGCAGTCGATTTTCCTGGAAAAGTTCAGATTTTTCTGTGCAAGTACACCCAGGAGATTTCGAATCAGCCGAGTATGAAAAGGACAGGCAGAGGAACAGGTAGTAACAACACGGCTGAGATCGAGAAAAAGAATATCCGTATCTGTGATTGCTTTTGCTGTTCCGTCAAAGGCTGTCTGAGGAAGGCAGGCATAAATCTCCCCGAACAGATCTCCGGGTCCCAGGCGTGCCATCAGGGATTCCTTTCCCCAATAACTTTCCCGGATGATGTGGACATTTCCTTTTACGACCAGACCGATTTTTGTGATTTTATCGCCCCAGCGAAAAATAGAAACATTTTTGGGATAAGTTTTTACACTGCCGGACAGACAGTTCAGCATGGCAGACAGTTCTTTTTCTTCAATTCCTTGAAATAAAGGAGAAAAAATTAGTTCTTTTACAGGTAAATCTTTCATGAAAAAACCTCCGTTTATGTTGTAGTTCCAACAGATACTTTTGTTTTTTTATAGTATATTCCATTACAGATAAACAAATCAAGTTTATCAGAAACGATTGGAAAAATGCTCCTAAAGGAGAAGAAATAGAAGGAGGATGTATGGATTATGTTTTGTTATCAGTGTGAACAGACAGCAGGATGTAGTGGATGTAAAGGAAAACAGGGGGTATGTGGAAAATCAGATGCAGTTGCGCAGTTACAGGATACTTTGACAGGTGCTCTGATCGGACTTGCACAGGCAGCAGGAGAAGAAAAAACATCCCCTCAGACAGATCGTCTTATGATAGAGGGATTATTTGCTACGCTTACAAATGTAAATTTTGATGAAGAAGCTTTAAAAGAATTGATTCAGAAGGTACAGAAAGAGAAGGCTACAGCCGATTATGCTATGGAAAAACTGTGGAAAGAACCGGAGGAAGATATTCGTTCTCTGAAATCTCTGTTACTTTTCGGTATTCGGGGAATTGCCGCCTATGCATATCATGCAATGGTTCTTGGATATACAGATGAAACAGTCAATCGATTTTTATATAAAGGAATGGCAGCGGCAGGACAGGAAAAAACAATGGAAGCTTTGCTGGAAATCGTAATGGAAGCAGGAGCTGTAAATCTAAAGTGTATGGAACTGCTTGATAAAGCCAATACAGAGACTTATGGAATCCCTGCACCCACAGAGGTCCCGCTGACTGTAGAAAAAGGTCCTTTCATTGTGATTACCGGACATGACCTGAAAGATCTGAAGGCGCTTCTGGAACAGACAGAAGGAAAAGGAATCAATATTTATACCCATGGGGAGATGCTGCCTGCACATGCATATCCGGAACTGAAAAAATATGCGCATCTGAAAGGAAACTTCGGAACTGCATGGCAGAATCAGCAGAAAGAATTTGCAGAACTTCCTGCTCCGATTCTTTTTACTACCAACTGTATTATGCCTCCAAAAGCAAGTTATGCAGATCGGGTATTTACCACAGGAGTTGTGGGATATCCACAGATGCAGCATATAGGGGAAGAGAAAGATTTTACTCCTGTGATCGAAAAGGCACTGGAGCTTGGCGGTTTTGAGGAAGATCGAATCTTTACAGGAATCAATGGAGGAAGCAGTCTGACAACGGGCTTCGGACATCATGCGATTCTGGGAGCAGCAGAACAGGTGATAGATGCAGTAAAAGCCGGACAGATTCATCATTTCTTTCTGGTAGGAGGCTGTGATGGAGCACGTACAGGAAGAAGTTACTATACAGATTTTGTAAAACAGGCTCCACAAGATTCCATCATTTTGACATTAGCCTGTGGAAAATACCGTTTCAATGATCTGGACCTTGGAAGCATCGGAGGTCTTCCAAGATTGATGGATATGGGACAATGCAATGATGCATTCGGCGCCATTCAAGTGGCAGTGGCACTGGCTGAGGCTTTTGGATGTGGAGTCAATGAATTGCCGCTTACTCTGGTGCTTTCCTGGTATGAACAGAAAGCAGTCAGTATTCTGCTCACACTACTGCATCTTGGAATTAAAAATATTTATCTTGGCCCGACTCTTCCGGCTTTCCTGTCATCCAATGTACGCAATTATCTGGTAGAGAATTTCCGGATTTCACCTGTAAGTACACCGGAAGAAGATCTCAGGAAAATCCTGGGCTAGAGCGTGTTTGAAAATTATCCACGCTCTAAGATCAGGGAAGAATTCTGTTGGTATCCCGCCAGTTTCTGGGGGAAGATCCGTAAATATTTTTGAAAGCTCTGGAAAAATGTAGCTGGTTCTCATAACCGACGGCTTTGCTGATATCGCCGATGGAAAGCTGAGTCATCCGCAGGAGTTCGGTAGCTTTGATCATCCGGTAATTCATCAAGAAATCCTGGGGAGATTTGCCCAGGCTTTCACGAAAGATTTTTCCAAAATAACTGCGGTTCAGGCCGCAGAAACTGGCAATATCTTCTACCGAAATATTATTCTGGAAGTTCTGTTCAATAAAGGACAGAGCTTCTTTTATGTAAAAATCGCGCATACGGCCGCCGTGAGTTTTTCGTACGGTTGCCGCGGAGCGTGTCAGATAATCCATGAAGAGATAAAGGTGCCCGATCAGATGCAGTGAGGAGGCATCTTTATTTTTTACGATATACATCATTTCTTTGAACATGTTATCCCGCAAATCTCTGGAACGGGCTTTGTACACAGGAGTATCCCGGGTAAGTCCTGCGATTTCAATGGCTTCTTTTGCCCGTACGCCGTCAAATTCCATCCAGGTGTATTCCCATGGAATCTGTTCGTCTGCAATGTAGGTGTTAATCTGATCAGGGAAAATCATAAAACCCTGACCGCTTTTGATGTGATAGGTTTGTGTGTTTCCGTGGCTGTCATCTGCCATAAGTATGCCGGTACCGGAGATGACATAGTGAAAAAGAAAGTGGTTTCTCACAGCAGGGCCATAGGAATGGCCGGGGGCGCAGTTTTCCCAACCGAACTGATAAAGCCCCAGGTCAATGAAATTTTCATTTGGAAAAACAGAGAATAAAATATTGTCCATAAAGCCTCCATACTTACAATCTTTTTATTTATTTTATATGTATCATTCAGAAAAAGCAATAAATATAGCAAAACACAACATAATATATTATATTTTTAAAAAAAATAGTATAAAGGTATAAAAATGGAAAAACATAGATATTCATGAACGCATTTTGCTATGTTAGAATAATTTACGAAGACAAGAGAAAATCATAAGGAAGGAGCAGAAAGCAGGTATGAAAAAGAAAAAATATGGGGTCGGATTATGTCTGGCGGGAGCCACAGTATCTGCCCTGATGCTTCAGGGATGTACAGCAGACAAAAACAAAGAGGGTGTGACAGAAATTGAACTGGTGCAGTACAAACAGGAAGCAGTTGCGATATTCGAGGAACTGGAGAAAAAATTTAATGAGACACATGAAGATGTACATCTTACGATTTCTTCTCCAAATGATGCAATGACAATTTTAAAAACAAGATTTATCCGGGAAGATTATCCGGATATCATCGGAATCGGTGGAGATATTAATTATTCTTATTTTATTGATTCGGATATTCTGGCAGATGTATCTGATTATGAAGGGATTTCCACAATTAAACCGGCATATTTAGACATTCTTGAGGGGTTGGAATTTGTACCGGAAGAGGGAACTTATGGTGTGCCTTATGTGGCAAATGCGGCCGGTGTGCTTTATAATCGTGATCTGTTTGAAGAACATGGATGGGAAATTCCGGAAACCTGGGATGAATTTACAGCCTTATGTGAAGCGATTCAGGCAGAGGGGATTCAGCCTTTGTATTTTGGATTTAAAGATACCTGGACCTGTCTGGCGCCATGGAATGCATTGGCAGTAGATTTGGCACCGGCAGATGTATGTAAACAGGTAAATCAGGGCAAGACAACATTTAGTCAGGAGTATGGAGAAATTGCAGACAAAATGCTGCAGCTTCTTGCTTATGCAGAAGAAGGCCCTTTTGCATATGGATATAATGATGCATGTACAGCGTTTGCAAACGGAGAATCTGCTATGTATACCATCGGAAGTTATGCGATTCCACAGATCAAATCTGTAAATCCGGATCTGAATATTGATTCTTTTGTGATGCCGGGAAGCAACGATACCGAGCAGAATTACCTGAATTCCGGTGTAGACTTGCAGTTTTGTGTAACGGAAGCATGTGAAAATAAAGAAGCAGCGTATGAAGTACTGGATTTTCTCCTGGAAAATGAAAATATTCAGCTGTATCTGGATGCGCAGAATGCAGTTCCATGTAAAGACGATGTATTTGAACTGTCTCCTATGTTGGACGGTATGAAGACTTATATTGAAGAAGGCAAAATGAAGGATTACCAGGATCATTATTATCCTTCGGAGATGGCTGTCGATGCACAGATTCAGACATTTCTCATTAATCAGGATAAAGATGCATTCCTGAAGAAATTTGATAAAGACTGGCTCCGGTATAACCGTGATATTATCCGCATGGCAGAAGAGTACCAGAAAGAACATGGAAATAACTAAGCAGGGTAAGGAGAGAGAAAATGAAAAAAATGAATAACAGAGAGCGGACATTTATGTTAATTACAGTGCCGATTCTTGCGCTGTTCTTCTGTTTTAATACATTGCCGCTGATCAAGGGTGTGATTTACAGCTTCACGAATTTCAAAGGCTATGGTACATATGACTGGGTGGGATTTCGGAATTATATCGATTTATTTCAGGATGCACGTGTGGGAAAATCCTACCTGTTTACCTTTAAACTGGCAGTTGTTTCTACAGTGGCAGTCAATCTGATCAGCCTGATCATGGCACTGGCATTGAATGCAAAGATTAAATTTAAAAGTGCTTTGAGAGGCTTTTACTTTGTTCCGAATATTTTGGGAGCATTGGTTGTCGGTTATATTTTTAATTATTTCTTTACCTATATTCTTCCTGCACTTTCCAGGATGATGGGTGGAGCAGGCACCAGTATTCTGGCAGACGAGAAATGGGCATGGGTTGCCATTGTAGCAGTCTGTGCATGGCAGTCAATCGCTATGAATACGATTATCTATATTTCCGGTCTTCAGACAGTTCCGGAAGATGTATATGAAGCAGGTGCAATTGACGGTGCCACCGGTTTTGCAAGATTTAAAAATCTTACATTCCCGCTGATTCTTCCGTTCTTCACCATTAATATGGTTTTATGTATGAAAAACTTTCTGATGGTATTTGATCAGATCATGGCATTGACGAAAGGTGGTCCTGCACAGAGTACAGAATCAATTTCTTACCTGATTTATAACAATGGTATGGCAGGCGGCCAGTTTGGTTTCCAGAGTGCCAATGCAGTTATTTTCTTTGTTGTGATCGTGGTGATTTCCGTATTACAGATGAACTTCTTAGGGAAAAAGGAGGAGCAGTTATAATGAAAATCAAAGTAAAAGAAAAATTCAACTGGCCGGTTACAATCTTATTGATCCTTGGACTGATTACTGTTATTTTTCCTCTCTATATGGCAGTTGTCATTGCTTTTAAACAGCCTTCTGAAATGACAAACAGCATTACCGGAATTCTGTCTCTGCCGAAGAGCTGGAGTCTGGCAAACTTTTCAGAAGCTATGCGTGTGACGGATTTCTGGCATTCTTTGCTGAACAGTATTCTGATTACCGTAGTAACCGTAGTTCTTTCCATTCTGATTCATTCTCTTCTGGGCTATGCCATCGGAAGAAATAAAGGAAAAAGTAAATTTTATAATTTTGCATATTTGTATGTAGTAAGTGGTATGTTCGTACCATTTGCGATTCTTATGATGCCTCTGGTAAAACAGACAGCGCAGATGGGAATTGCAAACGTAGTGGGTGTTATTATTCTTTACGTAGTTTTTTATATGCCTATGAATCTTCTTCTGTATGCCGGATATCTGAAAAACATTCCGGTAGCACTGGAAGAAGCGGCATGGGTAGATGGTGCAAGTACCTGGACGACTTACTGGAAAATCATTTTCCCGATTATGTCCCCTATGCATGCAACAGTTGCTGTACTTACTGCGCTTGGTACCTGGAATGACGTTATGACACCACTTGTTATTATGTCGGGAAGCGGTATGAATACACTGCCTCTGGCACAGCTTACCTTCCAGACACAGTTCGGAACAAATTATAACCTTGCTTTTGCATCTTACCTGTTGGCTCTTTTACCGATTTTGATTTTCTATCTGTTCTGTCAGAAACAGATTTTAAATGGTGTGGTAAATGGAGCAGTAAAATAAAAAAAGTCTTACGGCAGCCTGTTTTCGGGCTGCCGTATTTTTGTATACAAAATTGTGAAAATAAGGTATAATAATTCCATATAGAAGGAGAAAAATAAATGAATAAAACCATGCATAAAGTACTGAAAGCCCTGTCCGATCCGGACACGAAACTGGATCTGCAGAAATCGAGAAGAATTATGAATATGAAGATTCTGGATCCTTTTAAGCCTTTTTACAGAACTCTGGATGCCAAAATTTATAACGAAGGAAGAGAAGTGCCGGTTCGTATTTATTTTCCAAATGAAGCGTCTTATGATACGGTGGATATTGAGGCCTATCAGAAAAAAGTGCAGAGTACAGATACAGGAAGTATGGTGGATAATACCTACCCGGTGATTCTTTATATTCATGGTGGAGGATTTGTGACAGAAAGTGTGGAGTCCTATAACCGGGTATGCTGGAATCTTGCAAAGCATACAGAGCATGTGGTGGTTTCTATTGATTATCCACTGGCACCGGAGCATCGCTTTCCAACCCAGATTGAGGATTGCTATGCAGTGGCCAAGGCTGTGTTTCGTGATCAGACACTGTTGAATGTGGGGTCGGAGCGTATTACATTGATGGGAGACAGTGCAGGAGGGAACATAGCAGCCGTTCTCTGTCAGATGGCCAGAGACAGAGGAGACTTTACGCCGAGAAATCAGATTCTGATCTATCCCTGCACAAATAATGATTACAGTCCGTCCTGTCCGTTTCGTTCTGTGCATGAGAATGGAACGGACTATCTGCTTACCCGACAGAATATGGAAGATTATCTTGAATTGTATGCAAGTTGTGAAGAAGACAGGAGGAATCCTTATTTTGCACCGCTTCTTGCCGCAGATTTTTCGAATCTTCCAAGGGCATTGGTGATTACAGGAGAGTTTGATCCTCTTCGCGATGAAGGAGAGGCTTATGCCCGCAACATGCAGGAAGCAGGGGTAGAGGTCATACATCACAGAATCAAAGATGCGATTCATGGGTTTTTTCTGTTGGAACCGGTTTATCCTCCTGTGAGAGAAACTTATGATTATATTAATGAATTTTTGAAAGCAGGGATGTAAGATGAGTGGTTGGAACAGAAGCAAATGGCGCACGCTGGAAAATACCGCAAAGATTTTTCCGGCTACCAGCGGAAAAAAAGATGAGCGGGTATTTCGTCTTTCCTGTCAGATGACAGAAGAGATTTGGCCGGAGAAGCTGCAGAAAGCGCTTGATCGGTGTATGGAAGAATATACCTTATTTCTGTGTGTGCTGCGCCGGGGACTGTTCTGGAACTATCTGGAAGAGACAGAACTTCGGCCTGTAGTGAGAGAAGAGTATAAACCTCCATGCAGTCAGCTGTATGTGCGGGATCAGAAAAATCTTCTCTTTGAAGTAACCTATTATAAAAAGCGGATTAATTTTGAGACGTACCATGCGCTTACAGATGGAACAGGAGCACTGCAGTTTGTGAGAAGCCTGGTGTATTTTTATTTGATGGAGGTACATCCGGAGAAAGTAAAAGGACCGGTTTCTCAGGTTCTGGCGGATGCAACCGAAGAGGAAAAGGCAGAGGACAGTTTCAGCAAATATTATTCTGAAGAGGCACGGGCAAATGATATTCCGAAATATAAGGCACATCAGATGAAATATCACAGACTGGAATATGGAGGAATTCGTCTGACGGAAGGAATTATATCTACAGAGGAATTGTTGAAAACAGCAAGAAGCTATGGGACGACCATAACGGTCTATCTGACGGCTGTCTTTTTGTGTGCTATCGCAAAGGACATGAGCCCGAGGCAGAAGAAACGTCCTGTATCCCTTATGATTCCGGTTAATCTGAGAAGCTATTTTCCCTCGGAATCTGTGAGAAATTTCTTTGGGTGGATTGATATTGGATATGATTTTTCCTCCGGGAAAGAGAGTCTGGAAGAGGTAATTGCATTTACAGCAGATTTCTTTAAAAAAGAGCTGACCAGAGAACGGATTGCAGCCCGTATGAATACCCTCATGCGTATGGAGAAAAATCCTTTTATGCGAATATTGCCTCTGGGTTTAAAACTATGGGGAATGCAAATTGGTGCGGCATTGAGCACAAGTGCGGATACAGCAATCTTTTCTAATATAGGAAGAATTTCTATGCCGGAAGAATGCAAAGCATATATTGACTGGTTTGATTTCTACACGACGACACCTAAGATTGAAATCTGTATGTGTTCCTGGCAGGATAAACTGACCGTGAATATTACTTCTGCCTATGCAAATACCAAGATTGAGCGAAATTTTTTCCGGATTCTGACAGAAAAAGGAATCCATGTGGAGATTATTGCCCGGGGAATAGAAGGAGGAGAAAAGAATGCAGAAATGTAAGCGTTGCGGAATTATGATTCGTAATCCGCAGAGACGATGTCCCCTTTGTCAGGGTCCCCTGGAAGGAGAAATGAATCCGGAGGATCGGATGTTTCCGGATTTAAAGTACAATACGTCGAGATTTATGTTGGTTATGAAAATCTTTACTTTTGTATGTGTCGCAATATGTGTAGGTGCTGCAGCAATCAACTGGATAGGCGGATTTTCCGTATTCTGGGCAGGATATGTGATGGCAGGCGTGCTCTGCCTCTGGATCATCACGATTGTAGGTGTTGGAAAAAGAAGAAACCTGTTGAAAAATACCATGTGGCAGATGGTGATTTTGTGGTGTGTATTTTTGTTTTGGGACAGGGCAACCGGATGGTATGGATGGTCTTTGGACTATGGAATTCCCGGTGTATGGATAGTCACACTGGTGGTGCTTGGAACACTGATCCGGATTCTGAAAGTACCTGTCAGGCACTATATGGTCTATCTGATTCTGGCTTTTCTGGGCAGCCTGGTTCCTGCTTTTTTGCTGGCGGGCAGTCTGGTAAAATGCAGGATTCCTTCGGTGATCTGCGTGGCAGCAGGTGTTCTGCTTTTGTGTGGGCTTGCTATTTTTAAGGGGCGGGAACTTGCGGAAGAACTAAAGAAAAATGCACATATATAAATGGGATGCCATAAAAATGCGTTGCGTATTGGAAGGAAAAGAACTATAATGATAGATAATCAAAGAAATGACTCGGATATCGTACGATTTTTGAGAAACAGAAGAACAGTGCCAATGAATACGATGATGATTTTCATTAATCTTGTGGCATTTTTGTTGACAGAACTGACCGGTTCTTCTCTGGACGGCGGGCATCTGGTATCTTGGGGAGCAGTATATACGCCCTTTATGGAGGCGGGAAAGGACTATTATCGGCTGTTTACCTGTATGTTTTTGCACTTTGGACTCTCCCATCTGGGAAACAATATGCTGGTTCTTTTATTTATGGGAGATGCACTGGAGCGGGCGGCAGGCAAGATTCGATATCTGCTCATTTATCTTTTGGGAGGATTGGGCGCCAGCTGTATTTCCTGTTATCTAGATATAAAAAAAGGAGTACCGGTGATTTCAGCAGGAGCTTCCGGAGCGGTCTTTGCCGTAATCGGTGCATTGATCTATATTGTACTCAGAAAGAGAGGTAAACTGGAAAATTTTACTGCCAGACAGCTGATTTTTTTAGCTTTTCTTAGTTTGTATCATGGTTATACCAGTGCAGGGGTGGACAATGCCGCCCATGTAGGGGGTCTGGTATGCGGATTCTTTCTGGGAATTCTGCTTTACTGGGGTCGGGGAAAAGGTTCCCGTTATCCAAAAAGATCAGGAAACGGGCAGAACCAGACAAAAAGTTGTTCCTTTTCCGGGCACTGAGGTGAAAGAAAGGGTTCCGTTGTGCGCTTCGGCAATTCGTTTGCATATAGGAAGACCGAGACCGGTTCCTTCCTGTTTGAAGGTTGTAAAGGGTTCAAAGATCTGGTCCTGCTGTTCCGGCAGAATTCCGCATCCGGTATCTGTAACAGAAAGGGTGATAGTTTTTCCGTCTGATTCAATGGCACAGGTGATGGCACCTTTTTCTTCGATTGATTCTGCAGCATTTCGAATCAGATTCAGCAGAAGCTGACGGATCTTTGTCTCATCAACAGGAATCAGGGGAATCGGAGAACGTTTTTCCAGGACGATGGAAATGCCCTTTTCGGAAAGTTTCGGCATAGTGGAATCTGTGATGGAAGAAAAAAGACGATATAAATTTACTGGTTGTAAGGTGATTTTTTCCGAGTTATTGAAATTTGAGAATTCATTGAGGAGTTTTTTCAGAAAATCCATATTATCCATGACTTTCATCCAACAGCTGTCTTCGGTCAGTTCCGGATGATGATCTTCCAGAATCTGCAGAAAACTGTTGACTAATGTGACAGGGTTGCGGATTTCGTGAGAGATTTTAGAAAGCATAAACTGGTGTTGGATTTTCTGTTCCTGATAAAGTGTTTTATAATCTTGTGTATCTGGTTTTGTCATTTTGGTGTTACCTCCTTTTTTTCTTTGATAGTGTAGCACCTATGTATAGAAATATCAAATGGTTTTGTATTACAAAAAAGTTTTTACTTCGACAACAATGAAAAGAGCAGGAGAAAGGAGAGATTTATATGAAAGAATGTATTTTCTGTAAAATAGCAGGAGGAGAGATTCCGGCTGCAACAATTTATGAAGACGAGGAATTTCGTGTGATTCTGGATCTGGGACCGGCCAGCAAGGGACATGCATTGATCATTCCGAAAGCCCATTATGCAAATCTGTATGAGATGCCGGATGAGTTGGCTGGAAAAGCAATGATTCTTGCAAAGAAAATCATTACAAAGATGACAGAAGTTCTGCAGTGTGACGGATATAATATAGTACAGAATAATGGAGAGGCAGCAGGACAGACAGTTTTTCATTTCCATATGCACTTAATTCCGAGACGAAAAGAAGATAATGTGGGCGTAACCTGGACACCTGGCAAATTAAAGGAAGAAGATAAACAGGAAATCCTTGAGAAATTTTCCTTGTGTTAAACTTCGATAAAGGTAAAAATGACAGAGGAAAAATTACGTGAATTATATTCACAATATTATCGATTGGTAATGAAGGCTGCGTATGAAGTGCTTCATGATTTTGATTATTCTCAGGATATTTGTCAGGAAGTATTCACGAAACTTGCAGTGAAATTTGATGAAGTGCGTCCGGAACAGTATTCTCAGTGGCTGGCGACAGTAGCAAGAAGAAAAGCACTGGATTTCAGAAAAAAGAATTACCAGCAGCATGAGTTTATGCTGTTAGATGGACAGGAAGAAGATGAGGAAAACCTGGCTGGAGTTCTGGCCGAAACAGGAGAAAGTCAGGGGTATCATTCAGACGATACATTGAATCGTATGATCCGCAGAGAATTTACAAAGAGTTTTATGGATGCTCTGTATGAGAAAAATCCAGAATGGTATGACATTATGAGTCTTATGGTATTTGAAGAGAAGAGCAATGCAGAAATTGCACAGGAACTTGGCATTACCATAGAAAGTCTGAGAGTGAAGAAACACCGAATGAAGAAGTGGATCGATCAGAATTATGGAGACGAGTACAGAGATTTATAAAGAAGAGACCTGATCCGGATCTGACCTGTAAAAGGACAGATTCCGGGAGGACTCTCTGAGTTAAGATTTGCTTTGGCTCACAGCCTGCTCGAAAAGCTGTACGATCTGTTCAATGGAATCGGTCTGTTTGCTTTTCGCCATGGCATCTGTATACTGACTGCGGTTTTCATAAAGTTCATGAATAGCGTTCAGCATTTTTTCATTGGTAATCTCTTCTTCTTCCAGAACGACACTGTAACCCAGACGCTGGAAGGAGCGGGCGTTGAGAATCTGGTCACCTCTGCTGGCACGAGCAGACAGAGGAATCAGAAGATTTGGTTTCTTCAGCGCACTGATTTCACAGATGGCATTGGCGCCGGCCCGTGATATTACAACATCAGCCAGAGCAAATAAATCAGCCAGTTCTTTTTTGATATATTCATATTGTACATAGCCTTTTGTGTCTTTCAGTGATTCATCCAGTTTGCCTTTGCCGCACAGATGAATGACCTGGAAGTCTTTCAGAAGTTCAGGAAGAACTGCGCGAACAGCATTATTTACAGCAACAGCCCCAAGACTTCCGCCGATGACCATGATGACAGGCTTGTCATTGGAGAGACCGGTAAATGCAAGTGCTTTCTGCGGATCACCGCTTAACAGTTCCTGACGGATCGGAGTACCTGTGAGCACTGCTTTATCAGCAGGCAGCTCAGAGACTGTTTCCGGGAAGTTACAGCACACTTTCGTAGCAAATGGAATGGAAATTTTATTTGCAAGACCCGGTGTCATATCGGATTCATGGATGAAAGTAGGTACTTTGCTGCGGCTTGCAGCAATAACAACCGGTACCGTAACAAAACCGCCTTTTGAGAAGACTACATCGGGTTTTAACTGCTTCATAAGCTTTCTGGCTTCTCCGAAGCCTTTGAGTACCCGGAAAGGATCTGTAAAGTTTTTCAAATCGAAATAGCGTCTCAGTTTTCCGGAAGATATTCCGTAGTAAGGAATTCCCATTTCTTCAATCAGTTTTTTTTCGATTCCTTCATAGGAACCGATGTAGGAAATGGTATAACCAAGTTCCTGAAGACGTGGAATCATGGCAATATTTGGGGTAACGTGTCCGGCAGTACCTCCGCCGGTAAGTATAATATGTTTCATTGGAACCTCCTGTTCAGTCAGTGTTTCGATGTAAAATCAATGTTCACTATATGATAATATGATACACTTGCTGTGAAAAGTCAAGGAAAGATAGGAGTTTCATGAGTAAAAAATTAGAAAATGACAGACAAGATCAGGACTGTAAATCGGATTGCAGTTCCTGCGGAAACATTTCTGCAGAAGATATAGAGATTCCATCATGGGCTCTGCAGCGTTTTCAGGAAGATGCATCCCGGTTGGTGGAACGTCTGGAAAAGAATCATGAGTTGAAATATTTGGAACCACCGGAAGAACTGTTTCAGAAAATTCTGGGAGAAACCCGTGAAAAGGGCTTGCTTCGGGAAGAAACACAAAAACAGAAAAAAAGAAACAAAAAAGAAGAGAACTCCCGTCCGAGTGCGCCGCATCCAGGGAAAAGAAAGTATCTTGGATGGGCTGCAGCTGCTGCTATTACCTGTATTGGAATTTTCGGTGTCAGTATGAGTACCAAAGCCGACAGAAGTTATCTGATGGAGAAAATCACAGGGGCAACTGGGGATAAGACCAAAATTACGGCAGAAGGGAATGAAGAAGTTCTAATCAGTGATACCACGGAGGAAGAAGTGAGATATGAACTGGAGAACATTCTTCAGGCAAAACTTCCTATATTTCTATATCTGCCGGATGGAATGGGTCTTGTATCTTATACATTAGATGAAGACGCCCAGACGGTTTATATGAAATATGAGTATCAAGGGAAATATTTATATAGTGTCGTACATGCAAATTATAAAGATAATAGAGGTATTTACAGGAATGATAAAGGTGAAAATCTTGGAATGATCTCTGGGGAACTGGCAGATATTGCAGCAGAACTCTGGAAAATCCAGGAGGAAAGTGATATAGAACCTGCTTATCTGGCGCAGTGGGATTATAAGAACTCTTATTATCGTATCTGGGGGAAAGTTTCAGAACAGGAAATGGAGGATATCGTTAAAAATATTATGTACTGATTTTGTAAGGGGAATGCTATGAAAAAGAGAATGAAAAAACTTAAGAAATCAGTAGTGACAATGCTTGCTTTATCTCCAGGGCAGTACAACAGAATCTCAGAATCCCGTTACGGATGGTATCTGGATTCCATAATTCCTTTGCCGCACTTTTTTGCATTCTGCCATATGATTTATTAATTTTTTTAAAATAATCTGAAAAGTCCTGTCAAAGACCCCTTATTTGCGATATAATAACAATAAGTTATATTATACTGCAAAGGGGGTCTTTTTATGAAGCTGACGTTTATCGGCGCTACCCATGAGGTGACTGGAAGTTGTTATTTTCTGGAAGCGGCAGGAAAGAAGTTTCTGGTAGATTGTGGTATGGAACAGGGACCGGATCAGTATGAGAATCAGGAGATACCGGTGGCTTTATCCGATGTGGATTTTGCTCTGCTGACCCATGCTCACATTGATCATTCCGGAAATTTTCCGCTGGCTTATGCAAAGGGATTCCGGGGACCGATCTATGCTACAGCAGCTACCTGTGATTTGTGCGATATTATGCTCCGTGATAGCGCACATATTCAGATGTTTGAGGCAGAATGGAGGAACCGGAAGGGAAAGAGAAACGGCCAGCCGGAATTTGTCCCTGCATATACCATGGAAGATGCATTGGGCGTAATCCGGCTGTTCGTGGAATGTGATTATAATAAAGTCATAGAACTTGCAGAAGGGATTCGAGTACGTTTTGTAGATGCAGGTCATTTGCTGGGATCATCAAGTATTGAACTGTGGGTTACAGAGGATGGGGTAGAGAAAAAGGTTGTATTCTCCGGGGATATCGGAAACCTGGAGCAACCGTTGATCAAAGATCCGGAATATATAGATACTGCAGATTATGTAGTTATGGAATCCACCTATGGAGACAGAAGTCATGGAGAAAGACCGGATTATGTACAGGAACTGGTAGAGATTCTCAGACGGACCTTCCGAAGAAACGGAAATGTGGTCGTTCCTTCTTTTGCAGTAGGAAGAACACAGGAGATGCTTTATTTCCTCCGGAAGATCAAAGCAGACAATCTGTTGCCGGAATATCCGGATTTTGAAGTGTATGTAGACAGTCCGCTGGCTGTGCAGGCGACCAATATCTTTAAAGATCATTATGTGGAATGTTATGATGAGGAAGCAATGGAACTTCTGGATCAGGGAATCAATCCCATTGCTTTTCCGGGGCTGAAGCTTTCGATTACCAGTGATGAATCAAGAGCCATCAATATGGATGATCATTACAAAGTCATTCTCTCTGCCAGCGGTATGTGTGATGCAGGCCGTATCAAACATCATCTGAAGCATAATCTGTGGAGACCGGAATCAACCATTGTATTTGTGGGATATCAGGCAGTTGGTACGCTTGGTCGGGCACTTCTGGAAGGGGCACCGGAAGTCCGTTTGTTTGGTGAGGATATTAAAGTATATGCGGAAATTGTGCGAATGTCCGGAATCAGCGGCCATGCAGACAATGAAGGTCTTATGCGCTGGGCCTCCTCTTTTAAAGAAAAGCCGGCTCATGTATTTGTTACACATGGAGAGGATCAGGTATGTGAAGTATTCGCAGAACGTTTGAGGCAGGAACTGGGTTATGAAGTGCTGACACCATTTAGCGGCACAATCTTTGATCTGGCAGCGAATGTAATAGAGAAAGAGACACAGGGAGTTGCCATTCACCGGGTAAGAGAGAAAGCGAAAGCCCGGAAAGCATCCGGTGTTTATGCAAGACTGATTGCAGCCGGACAGAGACTGATGACCGTCATCCGCCATAATGAAGGTGGGACAAACAAAGATCTGGCAAGATTTGCAGATCAGATAAATTCCCTGTGCGATAAGTGGGATCGATAGTACAGGCAGGTAACAGAAAAATGGAAAGTATGAGTAAATCTGCAGGAAGAATCTGCAGGAAATGTCTTCTTCAGGATATGGATGAAAGTGAATATTTTGAGGATTTGCGTCAATATATTGCAAGGATTGATACAGATTTGAAAGTGGAAGATGACAAATATCAGGAACGTTTGGATATATGCAGAACATGTGATCATCTGATGAATGGCATGTGTCGGGTGTGTGGCTGCTTTGTGGAAATGCGGGCAGTTATGAAGAAAAACAGTTGTCCGGGAATTCCATCCAGATGGAAAGCGATAGAAGTATAAAAAACGAAACACAAAAAGAAAAAGCAGGCTGATTATGTTTCAAACATAAAAACAGTCTGCTTTTCTACTTAAGGGTTATGCGTTCTGCGCCTTCATAGCTTCCAGAGCTTTTGCAAGATGATCCGGGCAGGAAGTACCGCGTCCGCCACAGTCGGTACCTTTCCAACGCGCAATGACTTCATCAACCTCCATTCCTTTTACAAGGCTGGAGATTCCTTTGGTATTTCCGTTGCATCCTCCATTGAATTTTACAGATTTGATTTTGCTGCCCTCCAGTTCAATTTCGATTGAACGGGAACAGACACCCTTTGTCTGGTATACTGCCATAAAACATAACCTCCATTCTTTCATGTGCTGTTGTTCTTCATGGGTCATTATAACAGAAAAGATGCAGGCATGTAAACACGTCATTGACAAAGAAAGAATCAAAAGATACAATCAGTATAAAACAGAGTCAGTGTTTACAAGCCTGTATTGAAGGAGAGTAATAGATGAGTGATAAGAAACCGGTTCTGAAAGTTCATATGTTGGGAGGCCTTTCCCTGAGCTACGATGAAACCCCCATTGCTTTTCGAAAAAACACAGCAACAAAGGCTATGAAATTACTTCAGATTCTTCTATATACAAAAGAAACAGGAATTGCAAGAACAGATTTGCTGGATGCTTTATATGGAAGAGAAGATCTGGCAGATATGTCAAATAATCTTCGTGTTACTTCTCACAGACTGAAGAAAATACTTGGTGATGCGGGATTTCCTGAGTATGATTACATTCTGATCAAACATGGAATCTATCATTGGAACAGTCCTATGGAAGTCTGGGTAGATGCACTGGAATTTGATAAAATTATGGAACAGGCGAATCAGGAGCGGGAACAGGAAAAACGGATGGAACTTCTGGAAGAAGCCTGTAGCCTGTATAAAGGAGAATTTCTTCCGGGACTTTCCGGGGAAGATTGGGTATTGATTGCAAGTGTTCAATATAAAAGGAAATATATGGAGGCATTGCAGGAACTTTGTGAGTATAAGAAACAGCAAAGAGAATACGAAAGAGTATTGGAATTGTGCAATGCTGCAGTGGAGATGTATCCTTTTGACGAATGGCAGGCAGTCAAGATTGATATCCTGATGGCTATGAATCGTTATAAAGAAGCAATTGAAGTGTATGAAGATACGGCAAAGCTCTATTTTGAAGAATTGGGCATCAGTCCCTCTGAGCGGATGATGGAACAGTTTAAAGATATGAGTGAGAAGATCAGCTATAAACCACAGGTCATTACAGAGATTAAAAGCGGTTTGAAGGAAGAGGAAGAAAGAGACGGTGCATTTTACTGCAGTCTTCCAAGTTTCCGTGACAGTTACCGTCTTGTAAGCCGTATTATCGAAAGAAATGGTCAGTCTGTTTATCTTATGCTGGTAAGTATCACAGACGGGAAAGGACATCCGCTGGAAAATAAAAAACGGTTGTCTGCATTATCTGAGGAATTGTATGATACCATTATGCATTCTCTGCGTCGAGGGGATTCTTTTACCCAATACAGTCCAAGCCAGTTTTTGATTCTTCTGGTAGGAACCAGTAAAGAAAACTGTCAGATGATTTTTGAAAGAATCGCAAGATATTATAGTCGTGAACATAAAACATGGTCCCAGTATCTGGAGTATTATGTTTCTTCTGTAGCTGATGTGGAAAAAAATAATTCGAAGATTAGCCTCAAGTAGGACAAAATGCAGTGGAACAAAGAGTATAATCACATAATAGAATCGGAAAGAAAAGTAAAAAGTACCGAGAAGGATAGATAAAATCCGGATCGGTACTTTTTTAATAAAAAATAATAATGTAATGCTTTGGGTAATGGGGGACTTTGTAAAATAGATTTAAGAAATAATTAGTAATTTGTTTTTGAAGAGAGTGCAATTATGA
>JALFGN010000127.1 GCA_022777285.1 Blautia sp.
CAGGTTTATCCATGCAGGAAATCCTGGATTATTACACCAGACGCTGGCCAATTGAAGTATTTTTTCGTCAGAGTAAAACAAAACTGGCTCTGGATAAGTATCAGATCCGAACTCAGACGGGGATTGAACGCTATTGGCTGATTATGTCCCTGGTGCATTATATGTGCTGCGCATATAACGGGACTTATTGCAGTTTTGAAGAAGGCTATCAGTATTTCCAAAGAAAGATCCGGGAAGAACAGGTAACATCCTTGTATCAGTCCATTCACAATGGAATGACTTTGGAAGATGTACTGAAACTGATAGGATAGCTTTGTGCAATTTTCAGTATTTGCTCAATTATAGTTTATTACTTGAAACTCTACAATAACCAATGGTAATACTATCAAGATTTGGCTTTATATTCATCACTTGATTTCATTGTTCATGCGAATAATATCTGTATCCATTGCTTGAAGTATGATGTGGGTGAAGTTTTCCATTCTTATCCCAATTCCTTAATGTTTATACTTTATTCTATCAATAAAAGTTATAAAAGCCAACAGCTATTTATAACTTTTTACAATATCATTTTATCAGTTTTAATCCTCTTAATATTTTCTTTTTTCAGACAGTTCCCGATATAATTCCAGGTAACTGCTATATCTTTCCTGTGAAATTCTCCCCTCTGCAAGCGCTTCTTTCACTTTACAGCCGGGCTCATGGGTATGCGTACAGCCCTGGAAACGACAGGTTCCCTCATAAGCAGCGAACTCTCTGAAATAATAACGCAATTCTTCCTTTTCTATGTTTTCCACATAAAATGAGGTAAACCCGGGTGTATCATAAATCCATGTATTCTCTTCAATGGCTATAATCTGGGAATGTCTTGTAGTGTGGCGCCCTCTTCCAAGCTTTTTGCTGATTTCTCCAGTCTCCATAACTACATCTTTCTGAAGCAGGTTTGTAAGAGAGGATTTTCCGACACCAGATGGCCCCGCTACAGTCGTTGTCTTCCCCCGCAAAAGTGTCTTTAATTCTTCCATCCCTTTCTTTTCCATTGCACTGGTCAGAATTACCTGATATCCACAATCTTCATAAATCTTTTTCATCTGCTTCAGTTCTTCTTTTTCACACAGATCCTTTTTATTAAAACAGATGATCACTGGAATCTCCTGTTTTTCCATTATAACCAAAAAGCGGTCCAGCAAAGAGAAGTTTGGGCTTGGCTCTCTGGCTGCAAAAATTACCAATGCCTGATCCACATTGGCAACTGCCGGACGAACCAGCTCACTGTGTCTTGGAAATATTTTAATGATATTTCCAATCTTCTTCTCTTCACTCAGGACCTCTATTTCTACATCATCCCCAACCAGGGGTTTTATCTTGTCTTTTCGGAATATTCCTTTTGCTTTGCATTCATAAATTCCGGATTCTACTACATTTACGTAGTAGAATCCGGAAATACCTTTCATGATTTTTCCCTTCATCAATCTACCTTCTGAAAAGTAACCTCATACTGGTCAATCACCTGATAACTGTCACCAATCCACTCATACAAAACTGCTGTTCCCTTGCTGACACCGGGCTGTCCGGTAAGCTGCTGAATCGAAAGCGGGAACTGTGGATCATCCACTTCCATGGACTGATCCGAATACGTATTGCCGTCTTCGTCCTCCTGTACCAGTTCTACCTTTACCTTACCTCCCTGATAATCTGCAGGCTGGCTCAGGCTGTTAGCCGGTTTCCAGGTACCTCCCTGTGCTGTTGTATTCTCGTTATCGGTCTGTTCCTGATTGTCTGTTGTAGACATCTGCTCACCTCTTACATAAATGGTAATAGCAGTTCCTGTATCTACACGTGTTCCACTTGAAATACTCATATCATAAACTTCACCGACATTTACTCTCTGGCTTTCACCTGTCTGCACAGTTACCAGTAATCCTGCCTGACTAAGAGAAGCTTTTGCATCTGCTTCACTCCAGCCGATTACATCCGGAACCCTGACTGCAGTATCTCCTTCTCCGATACTGATTGTCAAAATAACGGTATCACCGGCTTTCACCTGTGTTCCTGCCACAGGGTCTGTAGAAACCACATTACCAATGGTAATCGTGCTGCTGTTCGCTTTCTGAACCGTTGTCTTTAATCCCAGTTCTTTCAGCATCGCTTCGGCTTCTGTTTGTGTCTTATCTGTCACATCGGGCATTTCAATTTCCTGTGTACCGCTGCTGATATAACAGGTAATCAACGTATGCTCGCTAACTTTGCTTCCTGCTTCCACATCCTGACGGCAGATCAAACCTTCTTCTACTGTGTCGGAAGCTTCTTCTCCGCCATTTTTGTATCCAAGCTGAAGTTCATTCAGCGCTTTCTGTGCTTCTTCCGGTGTTTTCTTTGTCAGATCCGGAACTTCAATCTGTCCGGTTGTTTCATCTGATTCATCTGTATTGCTTGTTGTTTCTGTATCTGCTTTATTTTTATTGCTGGTTCCGGATCCGAACTTTAACAAACCGGTTGCAGAAGCAATGGTGTAAACCAGAATACAGATAATAATCGCACCGACTACCAGACCTCCGATCGTCATGGCTTTTTCCAGTTTACTGCTTATGCCCTTTCCGCCTTTATCGTCCTCCTCATCATAATCGTCTTCACTGTCATAATCATCCGAATCGTCATAATCTGTATTTCCATAACTGTCATAACTGTCTTCCTGGAATGTTTCTGTCTGGGGAGCGGATGAAACTGCTCCTCTCTTAATCTGTTCCATTTCGGAAGGAGAAATCACAACTGTCTGTGCATGATTACTTAATGGAGTAAGATTTACAAAATTTCCATTTGGATCGATCAGCGAATGTTTCAGATCATTGATCAGCTCTGCCAGTGTACTGTATCGTCTATCCGGACTTTTCTGTGTACACTTCATAATGATTTCTTCCAGACTGTGCGGAAGATCCGGTGTGATTTCTGACGGCGGAATCATCTCTTCCTGAAGATGCTTGATTGCAATGGCAACCGTTGTATCTCCATCAAAAGGAACCATTCCTGTAACCATTTCATACATGGTAATACCAAGAGAATAAATATCACTCTTATAATCGCTGTATCCGCCTCTCACCTGCTCCGGAGAACTGTAATGAACCGAACCCATGGCATTCGTACTGATCGTATTGGATGATGCAGCTCTTGCAATGCCGAAATCGGTTACTTTTACTTTTCCGTCTGTAGATATGATGATGTTCTGTGGTTTAATATCCCTGTGAACAATATTTCTGTTATGCGCTGCCTCCAGTCCCATAGCCACCTGAATGGCAATACTGGTAGCTTCTTTTACCGTCAGCTTTCCTTTTTTGGAAATGTACTCTTTCAAAGTAATTCCCTCTACCAGTTCCATGACGATATAGTTTACTCCCTGATCCTCCCCTACATCAAAGACATTTACAACATTTGGGTGCGCAAGACCTGCTGCTGCCTGCGCTTCTCTCTGAAATTTACTGATAAAATTCGTATCAGAGCTGAATTCCGGTTTCATTACCTTCATAGCAACAAAACGATTCAGCTTATGATCTTTGGCCTTATATACATCAGCCATACCGCCTGAGCCAACTTTGCTCACAATTTCATAGCGGTCACCTACGATTACTCCCACATTTAACATACTTCCACCTCTTTTGTGTCTGGTTTTGCCAGAACTACTCCTATGTTATCTTTGCCTCCATTATCATTTGCCATAAAAATCAGCTTTTTCCCCGCATCTTCCAGAGTTTCTCCTGTAAGGATCGCATCTCTGATTTTATCATCCGAAACCATATTGGTAAGTCCGTCGGAACACAAAAGTAAAATATCTCCTGGAACCAGACGGATATCAAAGAAATCCACTTCTACATCCTTCACAGCTCCCAGTGCTCTGGTAATGATATTTTTATCCGGGTGATTTCTGGCATCGTCTCTGGAAATTTCTCCTATTCTAACCATCTCTTCTACCAGAGAATGATCTTTGGTAATCTGCGTAATATCCTGATTGTGAATCAGATACAGGCGGCTGTCCCCTACATTTGCCACATACGCATAATGTCCTACAATTGTAGCAAGAACGATCGTGGTCCCCATCCCACTCATGCATTCATGATCAGCCGCTTCCTTCAGAATCCGGCTGTTTGCATCCTCGATGGCATTTCGGATGATTTTCACAGGATTAAACTCTCTGTTTCCGCGGATATTTTCCAATAAAACCTCCAATGCAAACTTAGAGGCAAAATCTCCCGCTTTATGTCCTCCCATACCATCTGCAACTACAAAGAGATTAGGCAGATTTCCAACAGGAATATCCGATGCGAAAACAACGTCTTCATTCATCGAACGAATCTGTCCCACATCCGTGATCGAATATGATTTCATCTTACGAATCCTCTCTTTTATCAATATAGCTTTTTCTTAATTGTCCACAGGCCCCGTCAATATCCTGGCCCATTTCTCTTCTAATAGTAACATTTATTTGGTATTTTTCAAGTTTATTTTTAAAATTTAAAATAACTTTCATATCTGACCGCACAAAGTCTCTTTCTTTAATAGGATTTACCGGTATCAGATTAATATGACAATTCAGCCCCTTTACCAGCTGTGCCAGACGCAATGCGTCTTCCTGTGAATCATTTTTCCCGCCTACCAGACTATATTCAAACGTAATTCTTCGCCCTGTTTTTTCAAAATAATTTCTGCAGGCTTCCAGTACTTCCTCCAGATGGTATTTCTTTGCAATGGGCATCAGTTCTTCCCTTTTTTCCTGACTGGAAGCATGCAGAGAAAGTGCCAGTGTAATCTGAAGATTTTCTTCTGCCAGCTTATACATTCCCGGTACAATTCCACAGGTGGAAACGGTAATATTTCTCTGGCTGATATTCAATCCTTTTTCATTGCTGAGCATACGGATAAATCGAACCAGTGCATCATAATTATCCATCGGTTCTCCGGTTCCCATCACAACTACATTGGAAACCCGTTCCTGACTGTCTTTCTGGATCTGATAGATCTGATCCAACATCTCTGCACTGGTGAGGTTTCTGGTCCATCCTCCAATGGTAGAAGCACAGAAACGGCATCCCATCTTGCATCCCACCTGGGAAGAAATACATACACTGTTTCCATGATGATAACGCATCAGTACGCTTTCCACAACATTTCCATCTTCCAGCGCAAACAGGTACTTTCTGGTACCATCAATCTTTGAAACCTGAACCTCAAGAATCTTTAAAGCAGTCAATGTGGTGTCTTTCTTTAATTTTTCCCGAAAATCTTTTGGCAGATTTGTCATTTCATCAAAATCATCTGCCAGCTTTTTATGCATCCACTCGTAGAGCTGTTTTCCCCGGAAAGGTTTTTCTCCCAATCCCTGCACAGTTTCTGTCAGTTCTTCCAGACTCATGGATTTGATATCTTTCTTTTCCATTTATTTTTGTTCCATCCTTCTAAGTCTTGCCATAAAAAATCCATCACTTTTATGAACTCCCGGAATCATCTGCAAATATCCTTTCTCTGTAGCAGCGCTGTGGAGTTCCGGATCAATATAAGAATTCAGACTTTCCAGCTTATAGGGATAGTTTGCGGTAAACCATAGAATGTTGCCAAGATTCTCCTCAACTCCAAGGGTACAGGTACTGTAGATCAGTACGCCTCCCGGTTTTGGATAAAACGCTGCATTCTCCAGAATCTTTCTCTGAAGGTTCACAAGTTCTTTCTGCTTTTCCGGTGTCATCTTATACTTAATATCGATCTTTCTTCCAATCACTCCCAGACCGGAACACGGGACATCTGCCAGTACAATATCTGCTTTTTCTACAATCGCAGTGTCAAACTCCGTTGCATCTTTTACGGATACCACTACATTATGAACATCCATACGTCTGACATTTTCCTGAATCAGTTCCACCTTTTTCGGACTCACATCTCTTGCATCTACTTTTCCTGTATCTTTTAATTTGTCCGCTACTGCCAGCGTCTTTCCTCCCGGAGCAGCACACAAGTCAACTACAAAATCTCCTTCTTTGGGTGCTGCAATCTCTGCCACAAGCATGGAGCTTACATCCTGCACCTGCAGATTTCCCATGCGAAATGCAGTGAGAGCCGGCAGATAGTCATACCCTTTCAGATAATATCCATTCTCCACATAAGGAGCTTTTTCCACCTGAACACCTTCGACTTCCAGACTTTCTATTACTTTTTCTTTCTCCGTGAGATGCTGACGGATCCGCACCGTCAATGGAGCTTCCTCCATAAAAGACTGGAAAATCTTCTCTGCTGTCTCAAATCCATACTGTTCAAGGAAACGTTCTGCAAGCCATTCCGGTACCGAATACTGAATGGAAAGATAGTTTATTCCATCTTCCTTTTCAGGAAACGTCAGATTCTCTTTGCTTCTTGCAATCTGACGCAACACGCCGTTTACAAATCCTGTAAGATTATAAAATCCTTTTTTTCGTGCCAGTTTCACAGCTTCATCACACACTGCACTGTCCGGTACATGATCCATATAAATCAGCTGATACACACTGATTCTGAGTATTTCACGAATTACAGGCTTCATTTTTTCCACCTGTATTTTTGAAAACTGATTAATAATATAATCAATGCGAATCTGATTCTCCTGGGTTCCTTCACACACCCGGGTAATAAAAGCTCTGTCCTGTTTTTCCAGATACTGATATTTACTCAGGGTATTGCGTATTGCAATATGACTATACTGCTCTTCCTGATTGATTTCCAGAAGAATTCCAAGAATGAGTTCTCTGATATTTATTCTTCCTGCCATTCGTTTTTCCCTCATGCTTTACCCAAAATACTTCCGACCTCTATGGAATATCCCCGAAGAAACGCTGCCGTCTCCATTCTTTTTTTCCCTTCCAGCTGAAGTTCCAAAACATTCAGAATTCCATCTCCGGTACAAATACAGAGTCCGTTTTTATCTGCACGAATCACCTGTCCCGATACAGCATTTTCGGTTTCCTCCTCTGCTTTTTCTACGGTTGCTTTCCACAATTTCAGGCTCTTATTGTCAAGATACGTATACGCACTGGGCCATGGATTTAATCCACGGATTAACTGCTCGATTTCTTCTGCCGGCCGCTGCCAGCAAATTTCTCCCATCTTTTTTGTGATCATTGCTGCATAAGCAGTGGTACTTTCTTCTGGCTGCGGCGTACATACCGCCCGACCTGCTTCCAGATCTTCCAGCACCTTTACACACAGTCGGGCACCTGCATGACTGAGTTTTTCAAAAAGGCTTCCTCCTGTTTCATCTTCTGCAAGCGGCACCACGACCTTATCAATCATATCTCCTGTATCAAGTCCTTCATTCATACGCATAATGGTAACTCCTGATTCCCGGTCCCCATTGATGACTGCCCATTGAATGGGTGCTGCCCCCCGGTATGCCGGCAGCAGAGAAGCATGTACATTGATGCATCCGTATTTTGGAAGTTCCAATAGATCCCTGGAAATAATCTGGCCAAACGCAGCTACCACGATCACATCCGGTTCCATAGTTCTCAACTGTTCCACAAATTCCGGCTCTCTTACCTTTACTGGCTGCAAAACGGGGATTTCATGTTTTAATGCCACTTCCTTTACCGGAGTGGGCATCAGGGTCTTTCCACGTCCTTTGGGTTTATCCGGCTGAGTCACAACTGCACGGATCTCATGCCCTTCTGCAATCAGTGCTTCCAGTGTTCCTACCGCAAAGTCCGGAGTTCCCATGAAAACTACTCTCATTCTTCATCCTCCTCGTAACTGTTCCGACGAAGTTCTCCTTCCACAAGTTCTGTATACATCTTTCCCTGAAGATGGTCTGTCTCGTGACAGATTGCACGTGCCAGCAGCTCTGTACCTTCCAGAATATATTCTTCCATATTCTCATCGAGTGCTTTCACTTTCACATAATTTGGTCTTGTAACCGTTCCTGACATTCCGGGAAGGCTCAGGCAGCCTTCATCTCCTGTCTGTGAACCGGATGTCTCCAGAATCTCCGGATTGATCAATACATGCGGATCTTCTCCTGTTGTGTCAATGACTACGATCTGTTTCAGAATTCCCACCTGCGGAGCAGCCAGTCCTACCCCGTAAGCATCATACATGGTTTCAAACATATCCTCTATAAGATCACGAATTTTCGGTGTCATTGCCTCCACTTTTCTACATTTTTTTTCTAAAATACTGTCACCTTGTACTCTTATTTTTCTTAATGCCATATTTATAGTCTCCTTTTCTTTCTGAATTTATATAAAATCAAACTGTATATGGATTTTATCAAATCCTTTGTTTATCTGAATGTATTGCTCCAACAATTCTGTTATTTTCACCAGTATCTTTCTGTCCGAATGACGCATATACAATACCATGCGGTACAGATCCTGTACTTTTGCCACACTTTCCGGTGCCGGACCTACAAGAATCAAATCCTGCCTCTTATAAATTTTTTCTATATATTTTCTGCAGTATCCAATTCCCTGCTCCAACAGTTCCTGATTTTCACAGCTGGCCCGTATCATAGCCATGGCTTTTGCGGGCGGATAGCCCATCAGTATACGATAGCCGATCTCTTTTTCATAAAACGCCTCATAATCCTGTGCTGCTGCTGCCTGTACACTGTAATGGTCAGGCTGATAGGTCTGAATCACTGCCTCTCCCGGAAGACAGCCTCTCCCGGCTCTTCCGACTGCCTGCGTCAGAAGCTGAAAGGTTCTCTCCCCAGCCATATAGTCTGTCCCATTCAATGACAGATCTGCTGCCAGTACTCCAACCAGTGTTACTTTTGGAAAATCATGTCCTTTTACGATCATCTGTGTTCCCACCAGAATGTCTGCCTCTCCTTTGGCGAATGCAGAGAGAATCTTCTCATGATCTTCTTTCTTTCTGGTTGTATCTGCATCCATACGAAGAATTCTTGCCTGTGGAAAGAACTTCTGTACCTGTTCTTCGATCTGCTGGGTTCCCGCCCGAAATCCGCCAATATAAGGCGAACCGCATACCGGGCAATTCTTTACATCCGGAATGGAATATCCACAGTAATGACAGATCAGTTGTCCGTTTTTGTGAGAAGTAAGGGAGACATCGCAATGGGGACATTTCATCACATGACCGCAGGATCTGCAGCTGATAAATCCAGTATATCCTCTTCTGTTCAGAAACAAAATTACCTGTTCTTTCCTGTGCAGACGTTCTTCCATCTTTTCCTTTAACAAAACACTGAAAATCGAACGGTTGCCCTCCTTGAGTTCCTGTTTCATATCAATTGTATAAACTTTGGGCAGGGCCCTGTTTTCATAACGGCAAGACAAGGTCTGTAAAAAATATTCTCCTGATTTTCCTTTTTCATAAGATTCTACAGAAGGTGTGGCTGATCCCATAACAATCTTGGCGTTTTCCATCCTTCCCCTTTCAATTGCCACTTCTCTGGCATGATAACAGGGCGTTTTCTCGCTCTTATAGGAAGGCTCGTGTTCTTCATCAATAATAATCAGTCCAAGATCCGGAAACGGCGTAAACAGAGCAGAACGGGGACCTACCACGATAGAGATCTCTCCCTTTTTTGCCTGTTCAAACTGGTCGTATTTTTCTCCTGCCGAAAGTCTGGAATGCAGAAAAGATACACAGCTTCCAAAGCGTTTGGAAAACCGTTTCACGGTCTGATACGTCAATGCAATTTCCGGAATCAGTACAATCACCTGTTTTCCCTCTTCCAGAACCTTCTGAATCAGTTCCATATAAACTTCTGTTTTTCCGCTGCCTGTCACTCCATGAAGCAGAACCGGTCTTGGAACGGATGTTTCCCACTCTTTACACACAGCCAAAAATATCCGTTCCTGTTCCGCATTCAGGATCTTTTTCTGCCCTCCCTGCTGTTCTGCAAGAACAGGGCTTCTGTATATGCGTTCCCGCTCCACCGTAATCACCTTCTGATCTTCCAGCCCTTTTATGACCGTTCCCGAAATCTTCCATGTATGAATTGCTTCCGAATAGGTCAGCATCGGCTGCATCAGAAGTGCCTGCACCAATCGGGCTTTTGCTTTGTAATGTTTCCGTTCACACACCTCCAGAAATTCTTCTGCTTCTGACCGGGAAAAATTCAGTGTGAGAAATCGGTTTTCCTTCTGTTTTTTCTTTTCTTTTACAGGCAGAACGGTTTTCAATGCCTGATTCATTGTGGAACCATAATTCGTACTGATCCATTCTGCCAGTGCAATCAATTTTGATTCTACTGCAACTCCCTGCACAGACTGTCCCAAAATTTTCTTGATCCTGCTTTCTTCCACTTTTGGGTTTGCAGAAATACCAGTTACATATCCTGTAATTTCCCTCTGTCCCTTTCCAAAAGGAATGCGCACTCTGCTCCCGATTTTGATCTCATGATACAGTTCATCCGGAATCTCATACTGGAACGTCCGATCCAGTTTCCCCTGTGAAATATCCACAATCACATCCGCATATAATTTATCCATACCCGTTTCCTGTATCGGTTATTTTCCGGCAAGAATATCCCGGATCAGATCACGCTCATCCATCGGATATTTCTTTCCCTGTATTTCCTGATAATCCTCATGTCCCTTTCCTGCAAGCACGATGACATCTCCCGGCTGTCCATTATGAATGGCATAGGCAATGGCTTCTTTCCTGTCAATAATCTCTACATATTTGCCATTTGTTTTATGAATACCGGTCTTGATATCATCAATAATTGCCTGCGGTTCTTCATTTCTTGGATTATCTGAAGTAATAATGGTCAGATCTGCCAATTTTCCGGATACCTCTCCCATCTCATAGCGACGCAGTCTGGAACGATTTCCTCCGCATCCAAAAAGACATACCAGCCGTTTGGGTTTATATTCTTTCAAAGTGGTAAGAAGACTTTCAAGACTCATGGCATTATGTGCATAATCAATCATCAGTGTAAATTCATCGGATACTTTTACCATTTCAATTCTGCCTTTTACTTTAGCAGCACGAAGGGCCTTCTGTATATTTTCTGTTGATACGCCAAAATGACGGCAGATTGCAATGGCTGTCAGGGAATTGTATACGCTGAATTTTCCGGGAAGATCAATTTCCACCGGAAAATCCATAAGCCCCTGTGCTTCATACCGAATGCCCAGTACCCCTTTACCGTTAATCAGTTCCAGATCTTTCGCCCATAAATCTGCCTTTTCCGTAAGACCATAAGTTTCAATCTGACAGGTATGACCTTCCAGAACCTGTTCCAGATGTTTATCGTCTGCATTGACGATCCCTACTTTACACTGTTGAAAAAGCAGTCCTTTGCAGTGCATATAATCTTCAAAATCCTTATGTTCATTCGGTCCGATATGATCGGGTTCAATATTTGTAAAAATTCCAAAATCAAAGAGAAATCCTGCTGTTCTGTGAAGCATAAGTCCCTGGGAAGATACTTCCATTACTACACAGTCACATCCGGCCTTCACCATTTTAGCAAAATATTCCTGTACAATATAAGACTCGGGTGTGGTGTTAGCAGCCGGTATCACTTGTTCCCCTATAATTGCCTCTATGGTTCCGATCAGCCCAACTTTGTATCCTGCATTTTCCAGAATGGATTTTACAAGATACGTTGTTGTTGTCTTTCCTTTTGTGCCTGTAATACCGATTACTTTCAACTTCTCTGCGGGATGTTCAAACCAGGCAGCTGAAATGCATGCCATAGCATAGCGGCTATCCGCCACACGGATCACGGTCACTCCCTCCGGTACAGGCACCGGATCCTGTACAACAAGAACAGAAGCTCCTTTTCGCACCACTTCTTCTGCATATTTATGTCCGTCTGATACAGCCCCCTTTATGCAAAGAAAAAGTGAGTCTTTCTCCACCTTACGTGAGTCATAGACCACACTTTTTACATCTGTTTCCAGAGAGCCCTGTACACATGTATATTCAATATTTTCCAGTAACTGTATTAATTTCATATTACCTCTCTCCTTTCAAAAGGATTAAAATTCCCGGCACAAACTGCACCAACGATATAATAAGGATAACATAATGCATCCTTTGGAAGCAAGAAAAAAAGGAAAAACCATACCTGTTCCCCGGAAGTCAAAGGATGGCTTTTCCATATTCCATCATTATTTAATTATGGTACCTGTTTTTCCAAGGAAACCCTCTTTTGCCTTATCAATCGAAGTAATCACTGCTCTTCTGCCTGGTTTCTTTTCCACAAAGCTTACAGAAGCTTCAATTTTCGGAAGCATCGTGGTCGGTTCAAAATGATCCTCATCCATATATTTCTTTGCTTCCTCTACACTGACCTCTCCAAGCAGTTCTTCTGTGTCTGATTTATAGTTCAAAGATACTTTCTCTACACTTGTAAGAATCATTAGTTCATCTGCATCCAAAAGTTCTGCAAGTTTTCCGCTTGCCAGATCCTTTTCAATGACTGCACTGGCGCCACGCAGTTCTTCCCCCTGCTCCAATACAGGAATTCCGCCGCCGCCGCATGCAACAACAATCTGTCCCGCATCTGCCAAAACACGAATCGCATCAATCTCCACTACATTCTGTGGATTTGGAGCTGCTACGATTCTTCGGTAACCGCCCTCTACCTCAGTCACATAGTTTCCTTTATGTTCTTCTTCTTCTGCCTCTTCTTCCGTCAGAATTCTTCCGATTACTTTTACCGGTTCATGAAAAGCTTCATCATAAGGATCTACGGTCACCTGGGTAAGAATGGTACTTACCGGTTTGTAAATTCCCCTTCTCAGAAGTTCTGCACGAACAGCATTCTGTATATCATATCCAATATATCCCTGGCTCATGGCAGAACACACAGACATCGGAACTGCTGTATAATCCGGGTGCACCTTTCCGAATTCATTCATAGCTGTATGAATCATACCTACCTGCGGTGCATTACTGTGGGTGATAATCGGATCTGCTCCTGCTTCTACCAAATCTGCCACAATGGCAGCTGTTTTCTTTACTGCTTTTTTCTGCTCCGGCAATGTGGTACCCAAAGCCCTGTGACCTAAAGCGACTACTACTCTTTTTCTTGCCATATCAAGTACCTCTTTTCTCATGGATGTCTGTTCAAAACAACCGTTGTTCCGAACAGCTATTCTAATGTTATTATTATAACAGGGACGGGAAAAAAAACAAGGTTTTTTGTTTGCTGTATTCATGATATGAAAAAACCCAATGCACAGGCATCGGGTTTTTTCAACTTGAGGGGGGGTGATAGTGAGTGGTTTATCAACTATCTGGTTTTATTATAAAAGCAAAATATGATTAAAATGTGACTGTTTTCTAAAAAAAGTCGAAAATCTCTTAATAATTTTTAAATCATTTCCGAATGGTTTATTTTTTCCGTAAGAAGAAGCGATTAATTGTCTTCTGTGAAATTTCAAAAACAAAAAGAATCCCAAGAACGATTGCAACTGCAATACCTACCGTTTGTCTTCCATAATACTCGCTTCTTTCTGTTTCTTTCATAAGTGTATAATAAACCGTTCGATAAATTCCTACCCCTGGAACCAGGGGAAAAATTCCGGGAATCAGAAACAAGGTAACCGGACATTTCCGGATCGTGCTTCCTGCCCGAGATGCAAACACAATAAAAACAGTCGCAATAAAAGTACCTGCTATCGCGCCCACTTGCAGTCCGTTGATACAGAACCAGGTAATAATCCACCCAATTCCACCGATCAGTCCGCACAAAGGATAATGTTCTCGCGGCACAGAAAAAAGCAAAGAAAAAGATATGGTTCCGACAGAAGCTGCAAGAAACTGAAGGATCATTTCCAGAATCATAAAAGCATCCCTCCTGTTATCCGATAGTAAAGCATATACATCAGTCCAACACCCAGTGAGATTCCCAATGCAACCAAGAGGGCATCCAGAAGCCTTACTGCTCCTCCAATATAATCTGCATCTGCAAAATCCCGTATCGCATTCACGAAGGATACGCCAGGAACCAGAGGCATGAGAGTACCTACCAGGATACTTTCATAATTTTGGCCGATTCCAATTCTGAAAAAGATCATCGTAAGCAATGCAGCCCAAAAACCACCGATAATATTTAACACAATTTTAGAAGTCTGCTTTTTTCTTTTTTCCAGAAGAATCAGCAACACATATACAAAAAGGCCGGCAAAAAAAGCTGCCGTCGTATCCGCAATTGTCCCTTCCAGCACATAACAAAAGCCGGCTGACCCAAGACCGGAAGCAAAAATCCGTGTGATGTCTCTCTTGCCAGGCATGTGTTCGATCGCTGCCAACTGATTTCGGGCGTCTTCAATGGTATGTTTCCCCTCTTCAATTTCTCTGGAAAGCTGATTCACGGCTGCAACGCGGTTCAATCTGGCTGCATTCAGAGGAATATGTTTTACCTGTGCATAAATACTGTGATCTTCCATTTCTGCTGTCACAAAAATACCGGTGCTCAGACCAAATGTATTACATTTTCTGATTCCGTACGCTCTTGCGATTCTCTGAACAGTCTCTTCCACCCGGTAAATTTCTGCACCTGCATCCAGGAGAATCTGTCCTGCTTTTACTGCAAGATCCAGAGCTTCTTTATCTCTGCCTTCTTTTTCCATCTGTATTCACCCCCGTAATACATGTTTTCCCAGTTTCAGGCAAAAACCGTAAAATAGAGAAGTACTACCGCACCAAGTATGATTCGATACCATCCAAACACTTTAAAGTCATGTTTCTTAATATATCCCATCAGGAATTTGATTGCCAGAATCGATACCACAAAAGATACCACCATACCGGTAATGAGAATGACCAGTTCATTCTGTGAAAATCCAAGACCGAATTTCACAAGCTTCAGCAAACTTGCGCCGAACATGGTCGGGATTGCCAGGAAGAATGTATACTCTGCTGCCAGTGTTCTTGAAGTTCCAAGAAAAATTCCGCCGATGATCGTAGCACCGGAACGTGAAGTTCCCGGTATAACAGCCAGAAGCTGGAATACTCCGATCAGAAATGCGGTTTTCCAGGAAATCTCTTCGATACGGTTGATGGATGGTGTTCTCTTTTTATTATAATCTTCAATCACAATAAAAAGAATACCATACACGATCAGCATAACCGAAACAACAAAATAATTATTGAACTTTTCTTCAATCAAATCATTAAATGGAAGACCGATAATGATCGACGGAAGGCAGGACACAAGAATCTTAAACCACATGACCATTTTGTCAATCTTGACAAATCTGCAGATCACACCTGCTGTCTTTTCAATTTTTGTCACATTGTTATGTTTTGGTTTTTTATTCCGAAAAGGCCATAAATCTTTAAAATACAGCACTACCACTGCCATAATCGCGCCCAGCTGAATCACTACCATGAACATTTCCCAGAAGTCTTCGCTTACATTCAGTTTGATGAATTCTTCTACCAGGATTAAATGTCCGGTACTGCTGATCGGAAGCCATTCTGTAATCCCTTCCACAATTCCCAGAAAAATAACTTTCAACAATTCAATAAAATCCATTTTTTTCTCCTTCTTAACACAGAAGGAGCCCGGCAAGCCGGACTCCTATGCCGGAGACAGCTCTGCTTTTCGTCTGTATCCAGCGATTAAATAGTTGCAATGTCAATCAGTTCCAGTTTCTGGATATCTGTATTTTCAAGGCTCGTTACAAGTGCTTCTGCTGTATCAAGAGCAGTCAGTACATTCACACCTGTCTCAATTGCGTTTCTGCGGATCACAAATCCGTCTTTTGCTTTTTCCACACCCTGTGATGGTGTATCAATAACCAGATCGATCTTATGTCCCAGAATCAGATCCATCAGGTTCGGAGACGGCTGTTCGATCTTGTTCGTACGAACTGCATGTACTCCGTTTTCTTTCAGAACTTTTGCGGTTCTTCTTGTCGCATAGATTTTATATCCCAATGCTTCAAACCGACGGGCGATCGGAACAATATCCTGTTTATCTTCGTCTCTTACTGTAATGATCATATTTTTGTGTTTTGGCAGATTAATGCCTGCCCCAAGGAATGCCTTATACAAAGCTTCGTTGAAGGATTCTGCAATACCAAGACATTCTCCTGTAGATTTCATTTCCGGTCCAAGGCTGATATCTGCACCCCGGATTTTCTCAAATGAGAATACCGGCATCTTGATGGCAATGTGTTTTGCCTCCGGCTGCAGACCTGGTTCATAACCAAGATCACGCAGTTTATAACCAAGAATCATCTTTGTAGCAAGCGGAACGATTGGAATACCGGTCACCTTACTGATATAAGGTACGGTACGGCTGGAACGTGGATTTACTTCGATTACATACACTTCTTCGCCGCATACGATAAACTGGATATTGATCATACCGATTACATGAAGCGATTTTGCAAGTCTTCTTGTATATTCTTCAATGGTTGTCTTTGCAGTATCGGAAATTGTACGGGCAGGGTATACAGAGATACTGTCTCCGGAGTGAATACCTGCACGTTCAATATGTTCCATAATACCAGGAATCAGAATGTCTTCTCCGTCACAAATGGCATCGACTTCAATCTCTTTTCCCTGAAGGTATTTATCTACCAGGATCGGATGTTCCTGTGCGATCCGGTTGATGATTCCAATATATTCTTCTACGTCTTCATCATTGATTGCAATCTGCATACCCTGACCACCCAATACATAGGAAGGACGTACCAGAACCGGATATCCCAACTCATTTGCTGCTTTCTTTGCCTCTTCTGCTGTAAATACTGTATGACCCTGTGGTCTTGGAATATGACATTCTTCCAGGATCTTATCAAAGAGTTCTCTGTCTTCTGCAGCATCTACGTTCTCTGCGGAAGTACCAAGAATCTTAACTCCCATCTTCATCAGCGCTTCTGTCAGTTTAATGGCTGTCTGACCACCGAACTGTACCACTGCGCCATCTGGTTTTTCAATGTTTACTACATTTTCCACATCTTCCGGAGTCAGTGGTTCAAAATACAGCTTATCTGCAATATCAAAGTCTGTACTTACTGTTTCGGGGTTATTGTTAATGATAATCGTTTCATAATTTTCTTTTTTGAATGCCCAGGTACAATGAACCGAACAGAAGTCAAATTCGATTCCCTGACCGATACGAATCGGACCGGAACCAAGAACCAGAACTTTCTTTCGTTCACTGTCTCCGACTGCTTCATTTTCGCCGCCGTATACCGAATAATAATAGGGAGTTTCTGCTGCAAATTCTGCTGCACAGGTATCTACCATCTTATATGCTGCGGTAATTCCCCATTCTTTTCTCAGTGCTTTGATTTCTTCTGCTGTTTTTCCTGTCAAAGATGCGATCACATGATCCGGGAATTCGATTCGCTTGGCTTCCCGCAGAAGATCTTCTGTCAGTTCTTCTGTTTTCAGTGCCTGTTCCATTTCGACTAAAATAGCGATCTTGTCAATAAACCAGATATCGATTTTTGTAATCTGATGAATGGTTTCATATGCAACGCCTCTGCGAATGGCTTCTGCAATTCTCCAGATACGCATATCATCTACAATGTTCATCTCTTCCATCAGCTTATCCATGGAAAGTCCTGTAAAATCGTAAGACATCAGACTGTCCACATGCTGTTCCAGAGAACGAATGGCTTTCATGAGCGCACCTTCAAAATTATTGCAGATACTCATAACCTCACCGGTTGCTTTCATCTGTGTGGTCAGAGTTCTCTTTGCACTGATAAATTTATCAAAAGGAAGTCTCGGGATCTTAACGACACAATAGTCCAGCATCGGTTCAAAACTTGCATAAGTCTTTCCTGTAATCGCATTCGGAATCTCATCCAGTGTATAACCAAGCGCGATTTTAGCTGCAACTTTTGCAATCGGATAACCCGTAGCTTTTGATGCGAGTGCAGAAGAACGTGATACTCGAGGATTTACCTCTATAACACAATATTCAAAACTGTCCGGATTCAGCGCATACTGTACATTACATCCGCCTGTAATTCCAAGCTCTGTAATAATATTCAGTGCAGAAGTTCTCAGCATCTGGTATTCTTTATCTCCCAGAGTCTGAGAAGGTGCTACTACAATACTGTCACCTGTATGAACACCTACCGGGTCAATATTTTCCATATTACAAACGGTAATACAGTTTCCTGCACCGTCACGCATTACTTCATATTCAATTTCCTTCCAGCCTGCAATACAACGTTCCACAAGAACTTCCCCTACACGGGAAAGACGCAGACCATTTTCCAGGATTTCCACAAGCTGTGCTTCATCATAGGCGATACCGCCGCCGCTTCCGCCCAGTGTGTATGCAGGACGCAGCACGACCGGATAACCGATTGTATTTGTAAACGCAATACCGTCTTCTACAGAACGTACCACAAGAGAAGCTGCAACCGGCTCTCCGATTTTTTCCATAGTATCTTTGAATTCCTGACGGTCTTCTGCCTTTTTAATGGTCTGTGAAGTGGTACCGATCAAACGCACATTGTGTTCTTTTAAAAATCCTCTCTCTTCCAGTTCCATAGCCAGATTCAAGCCTGCCTGACCACCCAGAGTCGGAAGGACGCTGTCCGGCTGTTCTTTTATAATCAACTGTTCCACTACTTCTACAGTCAATGGTTCAATGTATACACGGTCCGCAATGTCTTTATCTGTCATGATGGTTGCCGGATTGGAATTCAAGAGTACAACCTCGATTCCCTCTTCTTTCAGAGAACGGCATGCCTGTGTTCCCGCATAGTCAAACTCTGCTGCCTGTCCGATAATAATCGGGCCGGAGCCGATTACAAGTACTTTTTTAATATCCTGAATCTTCGGCATTATTTGTCTCCCTCCATCATCTTCATAAATCTGTCAAACAAATATCCTGAATCCTGTGGTCCCGGGCATGCTTCCGGATGGAACTGCACGGTAAAGATATTCTTTCCTATATATTTTAATCCTTCATTTGTCTTGTCATTTACATTTTCAAACGCCGGAACTGCTACGTTTTTATCCAGGGTATCTGTGTCCACCACATACCCATGGTTCTGAGAAGAAATATAGACTCTTCCTGTTTCCAGGTCTTTTACCGGATGATTTCCTCCTCTGTGTCCATATTTCATTTTTTTGGTATCTGCACCTGTTGCCAGAGCCATCAGCTGATGTCCCAGACAAATTGCAAAAATCGGAACATTCGAATCATAAAGTTTTTTTACTTCCTTAATAATGGAAGTACATTCTTTCGGATCTCCAGGTCCGTTGGACAACATAATTCCATCCGGATTGCCGCCAAGGATTTCTTCTGCTGTTGTCAGAGCCGGATAAATGGTTACTTCACAGCCTCTTTCATTTAAAGATTTTGCAATGTTTTCTTTTGCTCCAAAATCCATAAGAGCCACTTTCGGACCATTTCCTTTTAAAATCTGTTTTTCCTCACAAGTTACCCGCTCTACTACTTTTCCTGTAGTATAGGCTTTTAACTGAGGAATGATTTCTTCCAGATTATAATTTTCATTTGTTGTAATCATACCATTCATGGTACCTTTTTCTCTAAGGATTCTTGTAAGAGCTCTTGTATCAATTCCCGCAATTCCCGGGATATCATAGCGTTTCAGAAAATTTTGAATTGTATCTTCACAGCGGAAATTACTTGGAATACGAGATAATTCTCTGACAATATAGCCATCCGGCCATGGTCTTAAGGACTCCTGGTCATCATAGCAGATGCCGTAATTACCGATTAATGGATATGTCATACAGACAGCCTGTCCGGCGTAAGAAGGGTCAGTGAGTACCTCAAGATAACCTGTCATAGATGTGTTAAAAACTATCTCACTGATAATTTCTTTCTTCGACCCAATGCTGGTGCCGGTAAAGACGGTGCCGTCTTCCAGTATCAAAAATGCTTTCATGCTTTCACCTGTCTTCCTTTCCTGTTGCTTGCTGTTACCGGGTTACTTATTTTTCCCCAAATTGTAAAAAGTGTATCACAACATATTTCATTTTTCAACCTTTTTTCGCATTTCTTTTTCTTTTTCTCTGCTGTGATAAACTGATACTGGTTTTTCCTCCATTTCTTTTAGAATTTGAAATTTTTTCAATTTTTTTCTTGACATTTGTATAGAAATCATGTATAGTATCACTTGTGTTCGACAGAGCACAAACTTAATAGAAGATGCAGGAGTGGCGGAATTGGCAGACGCGCAGGCTTCAGGTGCCTGTGGTAGCAATATCGTGTGGGTTCAAGTCCCATCTCCTGCATCCTTTTTTATTTTTTCAGCAGGAGAATTTATCTATATTTTCGAAATTTCAAAAATTTTTATTTTTTTCATTTTTTTATTGACATTCATTTAAAAATCGTGTATAGTATCACTTGTGTTCGACAGAGCACAAACTTAATAGAAGATGCAGGAGTGGCGGAATTGGCAGACGCGCAGGCTTCAGGTGCCTGTGGTAGCAATATCGTGTGGGTTCAAGTCCCATCTCCTGCATCCTTTTTTTGTCTATTTTTTCCCACAGGAGTGATTTTTATGAAATTACCTGGCTACTATTCTTCCGGAGAATTTGCCCGCATGGCAAATGTTTCCGTCCGTACCATTCGTTTTTATGATAAGCAGAATATCCTAAAACCTTCTTACGTAACCCCTTCCGGTGCACGTTTTTATACCGATTCTGATTTTGCCCGTCTTCAGCAGATTCTCCTGCTGAAATATCTTGGTTTTTCCCTGGATGACATCCGTGAAATGACCATTGACGATGCAGACTATCATTTCATGCTGAATTCCCTTAATCTGCAGAAAAAGTTAATACAGGATCAGATTGAACAGATGCAGCTTGTAGAAAGTGCCATCGAAGATACTGTCCAGGCCATTGAACAGGAGCATCAGATTGACTGGAGTCAGATGCTGGACCTGATTCATCTGACAAATATGGAAAAGAGTCTGAAAGTTCAATACCAGAATGCTACCAATATCTCGAGCCGGATTCGTCTTCACAAAGAATTCTCTACAAATAAGCAGGGATGGTTTCCCTGGATTTACCAGCAGTGCCAGATTCATTCCGGTCTGAAGATTCTGGAAGTGGGCTGCGGCAATGGTGCTTTATGGACGGAAAACTACGAAAAACTTCCAAAACACATCCATATCCTTTTATCTGATATTTCCGAAGGTATGCTTCGTGATGCCAGAAGAAATCTTCCTTCCAGCGACACCCGGTTTGCTTTTTCCGCTTTTGACTGTCATTCCATTCCTTCCAATATGGATTCTTTCGACCGAGTGCTTGCAAATCACGTATTATTTTATTGTGAAAATATTCCGGAAGTCTGCAGACAAATTACCCGTGTTTTAAAACCGGATGGTCTCTTTCTCTGCAGTGCTTATGGGTCAAATCATATGATTGAAATCAGCCGACTTGTCCAGGAATTCGACAGTCGGATTGTTCTTTCTGCCGAAAAGCTTTACGAAAATTTCGGCCTGGATAATGGGAAATCCATTTTAGAACCTTACTTCTCCCATGTAGAGTATGTTTCTTATAAAGATTCCATTGAACTGGATTGTGCGGAACCATTGATTGAATATATCCTTTCCTGCCACGGAAATCAAAATCAGATTCTTCTTGACCGATATAAAGAATTCCGGACATTTGTAGAACGAAAAGTTTCCCGCGGATTCCATATCACAAAAGATGCTGGTATTTTTCTTTGCAAAAAATCTTAAAAACCCCTTGAAGGTGACGTTACGTCATCTTTTATAATAAGAAAAACAGGAATCATACAGAAAGGAGTCTCTTTATTATGAAAGGAATTATTCTGGCCGGAGGATCCGGCACACGCCTCTATCCCCTTACTATGGTTACATCCAAACAGCTGTTGCCTATTTATGACAAGCCTATGATTTATTATCCTATGTCTGTACTGATGAATGCAGGTATCCGTGAGATTCTGATCATTTCCACACCTCAGGACACACCGCGATTCAAAGAACTGCTTGGAGACGGTCATCAGTTTGGTGTTGAACTTTCTTATGCCGTACAGCCAAGTCCGGATGGTCTGGCACAGGCATTTATTATCGGCGAGGACTTCATCGGAAGTGATACGGTGGCAATGGTTCTGGGAGATAATATCTTTGCCGGACATGGTCTGAAAAAACGTCTGAAAGCTGCGGTTGAAAATGCAGAGTCCGGAAAGGGAGCAACGGTATTCGGCTATTATGTAGACGATCCGGAGCGTTTTGGAATCGTAGAATTCAATGAAGAAGGAAAGGCTGTCTCCATTGAAGAGAAACCGGAAAAGCCCAAGAGCAACTACTGTGTGACCGGTCTTTATTTCTATGACAATAAAGTAGTAGAATATGCAAAAAATCTGAAACCAAGTGCCCGGGGGGAACTGGAAATCACAGATCTGAACCGTATTTATCTGGAAAACGGCAATCTGAATGTAGAACTTCTGGGACAAGGATTTACCTGGCTGGACACGGGGACCCATGAAAGTCTTGTCGAAGCAACCAATTTTGTAAAAACCGTAGAATCCCATCAGCACAGAAAAATCGGATGTCTGGAAGAAATCGCCTATTTAAATCACTGGATCACAAAAGAAGATGTGCTGAAGGTCTATGAAGTATTGAAAAAGAATCAGTACGGCCAGTATCTGAAGGATGTACTGGACGGAAAATATCTGGATGTACTTCACTAAATAAAATCAAACGTACAGAAAAAGGAGAAAATTCATGACCATTATTGTAACCGGCGGTGCCGGATTTATCGGAAGTAACTTTATTTTTCACATGCTGAACAAATACCCGGACTATCGTATCGTATGTCTGGACTGCCTTACCTATGCAGGAAATCTGTCCACACTGGCATCGGTAATGGAGAATCCTAATTTCCGTTTTGTAAAAGAAAGTATCACAGACCGGGCAGCAGTTTATAAGCTTTTTGAAGAAGAACATCCGGATATGGTTGTAAACTTTGCTGCGGAAAGCCATGTAGACCGTTCCATTGAAAACCCGGAAGTTTTCCTGGATACCAATATCAAAGGGACTGCTGTCCTGATGGATGCATGCCGCAAATACGGTATCGCTCGTTATCACCAGGTATCTACAGATGAAGTATACGGAGATCTGCCTCTTGACAGACCCGATCTGTTCTTTACCGAAGAAACTCCGATTCATACAAGCAGCCCTTACAGTTCCTCAAAAGCCGGCGCAGACCTTCTTGTTCTGGCCTACCACAGAACTTACGGTCTGCCTGTGACCATCAGCAGATGTTCCAACAACTACGGACCTTATCATTTTCCGGAAAAACTGATTCCTCTTATGATTGCAAATGCCCTGAATGACAAACCGCTTCCTGTATATGGAAAGGGTGAAAATGTCAGAGACTGGCTCTATGTAGAAGATCACTGTAAGGCCATTGACCGGATCATTCACAACGGTCGTGTCGGTGAAGTATACAACATCGGCGGACATAATGAAATGAAAAACATTGACATTGTCAAGATCATCTGTAAAGAACTTGGCAAACCGGAAAGTCTGATTACTTATGTCACAGACCGGAAAGGCCATGACATGCGTTACGCCATTGACCCGACCAAGATCCACAATGAACTTGGCTGGCTTCCGGAAACAAAATTTGCTGACGGAATCAAAAAAACCATTCAGTGGTATCTTGATAACAAAGAATGGTGGGAAAACATTATTTCCGGAGAATACCAGAATTACTACAAAGAAATGTACGAAAACCGCTGATTCACTTATATGGAGGCAAATACAATGAAAGTATTGGTAACAGGTGTCAAAGGCCAGCTGGGCCATGATGTGGTGAATGAACTGATCCGAAAAAATCATACCCCCATTGGTGTGGACATTGAAGAAATGGATATTACAGACAGTGCTTCTGTCTCTCAGGTCATAAAAGAAGCAGCTCCGGATGCAGTCATCCACTGTGCTGCCTGGACTGCTGTGGACGCGGCAGAAGATGAAGACAAACAGGCAAAAGTACATCTGGTAAACGGCACCGGCACAAAAAATATCGCACAGGTATGTAAAGAGCTGGATATTAAGATGATGTATATTTCCACGGATTATGTATTCGATGGTCAGGGAACGGACCCATGGAAACCGGACTGCAAAGCTTACAAACCGTTAAATGTGTACGGTCAGAGTAAACTGGAAGGCGAACTTGCCGTATCTGAGGCACTCTCAAAATATTTTATCGTGCGAATTGCCTGGGTCTTCGGTAAAAATGGAAATAACTTTATTAAAACCATGCTGAAGGTAGGTAAAAACCATGATAAACTGACCGTGGTAAATGACCAGGTCGGTACTCCAACCTATACCTTTGACCTGGCAAGACTGCTTGTAGATATGATCGAGACAGAGAAATACGGTTATTATCATGCAACCAATGAAGGAGGCTATATCAGCTGGTACGAATTTGCCTGTGAAATTTTCCGTCAGGCCTGTGCACTGGGACATAAAGAATATGCTCCGGAAAATCTTGCCGTATTGCCTGTCACAACTGCAGAATATGGAATTTCCAAAGCAGCCCGTCCATTCAACAGCAGACTGGATAAAAGCAAACTGACAGAAAACGGATTCACACCACTTCCTGTATGGCAGGATGCACTTGCAAGATATTTACAGGAAATCAACGAACAGGAGTAAACATTATGGGACAGATTCACGTAGAAAAAAACGCAGGCGGCATTGAAGGTCTGTGTGTAATTGAACCGACTGTGCACGGAGATGCCAGAGGCTATTTTATGGAAACTTATAACCAGAAAGATATGTTCGAAGCCGGACTGACCATGAATTTTGTTCAGGATAATCAGTCCTGTTCTTCAAAAGGCGTCCTTCGCGGACTCCATTTTCAGAAAGAATTCCCGCAGGGAAAACTGGTTCGCGTAGTAAAAGGCTCTGTGTTTGATGTTGCTGTAGATTTAAGAAGTGACAGCGACACTTACGGAAAATGGTTCGGCGTTGAACTGACGGAAGAAAACAAAAAACAGTTTTATATTCCGGAAGGCTTCGCCCACGGTTTCCTTGTATTAAGTGATATTGCAGAATTCTGTTACAAATGTACAGATTTTTATCATCCGGGAGATGAAGGCGGACTTGCCTGGAACGATCCGCAAATCGGTATCTGCTGGCCGGAAGTGACTGGTGAATACAATGGAACTCCCTCTGCAGAAGGTTATGCTTTAAAAGATGGAACCCATCTGAATTTAAGTGAAAAAGACCAGAAATGGGCCTGTCTGAAAGACACCTTTCAATTTTAACGTTCCTGATAAAGAAATGAAATCCCCATGAAAAATCTGCTTACTTGCAGACCTTTCATGGGGATTTTTTTATCCTGTAATTTCACCAAACACTTCGTCGATCAAAGTCATTCCTTCGCCTTTCGGCTGTCCATAAATCAGAAGCCTGTATTTTCCCACTTTAAAATGGAAATCCACTGCCTTTACCCGGATCCGGTAACTGCCATCTCCCAGCAATACTGCATCATAGGTTTTTAAAGCCTCCTGTCCGTCTTCTTCCCAGACGGTACACTGAATTTTTTCTATTGGTGTACTGCATCTCACATAATCCAGTTTTACTTCAAAATAACCTTTTCGGAAATCGTAAGGCTCCACTGTAATCGCAGCATTAATCTTTCCTTCTCCTTTGCCGATGGTTCCAATGGTTCCGTTTACCGTATCGAACACATAAGGTTCATATCCTTCCAGCTTTCCATACAAAAGAACCTGATAAGTTCCTGCTTTATGAGCCAGATCACTGCCCTTCACCTGAATCCGGTAGGATCCATCTTCTTCCTGTTGTGCCTCATACCATACCAGCGCTTTCATACCATCTTCTTCCCAGACAGTAGACTGTATGGATTCGATATTCAGCTGACATTCCACATTTGTAAGAATCACATCAAAAGAATCATTCACCGGATCATAATCGGTAACTTCCACATCTGCATGAATTTCTTTTCTGGCCGCTTCCGCAGCTTCCTCTTCCTGTACCTTTTTTGCATCTTCTACCACAATATCTTTGGTCAGCTCATCCATAAAGGCGGATTTCATTTTCAGTCCTGTATCGAATTTTTCTTTTCCATATTTTTCCAGAAGCGTCTCCTCTGCTGAAAACAGATTTGTTCCAAGTCCCAGGCGATTTCCCGCAATGGTCACTCCGAGACTTGCCAGGGTCGTTGGAAAATGATCCATAGTCGTGTATTCTCTGTATTCCTTCTTTTCCGGAGTAACCGCTGCATTCATATATGTCGTATAGACTTTTCTTGTATAGGAATCTTCCACATTTTTACAGAAATTGCTGTCCATGGTCAGATGATCTCCGGTAATCACAACCGTGGTATTTTCATAAAATTCCTGTTCCTGTATCCATTTCAGGAATTCACTGACCTGTTTGCTGGAACATGCCATTACATTGGCATACTGATCGTCTCCATACGTATCCGGACAATCTTCACATCGATACCCATCTTCAAAATGAGTATCTACTGTTAACATAGAGAAATGAAAGGGTTCCTCTGTTTTGCTGATTTCCGTCAGATGCTCTTTTGCAAATTCAAACAGCCGTTTATCTTCATATCCCCAGAACACATGATATCCATCCGGTATTTCTTTCTGTTCCAGACTATAATAATAATCGTACAGCTCATAATTTCCATGCTTGGTATAATACAGATCCCGTCCTGCAAAAGCTGCATCGGATCCCATAAGAAAATACTGCCGATACCCGGCATCTTCCAGAATATCTCCCAAAACAGTCACACCCGGAAGAAACTCCTTCTGCGTACTCATCAGATCCCCTCGAATGGGAAGATTCAAAGGAAGCGCAGAAGACTGTGCAAACAAAGCCCCCATAGTCCAAGTTGATCCATACATGGGAACTCCCCCATTTAACGTCTTGCTGTCCCCGGAAAAGTTTTCATTCTCCATGGAAATTTCCGTCAGTTCCGGTATTACATTGGTATCAAAATCTCCTCCGCTTGCTTTATCTGCATAAGTATTTTCCATTGATTCCAGATAAATGTAGATCAGATTTCTCTTCTTCTCCGGAAAAGTAAGCTGCACAGACTGGGGATCTGCGTAATTTTCCTCGATAAAAGAAGATTCTGTATTCTGATTCTTTGCATAGGCAGTAATATCCAGCCGATTCCACATATATCCAACAGAAAATGCTGCCACTGCAAGAAATAAAACAGCAATGCTGGAAAGCACAATGTCTTTCGCCCATTTCATCTTCCTGTATAAAATCACGATCAAAACAGTAAGAACTGCTGACACAAGCAGACAGGTCAGAAGAAAGCTCACGATAATATTGGAATCTGTCCCTTGCGTGGGTGCCTGCAAATGAAAGACCATCTCTTCCATAGTAAGCCCGTTCCATGTACGAAAAACCCAGACTACTGTGGTTGCTACAAGAAGAGACAGAAAAATAAAAATGCATTCCAGAACAATACCCGCTTTTTTTAAAAAATGCTTTTTTTCTTTTGTACCCATTTTCAAATCTCCCTGCTAATGATTACCGGAACAAAACCGTTTTCCGATATTTCTATATAATTCCAACTGTATTTTTATACAGCGTCTCTTCATGCCCGGCAGATGTTTTACCTTTTTTTCACGATTCTGAAGGGAAATACGAATTCCATTCCACATTCCCTTCAGATACTCTCCCCCAAATCCTTTGGAAGTAAAAAAAACAGTTTTTATGGCAAATCCGCCGACCAGTAAGGGAAGATTCCACAGAATCTGCCAAAGGGGCATATTTTTATAAATCATGTAAATATTATTTCTGGACGAATAACGGATTTTAAATAAATTGTATCGGGAACCACTGGTTCCGCTTCCTACATGAAGCACTTTTGCATCCGGGCAGAATACATTTTTATATCCATATAATTTTGCCCGGTAACTGATATCCACATCTTCCAGATAAGCAAAATGTTCTTCATCAAAAAGACCGATTTCCTCCAGGATTTTTTTACGATAAATAGCAGCCCCTGCACAAGAAGCAAAAATCTCTTTTTTCCTGCTGTAATTTTTCTCCGGCTTTCCTTTTCCGTCCGCAAATGCCCATCCAAGTGCACAAAAATAATTCCCTGCATCATCGATTTTGCTGCTGTCCTGAATCTGCAACATTTTTGCCTGACAGGAAAAAATGTGTGGACTGCTCTGAATGGTTTCCGCCAGTGCCCGTATAAATCCAGGCAAAACAATGGTATCATTATTCAAAAGCAGCACATACTCTGCCTGGGATGCAGAAATTCCCGCATTGACTCCTCCGCAGAATCCTGTATTCTCTTTCAGTGCGATCAGACGAATCTGAGGATAATTTTCTTTTATCCACGCAACACTCCCATCGGATGAACCGTTATCCACAAGAATAATTTCAAAAGACGGATAATCCTGATGCAAAAGCGCATCCAAACATGGCTGCAGATATTTCTTTCCATTAAAATTCGGAATGACAATTGATATTTCTTTCATAAATGCCCCTCTCACTCAAATGGCCGCAGAGAATAATTCCACTTGGTAAGGGAAAGATTCTTGTTATAATAAGGATCTCCCTGCTTTAAAAGCTTCTCCCATCGACAGCGCATAAATTCGATTTCTTCCTGAAACCTTCTCACCTTCTCCTTACTGTCCTCTGTTCCTCTGCTTTTGGATTCATAATGATAAAGCTCCACATAAGGATCATACACCACCAGATACCCTTTTTTCCGAATCCGCAGGCAAAAATCCACATCATTAAATGCAACGGAAAGTTTCTCTTCAAAGCCGCCTGTCTCTTCAAATACACTGCGTTTTACCATCATGCATGCTGCTGTGACAGCACTCAGATCTTGTTGAATGGCCGCTTTGTGCATATAACCGGTGCGTTCTCTTGGCATATCTACAAACATGTGACCTGCAATCCCTCCGATTCCGATAATCGTTCCTGCATGCTGAATGGTATCATTCGGATAATAAAGTCGTGCTCCTACCACACCGGTTCCGGGACGCTGACAATGTCCCAACAGCTCCTCGATCCAGTCCGGAGAAATCACTTCCATATCGTTATTCAGAAACAGAAGGTATTCTCCCTTTGCCTTCGCTGCAGCATAATTGTTAATGGCAGAATAATTAAACGGTTTCTTCCATTTCAGAAGACGAATTTTTTTGTTGGTACTTAATTCTTTATAATAATCAAAAATTTCCTCCGTCGTGCTGTTATTTTCCACAATCAGGATTTCAAAATTCCGGTAAGTAGAAAGTTTTTCCACAGACTCTATACACTGCTTCAGTACATCTTTCTGATCTTTATTTGGGATAATAATGGAAACCAGCGGATTTCCCAAAACCGGATATTTTACTCTGTAAAATCCCAGATCGCTGGTGTGACTGACGCTTCCTTTTAGATTGCTTCGTTTCAGATTTCCTTCAATGGCTCTTTTTCCGGCCTCAAAGGCATACATTTTACTTGCCGGATTATCCGCTGTAGACGCCTGATGCGTTCTCCAGTGATACAGAATTTCCGGCACATGATAAATTTTTCCTGCCGCTTCGGTACAGCGGAAAATAAAATCATAATCCTGGGCGCCATCATATTCTTTCCGGAATCCTCCACATGTTTCTACAATTTTCCGTCTCACAACAAAGAAATGACAGATATAATTATTGGAACGCAGCAGATCGATATTAAAATCCG
>JALFGN010000016.1 GCA_022777285.1 Blautia sp.
CTATTGGTACGATTACAGCCTGTCTGTTTATTTTCGGTATTTTCTACTGTATGGTGATGAACTTTCAGCATATTTTTTCCGAAGTAGAGACAACAGTCGGTGTGACAGTCTTTTTCAATGAAGGTGTTGAGGAAAATCAGATTCTTGATATTAAGTCTCAGATCGAACAGCGTGAAGAAGTGGACAATGTTCACTATACATCACCAGAGGAAGCCTGGGAAGAGTACAAAGAGAAGGCTTTCCCGGACACAGACCAGAACATTCTGACAAATCTGGACAATGATAACCCGCTGGCTTCTTCAGCCAGTCTGGAAGTTTATTTGAAGGATGCTGCCAAGCAGCAGGAACTTGTGGATTATATTCAGGGCATTGATGGTGTACGTTCTGTGAATGCATCCAAGAGCGTGGCTGACAGCTTTGCAAGTTTTGGACGTCTGCTCAGTTATGTTTCACTGGCTATTATCGTCATCCTTGTGGGTGTTGCTGTCTTCCTGATCAGTAATACGGTTATGATCGGTATCACTGTCAGACATGAAGAGATTGCGATTATGAAATATCTGGGTGCAACAGACTTTTTCGTCAGAGCACCATTCCTGATTGAAGGTATGCTCATTGGTCTGATCGGTTCACTGATTCCGGTGTGTGCGCTGAAAGTATTATATGAGAAGGTTATCTCATTTATGACAACAGAATTCACGAGTCTCAGCAGATTTATGACGTTTTTGCCCGCAGGCGAGATCTTCAAGGTCCTGATCCCGATTTCATTGATCATCGGTCTTGGCATTGGTTTCATCGGAAGTTATCTGACATTGATCAAGCATATCCGTGTCTGATATCCGGTACGACAATTGAATCATTGCGGCAGCAGTGAAGATGTTGAATCACTCACTGCGAATTGCGAACAATTTGTGAACTTTAAGAAAGCTGGCTTCAGACAATTGTCTGAGCTAGCTCTTTGTGTTACTATAGAATAAAATTCAGCAATTTTTAAACGGATGATTGCAGACTGTGATTGTTTATATTCCTGGATCAATGGCAGTTGGCAATTGTCTGTTTTCAGAAGGAGACAGACTATGGAGAACAGAAATGACAGAAAGAGCTATTATAAAGGCCTTTTGACAGGTGTGATCCTGTGTGTGCTGATCATAGGCGTGCTGGCGTTATCCGGGTGCTTTTTGAAAGATTATGCGCCGTCATCAACAGGTCAGACCACAGGAACAGGAAATGCTGTGGAGGCATCGGATGTGTCTTCATCCAGTGGTGATGTGACGGATATTTCGGGGCGGTATAAGGAAGTTGAGAAGAAACTGAACAAGCTGCACAGTGTGCTTGACCAGTATTATCTGGATGTTTCAGATGATTCGGATATCACCCAGGATGATATGGTGGAAGGTATTTACAAAGGCTATGTGGATGCACTGAATGAGCCATATACCGTTTATTATACCAAGGAGGAGTATGATCAGCTGCAGGAGTCCACATCAGGCAAATATTCCGGTATTGGTGTGGTTGTCAGCCAGAACAAGGAGACAGGCGTCATTACCGTTGTGCGTCCTTTTGAGGGTTCACCGGGAGCGGAAGCCGGTATTCTCAAGGATGATATTTTGTATAAAGTGGCGGACAAGGAAGTGACAGGTGTTGATGTGACGGAGGTTGTCACATGGATTAAAGGTGAAGAGGGCTCAACTGTCAGTATCGAAGTTTACAGACCATCTGAAGATAAATATTTGACATTTGAGGTAGAGCGCAAGACCATTGAGATTCCGATGGTGACATCCAAGATGCTGGACAACAATATCGGCTATGTGGCTGTTTATGAATTTGAAGAGACAACGTCAGAACAGTTTAATCAGGCCATTGATGCGCTGACAGCTCAGGGAATGGAGGGGCTGATCATTGATCTGCGTGATAATCCGGGCGGCCTGGTGAACTCTGCAACGGCTATTCTTGACAGAATTCTGACAAAGGATCAGTTGCTTGTGTATACTGTTGACAAGAATGGTAAGAAACAGGAAGAATACACAGAGGATGATGAGACCATTAACGTGCCAATCAGTGTTTTGATCAACGGCAATAGTGCCAGTGCCTCAGAGATTGTCAGTGGCTGTCTGCAGGATTACGGCAAAGCGAAGCTGGTAGGTACCACATCCTTTGGCAAAGGCATCGTTCAGTATGTGCTGCCATTGGGAGATGGTTCCGCCATCAAGCTGACAAGTGCCAAGTACTATACGCCAAATGGACGCAATATCCATGGAACAGGTATTGATCCGGATGTAGAAGTGGAATTGAATTCCGACAGTGAGACAGATACACAGCTTGAGAAAGCCCAGGAGATTGTGCTGCAGGAGATTCAGGCAGAATAAGAAATAAGAAGAATTTTCGTGTAAGCAAAAGGGATTGAAGAGAAATCGATACACAGATTTTTCTTCGATCCCTTTTTGCAATCTAGAAGAACAGTGATGAGCACTCTTTGATAATAAAGATGATTGCCAGAATATACAGGAGAAGATTCAGTTTCTTCTCTTTGGCTTTGCCTGTAACCAGATTCAGAACAACATAGGCAATGATGCCGAGTGCAATACCTTCTGAAATACTGTAGAAGAAAGGCATGGCAATGATGCAGATGTAGCATGGAATGGCTTCAGACATATCCGCAAAATCAATATTGGTAATATTGCTCAACATATAAAGACCCACAATAATCAGTGCCGGTGCTGTTGCAAATGAAGGAATTGCCAGGAAAATCGGTGACAGAAACAATGACAGGCCGAACAAAATACCTGTTGTCAGGGCTGTCAGACCAGTACGTCCGCCTTCTGTGACGCCGGAAGCACTTTCGACGAAAGTTGTTGCTGTGGATGTACCGAGAGCGGCACCGGCTGTTGTTGCAATGGCGTCCGCTAGGAGCGCACCTTTGATACGTGGCAGCTTGCCGTTCTCATCAAGCATACCGGCCTTGGATGAAACACCTACCAGGGTGCCGATCGTATCAAATAAATCGACAAATAAAAAGGCAAATAAAATAACGACAAAATCAGCACTGACAATACCGTGGAAATCCAGCTTGAAAAGGATTGGTGACAGGGACGGAATGGAAAGTCCATTGCTGAAATCCGGGAGCAGATTGTAGAACCCGAGTTCAGGATTTGGAACATAAATGCCTGCAAACTGACAGATAATGCCAAGAATCCATGTGATCAGAATGCCCCACAGAATATTGCCTTTGACATTCTTAATAACAAGGATACCTGTCACCAGGATACCTATAAGCGCCAGAGCGACAGTAATCCCGACATCATTAAATGAAGCATTGACACCGTTCAGCTCATTGTATTTCTCAACAGAGAAAAGCTGAACCAATGTGGAACCGCCGATAACGATCTTGGCGTTTTGAAGACCGACAAATGCAATAAAAAGACCGATGCCGACACTGACGGCGGACTTCAGATTCTTTGGAATCGCATTGAAAATTGCTTCACGTACATTCGTCAGGGATAAAAGGATGAAAATAATACCTTCGGCGAATACAGCTGTTAAGGCAAATTCCCAGCTGTAACCCATGCCAAGGACAACGGTGTAGGCAAAATAGGCGTTCAGTCCCATGCCCGGTGCCAGAGCAAATGGATAATTGGCAAGAAAAGCCATCAGCAGTGTACCGATAAAGGAAATCAGTGCAGTGGCAGTGAATAAAGCGCCCTGGTCCATTCCGGTTGCAGAAAGAATAGATGGATTGACGGCCAGAATATATGCCATGGTCATGAATGTTGTAATACCGGCCAGAATTTCAGTTTTGACGTCTGTGTGATTTTCAGACAGCTTAAAAAGTTTTTCTAACATGATTAAGCTCCTTTCGTGGTTATTTAATAGACATTGTTGGTAAAGAACAATACTTTTATTATATCATATCATGGAAAAATATGGAAACTAATTGCTTTTTGCAAAAGCGGAGAGAATATGGGATCGCAAAAATATAAAACTGGTTGAGTACATACCCTGTTGTGCGTTAAAAGCAGAAATCTGGTTAAGAACAGAGATTCTTGGAGGATTTGTTTCAAGAAGAAAAGAACAAATATTCGAAAACATATGTACTTTTAAAAACATAAATGGTATAATAGGCGTAAAGCACCAAAAGTGCGGAAAGATATCTTTAATGAATGAAGAAAAATGATGAGAGCGGATATAATAAGAGCGAAACAATGAGATGGGAGAATAAGGATGGACCATTTTGAGTTACACAGTGAATATGCCCCGACCGGCGATCAGCCTCAGGCTATAGAGAAGCTGGTGCAGGGGTTCAAGGAAGGCAATCAGTTTGAGACATTATTGGGTGTTACCGGTTCGGGTAAGACTTTTACCATGGCCAATGTGATTCAGCAACTGAATAAACCGACGCTGATTTTGGCCCACAATAAGACGCTGGCGGCACAGCTTTATGGTGAGATGAAGGAGTTTTTTCCGAATAACGCAGTGGAGTATTTTGTGTCCTATTATGATTATTATCAGCCGGAAGCTTATGTACCCTCATCGGATACTTATATTGCGAAGGATTCATCGGTAAATGATGAGATTGATAAACTGCGCCTTTCTGCTACCTCTTCTCTGAGTGAGCGTAAAGATGTGATTATTGTGTCCAGTGTATCCTGCATATACGGAATTGGAAGTCCGAAGGATTACCAGAATATGATTATCTCTCTTCGTCCCGGTATGGAAAAGGACAGGGATGATGTGATTCGGGAATTGATCGATATTCAGTATGACAGAAATGATATGGATTTTCATCGCGGTACATTCCGGGTGCGGGGAGATGTTCTGGAAATCTTTCCGGCAGATTATACAGATATGGCAGTACGGGTAGAATTTTTCGGAGATGAAATTGATCGTATCACTCAGATTGATACATTAACAGGAGAAATGAAATGCCAGCTGAATCATGTGGCAATCTTTCCTGCCTCTCATTATGTAGTTCCTATGGAACAGATTATGAAAGCAGCAGGTCAGATCGAAGAAGAACTGAAAGAGCAGGTGGCATATTTTAAAAGTGAAGATAAGCTTCTGGAAGCTCAGAGAATTGCGGAAAGAACCAATTTTGATGTTGAGATGTTGAAAGAAACGGGATTTTGTTCAGGAATTGAGAATTATTCCAGGCATCTGTCCGGACTGGAACCGGGACAGGCACCCTATACATTAATGGATTATTTCGGAGATGATTACCTTATTATTATAGATGAATCTCATAAAACCATTCCACAGGTCAGGGGAATGTATGCAGGAGACCGTTCCAGAAAAACAACATTGGTGGATTATGGTTTTCGTCTTCCGTCAGCGCTGGACAATCGTCCGCTGAATTTTGAAGAGTTTGAAAGTAAGATCGATCAGATTCTTTTTGTATCTGCAACACCGGGAGAATATGAAGAAGCGCATGAATTGCTAAGAGCAGAGCAGATTATTCGTCCAACAGGACTTCTGGATCCACTCGTAGAGGTACGTCCGATAGAGGGACAGATTGATGATCTGGTAGGAGAAGTAAACAAAGAAGTGGAAAAAGGGCATAAAGTACTGATTACCACATTGACAAAACGGATGGCAGAAGATCTGACAGATTATATGAAAGAACTGGGAATACGGGTGAAGTATCTGCATTCGGATATTGATACACTGGAACGGACACAGATTATCCGGGATATGCGTCTGAATGTGTTTGATGTCCTGGTTGGAATCAATCTTCTGAGGGAAGGACTGGATATTCCGGAAATCACCCTGGTGGCAATTCTGGATGCAGATAAAGAAGGATTTTTGCGTTCGGAGACTTCGCTGATACAGACCATAGGACGTGCAGCGCGAAATGCAGAGGGACACGTTATCATGTATGGAGATACTATAACGGATTCTATGCGTATGGCGATTGATGAGACGATGAGACGCCGGAAATTGCAGGAGGAATATAATAAGGAACATGGAATTACGCCTCAGACCATTAAAAAAGCAGTCAGAGATTTGATCAGTATATCGAAGTCCGTTGCACAGACAGAAGATAAATTGCAGAAAGATCCGGAGTCTATGAGTCGGAAAGAACTGGAAAAACTGATCAAAGATGTGGAAAAACAGATGCGTGCGGCAGCAGCAGAGCTGAACTTTGAAATGGCAGCGGAATTGCGTGATAAAATGGTTGAATTGAAAAAGAATCTGGAATTTTTCTAAAAAAAGTATAAAGCACTTGACAAATAAATACACTGGTGCTATCTTAAGAACATAGATGTTAGCACTCCACCTGAATGAGTGCTAACAAAATAAAAATACATGAGTGACGGTCAAGTGACTCATAATAAAAGCAGAAAGGAGAATTTCATGGACGGTGAACTGGATGAACGGAAACGGAAGATTCTGAAAGCGATTATTCAGACTTATCTGGATACAGGAGAACCGGTTGGTTCCAGAACAATATCAAAGTATACGGACTTGAATCTCAGCTCTGCAACAATACGAAATGAGATGTCGGATCTGGAAGAACTGGGATACATTCTCCAGCCGCATACTTCAGCAGGGAGAATTCCTTCAGATAAAGGATACAGACTGTATGTAGACGAACTGATGAAGGAAAAAGACAGAGAAGTTTCCGAAATAAAAGATCTGATGATTGAGAAGACAGATAAGATGGAGAAAGTATTAAAGCAGGTGGTAAAAATCCTTGCTTCCAATACAAACTATGCAACTATGATTTCCGGTCCCACTTATCACAGAAATAAATTAAAGTTTATTCAGCTCTCAAAAGTAGGAGAAAACCAACTGCTTGCGGTTCTTGTTACAGAAGGAAATATGGTGAAAAACCAAATGATCGAGTTGCAGGAATCCATGAGTGATGAAACGGTTTTGAAATTAAATTTGCTCCTTAACACACAGTTGAATGGACTGACAATTGAAGAAATCAATCTCAGTATGATCACAAAACTGAAAGAACAGGCAGGGATACACAGCCAGGTGGTCGGCAGCGTGATCGACGCAGTGGCAAAGGCCATTGCAGGAGAACAGGATGAGGTTGAAATCTATACCAGCGGAGCTACCAATATTTTCAAATATCCGGAACTGGCAGATACTTCAAAGGCCAGTGAATTGATATCTGCTTTTGAAGAAAAGCAGGCATTAATGGATCTGGTAAAAGATACGATGAATTCAGAAGAGAATACAGGAATTCAAGTGTATATCGGAAACGAAAGTCCTGTACAGACCATGCGGGATTGCAGTGTGGTTACTGCAACTTATGATTTGGGCGATGGTATGCAGGGAACCATAGGAATCATCGGACCAAAACGAATGGACTATGAAAATGTAGTAGATAATCTGAAAACTTTGAAAAGTCAGTTGGATCATATATTTAAGAAAATCTAGAAAGGCGGTAGATGCGCATGTCAGAAGAAAAAGAATTATTTGAGGATATGCAGGAAGAAACAATTTCCGAAGCAGATACAGAGGAAGTGGTAGAAGAAACAGATACACAGGAAAATACCACAGAAGAAACAGCAGATGCTGCTGAAGAAGAAAAGACAGCAGAGAAGAAAGGACTGTTTGGAAAAAAGAAAAAAGATAAAAAAGATGAAAAGATAGAAGAATTAACGGATATGGTAAAACGCCAGATGGCGGAATTCGATAATTTCAGAAAACGTACAGAAAAAGAAAAAGCATCGATGTATGCTGTGGGTGCAAAGGAAATTATTGAAAAAATCCTTCCGGTTGTAGATAACTTCGAACGAGGCCTGGCGGCTGTTCCGGAAGAGGAAAAGGAAAGTCCTTTTGCAGATGGAATGATGAAGATTTATAAACAGATGATGACCGTATTTGAAGAAATGGGTGTAAAACCGATTGAAGCTGTCGGTCAGGCATTTAATCCGGATTATCATAATGCCGTGATGCATGTGGAAGATGAGGAAGCCGGAGAGAATGTGGTAGTCGAAGAATTCCAGAAAGGTTATATGTACAAGGATGCTGTTGTGAGACACAGTATGGTAAAAGTAGCAAATTAACAGATTCTGTCAGGCAGTTCAAACTGCCGGATTTTATCTTATAGATAGCAGACAAACAAATTCTTTATAGAAATAATTCAGGAGGAATGAATCATGAGCAAGATTATTGGTATTGACTTAGGTACAACAAACAGTTGTGTAGGTGTTATGGAAGGTGGACAGCCGGTTGTTATTTCCAATGCAGAAGGCGCAAGAACAACACCATCTGTTGTAGCTTTTACAAAAACAGGTGAGAGACTGGTAGGAGAACCTGCAAAACGTCAGGCGGTTACCAACGCAGATAAAACAATCTCTTCTATTAAGAGACATATGGGAACAGATTATCGAGTAGCAATTGATGATAAAAAATATTCACCACAGGAAATTTCAGCAATGATTCTGCAGAAACTGAAAGGCGATGCTGAAAACTATCTGGGCGAAAAAGTAACAGAAGCAGTTATCACAGTTCCGGCTTATTTCAACGATGCACAGCGTCAGGCAACAAAAGATGCAGGTAAAATCGCAGGTCTTGATGTAAAACGTATCATCAACGAGCCTACAGCAGCAGCTCTGGCATATGGTCTGGATAATGAAAAAGAACAGAAGATCATGGTATATGACCTTGGTGGTGGTACATTCGATGTTTCTATCATTGAAATCGGTGATGGCGTTATCGAAGTATTATCTACAGCCGGTGATAACCGTCTGGGTGGCGATGACTTTGACCAGAAAGTCGCAGATTATATGATCGCTGAATTCAAAAAAGCAGAAGGTGTAGACCTTTCAGCAGATAAAATGGCTATGCAGAGAATCAAAGAAGCAGCAGAGAAAGCGAAAAAAGAACTTTCTTCCGCTACAACTACAAACATTAACCTGCCATTCATCAGTATGAATGCAAACGGACCTCTGCATTTTGATATGAACCTGACAAGAGCAAAATTTGATGAACTGACTCATGATCTGGTAGAAAGAACAGCAGAACCGGTTCGCCGTGCACTGTCTGATGCAGGTCTGAATGCATCGGAACTGGGTCAGGTACTGTTAGTTGGTGGTTCTACACGTATTCCGGCTGTACAGGATAAAGTAAGAAGCCTTACAGGAAAAGAACCAAGCAAATCTCTGAACCCGGATGAATGTGTTGCTCTTGGCGCTTCTGTACAGGGTGGTAAACTGGCCGGTGATGCAGGCGCAGGGGATATCCTTCTTCTGGATGTTACACCATTGTCACTGTCTATTGAAACAATGGGCGGTATCGCAACAAGACTGATTGAGAGAAATACAACGATTCCTACAAAGAAGAGCCAGATTTTCTCGACAGCAGCAGATAATCAGACAGCAGTAGATATTAACGTAGTACAGGGTGAAAGACAGTTCGCAAGAGATAACAAATCTCTGGGACAGTTCCGCCTGGATGGAATCCCGCCAGCAAGAAGAGGTGTTCCGCAGATCGAAGTTACTTTTGATATTGATGCCAACGGTATTGTAAATGTATCTGCAAAGGATCTTGGAACAGGAAAAGAACAGCATATTACAATTACAGCAGGTTCCAATATGTCTGATGATGAAATCGATAAAGCAGTAAGAGAAGCAGCAGAATTCGAAGCACAGGACAAAAAACGTAAAGAAGCAGTAGATACAAAGAACGATGCAGATGCAATGGTATTCCAGACAGAGAAAGCACTGGAAGAAGCTGGTGATAAACTGGATGCAAATGATAAAACAGCAGTGGAAGCTGACCTGAATGCATTAAAAGAACTGTTGAACAGCTGTGCAAACACAGATGAAATCACAGATTCACAGGTTGCTGATATCAAGGCTGGTAAAGAAAAACTGATGCAGAGCGCACAGAAACTGTTTGCTAAAATGTATGAGCAGGCACAGGGTGCACAGGCAGGTCCTGGTCCGGATGCAGGCTTTACAGGAAATGCAGGTTCTGCAGGTTCAAATGAAGCATATGGCGATGATGTAGTAGACGGAGACTACAGAGAAGTATAATTGCCGGTAAGAAATTTGCAGGGCATGGGGCGCTTACAGGTGCTCCATGCCTGACTGTGTGTATAGAAAGGATTAAAACCAATGGCAGATAAAAGAGATTATTATGAGGTTCTGGGTGTTGACAGAGGCGCAGATGATTCTACCATAAAAAGTGCATACCGTAAGCTGGCAAAGAAATACCATCCGGATGTAAATCCAGGTGATAAAGAAGCGGAGAAGAAATTTAAAGAAGCGTCAGAAGCATATGCAATTCTCAGCGACCCTCAGAAAAGAAAACAGTATGACCAGTTCGGACATGCAGCATTTGAAAATGGCGGAGGCGGCGGAGCCGGTGGCTTTGGCGGTTTTGGCGGTTTCGACGGAGCCGATATGGGAGACATTTTCGGTGATATTTTCGGTGATTTATTTGGCGGAGGCGGCAGAAGAAGAGCCAATAATGGTCCTATGAAAGGGGCCAATGTACGGGCTTCTGTACGCATTACTTTTGAAGAGGCTGTATTCGGCTGTGAAAAAGAGTTGGAACTGAATCTGAAAGAGACTTGTGAGACCTGCCATGGTACAGGTGCAAAACCCGGTACACAGCCTGAGACTTGTCCAAAATGTCATGGAGAGGGACAGGTCGTTTACACGCAGCAGTCTATGTTCGGTATGGTGAGAAATGTACAGATTTGTCCGGAATGTAACGGTACCGGTAAAGTAATCAAAGAGAAATGTTCGGATTGTCGTGGAACCGGATTTATCTCAAAAAGAAAGAAAATTCAGGTATCCATACCAGCAGGTATTGATAATGGACAGAGCATTCGTATCCGCGATAAAGGGGAACCAGGTACAAATGGAGGACCAAGAGGTGATTTGCTGGTAGAAGTAATTGTAGCACGTCATCCGATTTTTCAGAGACAGGATATGAATATTTTCTCTACTGCACCGATTACATACGCACAGGCTGCGTTGGGTGGTGAAGTGCGCATCAGTACAGTAGATGGAGATGTGATGTATGATGTGAAGCCGGGAACACAGACAGATACCAAAGTTCGTCTGAAAGGAAAAGGTGTCCCGTCCCTGAGAAATAAAAATGTGCGCGGAGATCACTATGTAACGCTGGTTGTTCAGGTTCCTACAAAACTGAATGAAGAAGCAAAAGAAGCTTTACGTAAATTTGATGCTGCCTGTGGAAATCGTCCGTACAGTGGCACAGAAAAGAAGAAAAAAGGTTTCATGGATAAATTAAAAGAAACTTTTGAAGATTAGTATCGTCTATAAAAAGAAGGAAGCGCAGCTGCGTTCCCTTCTTTTTATTTCTGCTCTTTTAACCGTTGCAATATAAAAAGAATTCCCTTATAATAGGCATGTTAAATCAGATATGGAGTGTGTAGAAAATGAGCAGTTTGATTGTCCTGAAGCAGATGGTAATGATATTTGCACTGATCTTAACAGGATATTTTTTATATAAGAAGAAATTGATATCAGGAGCAGCCTCGAAAGATCTGTCTGCAATCGTAGTAGATGTGTGTTGTCCGGCTCTGATTATATCCAGTATGTTTCAGGATATGTCCGGGATCTCCAGAAAAAATGTAGCCATTGTGGCGGCAGCAGGTATTGTCTATTATGCATTTCTGATTTTGTTAGGATTTGGATTTACAAAATTTCTGAAGGTTCCGAAAAAAGATAAAGAAGCTTATGTGTTGATGACAGTTTTCGGAAATCTGGGATTTATCGGTTTGCCTGTAGCCTCTGCTATTTTAGGGCATGAATCTATTTTATATGTAGTGATTTTTAATTTTCTGTATAATATTGTCATTTTTACATTTGGAATTATGCTGGTCAAAAAAGGTGTCGAAGGTGTGGAAAGATCCTGGAAAGATATCTTTACTCCCGGTTTTGTATCCTGCTTTATTGCCTTTGCTATTTACTGGTTTGATCTTACTGTTCCGGCATCGGTGCAGAGTGTGGTGCATTATTGTGCAAATGCCTGTACGTTTCTATCTATGTTGGTAATCGGTATGTCAGTGGTTGGTATGAAACCGGCAGCAGTGTTTGGGAACCGACGGCTGCTTCTTTTTACAGGGATTCGTTTTGTTCTGGTTCCTGTAGTAGCTGCATTGCTTCTTCAATCTGTGCTTACCGATTATATTATGCGGGCTACCGTTGTTCTTATGCTGGCACTTCCTGCCGGAAATATGCCGGTGATGCTTGCTGAGCAGTATGGAAAAGATGCACATGCTATTTCTGAGAGCATTATTTTATCCACTCTGCTGTCAGTGGTAACCATAACATTTGTATTTATGTTTGTATAAAAAAGAGAGGTAAAATTATGAAATGGAATAAGTTTACACTGAAAACAAGAACAGAAGTGGAGGATATTGTGATTTCCACTTTAGCAGATATCGGAATTCAGGGTGCTGAGATTGAGGATAAACAGCCTCTGACAGAAGAAGATAAGAAACAGATGTTTGTAGATATTCTGCCGGATATGCCGGAAGATGACGGAGTTGCTTATCTGAATTTTTATCTGGATGAGGATGAAGATGTGGATGCAATGCTTAAGAAAGTAAAAGCGGAGCTGGATGATCTGCGTAACTTTGTGGATATCGGTGAGGGAACGATTACAACTTCACAGACAGAGGATAAAGACTGGATCAATAACTGGAAGCAGTATTTTAAACAGTTCTATGTAGACGATATTCTGATTATTCCGTCCTGGGAGGAAGTAAAAGAAGAAGATAAGGGAAGAATGATTATCCATATTGATCCAGGCACTGCATTTGGTACAGGAATGCATGAGACGACACAGCTGTGTATTCGTCAGCTGAAAAAATATGTGACAGAAGAGACAGAGTTGCTGGATGTGGGAACAGGAAGTGGAATCCTTTCCATCGTAGCATTGAAACTGGGTGCAAGACATGCAGTGGGAACAGATTTGGATCCTTGCGCAGTTCCGGCAGTAGAGGAAAACAAAGAAGCCAATGATATTCCTGTACAGGATTTTGAGATGATGATCGGGAATATTATTGATGATAAGGAAACTCAGGATAGAGTGGGATATGAGAAATACGATATTGTAGTTGCAAATATTCTGGCGGATGTATTGGTTCCACTGACACCGGTCATTCTCGCACAGATGAAAAAAGGTGGTATTTATATTACTTCAGGTATCATTGATGACAAAGAAGAAACCGTTGTGAATGCAGTGAAAGAAGCAGGATTGGAAGTACTGGAAGTCACACATCAGGGTGAATGGGTATCAGTTACTGCAAGAAAAAATTAAGGAGCAGAAAATGTATCGATTTTTTGTAGAGCCGTCTCAGGTTGAGGAGCATGTGATCCGGATTCATGGAACGGATATGAATCATATAAAAAATGTACTGCGTATGAAAATCGGTGAGGAAATTCTGATTAGTACCGGAGAGAAAACAGAATATACCTGTTATATAGAAGCTTATGAAGAAGAGGAAGTGCTGGCGCATATTATGTATGCACAGGAAGCCGGTTATGAGCTGGCTTCCAGAATCTATCTGTTCCAGGGACTGCCGAAAAGTGATAAAATGGAACTGATTATCCAGAAAGCGGTGGAGCTTGGGGTGCATCGGATTATCCCGGTAGCGACGAAAAGAGCGGTCGTTCGTCTGGAGGGGAAGAAAGAGGAAAATAAGCAGCGCCGCTGGCAGGCAATTTCTGAGAGTGCTGCAAAGCAGTCAAAGCGTATGTATGTGCCGGAAATCAGTCATGTTATGTCCTTTAAAGATGCAGTGCAGTATGCACAGGAACTGGATGTGATTTTGCTTCCATATGAACGTGCAAGAGGCATGCAGGAAACAAAAGAGATTATCGGAAAGATCAAACCAGGACAGTCAGTGGGAATTTTCATTGGTCCGGAAGGCGGATTTGATGAAAAAGAAGTAGAGCTTGCGATGGAACAGGGAGCAAAAGCGATTACTTTGGGAAAACGGATTTTACGAACAGAAACAGCAGGATTGACAGTACTTTCAGTTCTGATGTTTGCTTTGGAGGAATAAAATGGAAGCATATCTTGATAATTCAGCCACCACCAGATGCTTTGAAGCAGTGAAGGATATTGTGGTAAAGACCATGACAGAAGATTACGGAAATCCTTCCGCTATGCATCAGAAGGGGGTAGAGGCAGAAAATTATGTAAAAGAGGCAGTAGCCAGAATAGCCAGAACCTTAAAGGTTCAGGAAAAAGAGATTTATTTTACATCCGGAGGCACAGAATCGGATAACTGGGCTCTGGCAGGAACTGCATATGCTCATTGCAGACAGGGAAAACATATCATTACGACAGTGTTTGAACATGCAGCAGTATCTGCTCCACTGGCAGCACTGGAAGAACAGGGGTACGAAATTACAAAAATCCCGGTAGATAAAAATGGAAAATTTTCTATGGAAAAACTGGAAAAGGCCATTCGACCGGATACCATCCTGGTGTCTACCATGTATGTCAATAATGAAATTGGCGCAGTGCTTCCGATAGAAGCCATCGGAAGACTGGTGCATGAGAAAAATCCGAAAACCATTTATCATGTTGATGCAATTCAGGGATATGGAAAGTACAGAATTTATCCGAAACGGATGGGAATCGATCTTTTATCTGTGAGCAGTCATAAAATACATGGTCCGAAGGGCGTGGGATTTTTATATGTAAACGAAAAAGTAAAACTGCAGCCTATGATTCTTGGTGGTGGTCAGCAGAAGGGCATGCGTTCTGGTACCGATAACGTGCCTGGAATCGCAGGAATGGGACTGGCAGCAGAAATGATCTATGAGGGACTGGAAGAGAAAGTCGCAGCAATCAGAGAGAACAAGTTGTATCTGGCAAAACGGCTGTCAGAGCTTGAGAATGTGGTGATTAATGGTCCGAAACCGGAAGAAGCAGCTCCGCATATTCTGAATGTAAGTTTTCTGGGAGTCAGAAGCGAGGTATTGCTCCATACGTTGGAAGAAAAGGGGATTTATGTTTCAGCGGGAAGTGCCTGCTCCAGTCACAAACGTGCAGGAAGTGCAACGATGGCAGCAATCGGAGCCTCCAAAGAGCAACAAGAATCTGCAATCCGATTTAGTTTAAGCGAATTTACAGAAAAAGAAGAGTTGGATTACGCTGTTGAGGAGATTCAGAAGGTACTGCCTGTACTTCGCAGATTTTCCAGACATTAAATCTACAAGAAGAAGGAAAGGATAAAAGGATGTTTAAAGCATTTTTAATAAAATACGCAGAAATTGCGATTAAAGGAAAAAACCGTTATATTTTTGAAGATGCCCTGGTTGATCAGATTCGTCATGTCCTGAAGGAAGTAGATGGGGAGTTTCGTGTGGTAAAAGAACGAGGCCGAATCTATGTCTATGCGGAAAGTGAATTTGATTATGATGAAACAGTAGAAGCTCTGAAGCGGGTATTTGGTATTTTTGGTATCTGCCCGACAGTGGTTCTGAAAGATCAGGGATATGAAGCGTTGTCCAAAGAAGTTGTTTCCTATGTGAAGAATATGTATGGAGACAGGGAAATGACCTTTAAAATGGATGTGAGAAGAGTAAAAAAGAGCTATCCTATGACATCTATGGAAATGAATGCGGAACTTGGAGGAGATATTCTGGATGCATGTCCGAATATGAAAGTGGATGTTCATGAACCGGATGTACTGATTCATGTGGAACTCAGAGATAAAATCTATCTTTATTCTGAAGTCATTCCAGGACCTGGAGGTATGCCGGTAGGAACCAACGGAAAAGCCATGCTTCTGCTCTCCGGAGGAATTGACAGTCCGGTGGCCGGATATATGATTGCAAAACGCGGAGTGAAAATTGATGCGGTCTATTTCCATGCACCGCCGTATACCAGCGAGAGAGCAAAACAGAAGGTAGTAGATCTGGCAAAGCTGGTAGCAAAATACAGCGGTCCGATTCATTTGCATGTAGTAAACTTTACAGATATTCAGCTGTATATCTATGAAAAATGTCCGCATGAGGAACTGACAATCATTATGCGCCGTTATATGATGAAGATTGCGGAAGCCTTTGCAAAGCAGGATGGATGTCTGGGACTGATCACAGGGGAAAGTATCGGTCAGGTGGCAAGTCAGACTATGCACAGCCTGGCAGCAACAAATGAAGTATGTACCATGCCGGTATTCCGTCCGGTGATCGGGTTTGATAAACAGGAAATTGTAGATGTGGCATTGAAAATCAATACTTATGAGACTTCGATTCTTCCTTTTGAAGATTGCTGTACAATTTTCGTGGCAAAACATCCAGTGACAAAACCAAATCTGAAGGTCATTAAACGTTCCGAAGAAAATCTTCAGGAAAAAATTGATGAGATGATGGCAGAGGCGATTGAAACAGCAGAAACGATTGTATGCGAATAAGGTGTGAAAAGAATCCTGCTTTGCAGGATTCGAAAATAAAAAGGACTGTCGTAAGACAGCCCTCTTCCGTTTGATTATTTCATTAGTCTACTAAGTATGGTTTTAATACAGTCAGGATTTCGTCTAAAGCACCATCAGCAGCATGGATGTTCAGGTCGATAGCTTTAGATAAATCTAAACTGAAGATACCCATGATAGATTTTGCATCAATTACGTATCTTCCAGATACTAAATCGAAATCATAATCAAATTTTGTAATCTCGTTTACGAATGATTTTACTTTGTCGATAGAATTCAGTGAAATTTTAACTGTTTTCATTGGATAAATCCTCCCTTAACAATCAGTTTTTTTGCTTTTTACAAGGATTATGTTACCGTTAATGGAAGAAAAAGTCAATATCTAAAAGAGAGAAATAAAATACAAAGAATAAGAAGACTATTCGTCAAAACGCTTAACAATTATTAAAATAAAGAGGAAAATTATGAAAGTGAAAGTTGCATTGCACAATTTGGGCTGTAAAGTAAACGCATATGAACTGGAAGCCATGGAACAGATGTTGAAAAATGCAGGATATGAAGTGGTGCCGTTTGCACCAGGAGCAGATATTTATATTATAAATACCTGTACAGTAACCAATATAGCAGACAGAAAGTCAAGGCAGATGCTTCATAAAGCCAAAAAGATGAACCCGGAGGCAATCGTTGTAGCAGCCGGTTGTTATGTGCAGGCACAGAAGGATGCAGAGCAGATGGATGATGCAATCGATATTGTGCTGGGGAATAATAAAAAACAGGATCTGATCGAAATTCTGGAGCAGTACAGAAAAGAAAATGGACAGAAGCAGGAGATGATAGATCTGAAAGAACCTGTAGAATATGAGGAACTGAAACTCTCATCTACCGGAGAACATACCAGAGCTTATTTGAAAGTACAGGACGGATGTAATCAGTTTTGCAGCTATTGTATCATTCCTTATGTGCGGGGACGTGTGCGAAGCAGAAAGAAAGAGGAAGTAGTGGAAGAAGTAAAACGTCTGGTGGCAAATGGATACCAGGAGTTTGTCCTTACGGGAATTCATCTGAGTTCTTATGGGGTGGATTGCGAAGAGGCCCTTCTTTCTCTTATACAGGCCGTTCAAGCGGTGGAAGGCGTAAAAAGAATCCGTCTCGGTTCTCTGGAACCACGTATCATCACAGAGGAATTTGTCAAAACTATCAGTAGCCTGCCTGCAATTTGCCCCCATTTCCATCTGTCTCTTCAAAGTGGATGTACAGAAACTCTGAAAAGAATGAATCGAAAATATACGGCACAGGAATATCTGGATGGTTGTGCGCTTCTGCGGAAATATTTTGTGCATCCTGCGTTAACTACAGATGTAATTGTAGGATTTCCCGGGGAGACAGAAGAAGAATTTGCACAGTCAAAATCAATGATCGAAGAAGCTGATTTTTATGAAACGCATATATTTAAATATTCCCGAAGAAAAGGAACACGGGCAGACCGCATGGAAAATCAGATTCCGGAAACGGTAAAGACAGAGAGAAGCCATATATTGCTGGAAATGGGGAAAGATCATCAGAGAAAGTATATGGAATATTATATTGGGAAAGAAGTGGAGATTCTTTTTGAAGAGAGGGTAGAAATAAAAGGACAATCTTATTGGATCGGCCATACCAGAGAATATCTCAAAGTTGCTTTTGGGGGAGGAGAAAACCTGGAAAATTGTATCCGGATCGGGACAATTACAGGATTTCTGGAAGAAGGAATCTTTAGCTGTACGATAAGATGACAGAATTTAATGGTTGAATTTCCCACAAAGATATATTAGAATAATAGTAAAGTTTGAATAAGGGCGTGAGAAAATGGAAAATTTAGGAAATACACAATATTTTAATGTTAAGACAGAACCGGAAATCAGAGTGAAAAAAGTACTTGATCTGGTATATAATGCTATGGCAGAAAAAGGATATAATCCGGTAAATCAGATCGTTGGATATATCATGTCCGGTGACCCGACTTATATTACAAGCCATAAAGGCGCGCGAAGCATGATCATGAAAGTAGAACGTGATGAATTGGTGGAGGAACTGCTGAAGGAATATATTAAAAATGAATCCTGGAAGCAGGGCTGATGCGTTATGAGAATTATGGGATTGGATTATGGCTCTAAGACAATAGGGGTGGCGATCAGCGACCCTTTGGGTCTTACTGCCCAGGGAATTGAAATTATTCGTCGGGAAGAAGAAAATAAACTGAGAAAATCTCTGCGCAGGATAGAAGCGCTGATCGCGGAATATCAGGTAGAAGAGATTGTTTTGGGATTTCCCAAAAATATGAACAATACGATTGGAGAACGGGCGGAAAAATCTCTTCAGTTGAAAGAGACGCTGGAGAAAAGATGTGGCCTGCCTGTGATTATGTGGGATGAAAGGCTGACAACTGTTGAGGCAAACCGCACACTTATGGAAAGTGGAGTTCGCAGAGAAAACAGAAGTAAATATGTGGATATGATAGCTGCTGTATTTATTTTGCAGGGCTATTTGGATGCAAAAGCAAACCCGGGTACAGTTTGATTTCAGCTTGATGCCGTATTTGGATTAAGAGAAAAGGCTGTAGTCCGGGACTTTTTATTTTTGTTACAAAATAGATTCAGAAGAAAGGATGAGGTTATGGAGACAATTATTTTTGATGGAGAAGACGGAACCGAAATTGAACTGGGGATTCTTGAACAGACAAGAGTAAATGGAAGTATGTACTTGCTGGTAGTAGATCCGGAAGAGTCGGATGAAGAGGGAAGTGCCGCATATATTTTAAAAGATGTATCAGAAGACGGCGAAGAAGAAGGATGCTATGTGTTCGTGGAAGATGATACAGAATACGATGCAGTTTATAAAGTATTTGCTGCTATGCTGGATGATATTGATTTTGAGTAACAGTCGATTTCTGTATAATTCTAAAAATTGAGCGGAGAATAAGAGAAATAGAAAATGGAATAGAAAAATGTGAACGGAAAATAATTGGAGGAATTGATTTGAAAAAAAATAACAACTCGAATTTGAAAATCATTCCATTGGGCGGACTGGAACAGATTGGAATGAATATTACTGCCTTTGAGTACGAGGACAGTATTGTCGTGGTAGATTGTGGATTATCTTTCCCGGAGGACGATATGCTGGGAATTGATCTTGTAATTCCGGATGTGACCTACTTAAAGGACAATATTTCCAAAGTCAAAGGTTTTGTGATCACGCACGGACATGAGGATCATATCGGAGCACTGCCATATATTCTGAAAGATATCAATGTGCCGATTTATGCTACAAAGCTTACGATCGGACTGATTGAAAATAAGTTAAAAGAACATAATTTACTGAGAAATACGAAGAGAAAAGTGATCAAACACGGACAGTCCATTAATCTGGGCAGTTTCCGTATTGAGTTTATTAAGACAAACCACAGTATTCAGGATGCATCAGCGCTGGCAATTTATTCTCCGGCAGGTATTGTGGTGCATACAGGAGACTTTAAAGTAGATTATACGCCGGTATTCGGTGATGCTATTGATTTACAGAGATTTGCGGAAATAGGAAAAAAAGGCGTACTGGCACTGATGTGTGACAGTACGAATGCGGAACGCAAAGGATTTACGATGTCTGAGCGTACGGTAGGAAGAACCTTTGATAATATATTTGCAGAACATAAAAATACAAGAATTATTATTGCTACGTTTGCCTCAAATGTGGATCGTGTACAGCAGATTATTAATTCTGCATACAAATATGGAAGAAAAGTTGCTGTGGAAGGCCGTAGTATGGTAAATGTAATCGGTACAGCAGCAGAGCTGGGTTATCTGAAAATTCCGGATAAAACTCTGATCGATATTGATCAGATTAAGAATTATCCGGATGATAAAGTGGTTCTGATTACAACGGGAAGTCAGGGAGAATCTATGGCGGCACTTTCCCGTATGGCAGCCAGCATTCATAAGAAAGTAACCATTAAACCCAATGATACCATTATTTTCAGTTCCAATCCAATTCCTGGAAATGAAAAAGCAGTATCCAGGGTGATTAATGAATTGAGCAGAAAAGGGGCAGATGTTATTTTCCAGGATGCACATGTGTCCGGACATGCGTGCCAGGAAGAAATCAAACTGATTTATTCTCTGGTAAAACCAAGATATGCAATTCCTGTTCACGGAGAATATCGTCATCTGAAAGCACAGGCAGGGATAGCCTATGAACTGGGAATCCCCAAAGAAAATATATTTATCCTGTCTTCCGGAGATGTTCTGGAAATGAATGAAAATGAAGAGGAACATGCAAGAGTAACCGGACAGGTACGGACAGGTGCCATTCTGGTAGACGGTCTTGGAGTTGGGGATGTAGGAAATATCGTTCTTCGTGACAGACAACATCTGGCGGAAGACGGTATTATGATCGTAGTGCTGACATTGGAGAAGCATTCCAATCATCTGCTGGCAGGACCGGATATTGTATCTCGTGGTTTTGTTTATGTGAGAGAATCGGAAGATCTGATGGAGGAAGCAAGAATTGTGGTGGAAGATGCCATTGACACATGCCTCGAAAAACATATTACAGACTGGGGAAAGATGAAAAATGTAATCAAAGATTCGTTGGGTGAGTTCTTATGGAAACGTACAAAACGAAATCCGATGATTTTGCCGATTATTATGGAGGCATAATTATGGGAAATGTTGAAGTATATGTGGATCGATTGATTCAGGAAATCAAAAGCGGAGTTGTTTACAGACAATATACCGTTGCTCTGGAAAATTTGAATCAGAACCCGGAATTAAAACAACAGGTAGATGAATTGCGCAGACTGAATTATCAGGTACAGGCAGAGAGTGATGCACGGAATCTGTATGACGCTATTGATGATATTGAGAGTAAGATTGACAAGCTAAGCTGCGTACCGGAAGTAACCCAGTTTCTGGAGGCAGAGCTTGCTCTTTGCAGACAGCTCCAGTCCGTAGAAGTAAGACTTCATCAGGGAATTAACCTGAATATACCGGATTTATTCTGATAAGAGAAAAAATAAGGAGAACAAAATGGGAAAAGGAATCAGACGACAGGGAGCGGCTTCGATTCTGGCAGGCGGTTTTTTCAGATTTGCCGTGTATGCCTGTGTTGTGTGTGCTGTATTTTATATCAGTAAATCTGCATATGATTTCGGCTATGCAATTTTTAATCAGGTTCCTGTGGATGATGAAGACCATGGAGAAGACATTACAGTGGTGATCAAAGAGGGCAGTTCTGTTTATCAGATTGGAAAAATTCTGAAAAGCAAGGGCCTTCTGGAAGATGCCAAGGTTTTTGTTGTGCAGGAAAAGCTTTCGAATTATAAAGATAAGCTGCAGGCTGGAACATATATTCTGAATACGTCTATGACTGCGGATGAAATGATGGCGATTCTGGCCAGAGAAAATATAGCAGGACAGCCGGAGCAGGCTCCGGCAGATTCGGACAGTCAGACAGAGGGAGAAAGTTAGGAGTCAGGTAGAGGAAAATCGTGATAGTTGATGAAAGAATGGTAACGTATATCAATTCTCTGGATAAAGGAAATACCGCTTTTCTGGATGAATTGGAAAAAGAGGCCAGAGAAAACCGTGTGCCGATTATACGGCGCGAAATGCAGAGCTTTTTAAAGGTATTGCTTCGTATAACAAGTCCCCGTCTCATTCTTGAGGTGGGGACTGCTGTTGGTTTTTCTACTCTTCTGATGAGCGAGTATGCTCCGGAAGACTGCAGAATTACCACGATTGAAAATTATGAAAAGAGAATTCCAATTGCCAGAGAAAATTTTCGTAAAGCAGGAAAAGAAGACAGAATTACTTTGCTGGAAGGAGATGCGGCGCAGGTTTTGAAAACACTGGAAGGATCTTATGATTTTATTTTTATGGATGCGGCAAAAGCGCAGTACATTCATTTCCTTCCGGATATTTTGCGGCTGCTCTCTAATGGAGGGATTCTTGTTTCCGATAATGTGCTTCAGGATGGAGATCTGATCGAATCGCATTTTGCAGTAGAAAGAAGAAACAGAACCATCTACAAGCGGATGCGGGAGTATCTTTATGTGCTGAAGAATCATGAGCAGTTGGAGACCAGTATTCTTCCTCTGGGAGATGGGGTTACGCTCAGTGTTAAGAAATAGAAAGGTCATGAAAAAATGAGAAAAAAACCAGAATTACTTATTCCGGCAAGCAGCCTGGAGGTTTTAAAAATAGCAGTTATTTTTGGTGCAGATGCAGTTTATGTTGGAGGAGAGGCTTTTGGGCTGCGGGCAAAGGCGAGAAATTTTTCTATGGAAGACATGGAAGAGGGAATTCAGTTTGCACACAGCCACAATGTGAAAGTGTATGTAACCGCCAATATTCTGGCTCATAACAGGGATTTGGATGGCGTGCGGGAATATTTTCGTGAATTGAGAAGAATCAAGCCGGATGCTTTGATCATTTCCGACCCTGGGGTATTTATGATCGCAAAGGAAGAATGTCCGGAGATTGAGCGCCATATCAGTACACAGGCGAATAATACCAATTATGGAACGTATAATTTCTGGTATGGACTGGGGGCAAAAAGAGTTGTAAGTGCGCGGGAATTGTCTCTGGAAGAAATCCGGGAGATCCGCAGAAACATTCCGGAAGACCTGGAAATTGAAACATTTATTCATGGAGCGATGTGTATTTCTTATTCCGGCAGATGTCTTCTCAGTAATTTTTTTACAGGAAGAGATGCGAATCAGGGTGCCTGTACCCACCCTTGCCGTTGGAAATATTCCATTGTAGAAGAGACCAGACCCGGGGAGTATATGCCTGTTTATGAAAATGAAAGAGGTACTTACATTTTTAATTCCAAGGATTTGTGTATGATCGAGCATATGGATGATGTGCTTACATCCGGAATCGACAGTTTGAAAATTGAAGGACGAATGAAAACAGCATTGTATGTGGCAACAGTGGCAAGAACTTACCGTAAGGCGATAGACGATTATCTGGAAAGTCCAAAGCTGTATCAGAAGAATATGGACTGGTACAAAGAACAGATTATGGGATGTACCTACCGTCAGTTTACGACCGGATTTTTCTATGGAAAACCGGATGAAAATTCGCAGATTTATGACAGTAATACTTATGCAAAAGATTATACCTATCTGGGATATCTGGAAGAAAAGACAGAAGAAGGGCTTTATCGCATCACCCAGAGGAATAAATTCCTCGTGGGAGAAACGATTGAAGTGATGCGGCCGGATGGAGAAAACCGTCTGGTGACAGTAAAAGCGATTTATGATGAAGAGGGAAAATCCTGTGACAGTGCACCGCATCCACAGCAGACACTCTATCTGGATTTGGGAGAAGATCTGGATGTGTTTGACATCTTAAGGAGAAAAGAAATGGCTTCTTAATTTTGTTACAGCATTTTTTTCAATACGGGACACGTAAGAGCGGCTGATATTCAGCCGCTTTGCTATTTCCCGCTGCGTCAGTTCCTGATGGCCATAGAGACCGTATCGAAGTTTGAGAACTTCCAGTTCCCGTTGCGTCAGAATCTTTCCGATCAGGTGATAAAGTCGATGGACATCTTCTTTTAAAGTATAGTTTTCCACTACATCTACCGGTTCATTTTCTATCACATCCAGCAGGTTGATCTCATTTCCATCCCGGTCAGTACCGATGGGCTCATAAAGAGATACCTCCTTACTGGTTTTCTTTTTAGAACGAAGGAGCATGAGCAGCTCATTATCAATACATCTGGCTGCATACGTAGACAGACGATTCGATTTTTTCTGATCAAATGTATGGATTGCCTTTATAAGGCCTATGGTTCCGATAGAAATCAGATCATCCAGATCTTCTTCAATCCCCTGATATTTTTTTACGATATGTGCCACAAGACGCAGATTACGTTCAATGAGAATATTCTTTGCTTCCTGACTTCCCCTTTTGTATTCCTGAAGATAGTATTTCTCCTCTTCTGAAGTCAAGGGCTTAAGAAATGTTTTCAAGCAGAGGTACCTCAAAGGGATTTAATTCTAGTTTATGTTGGAAACAATCGTTTTGTGCTTTTCCAATTTTTCTTGTATAGAGCAGAAAAATATGATACAGTATTTTCAAATATCAAAAAGCAATTCTTGCTTTTTTCTCTTCGCATTTCAGCGAAAAATTCCATTTATCATTCTTAAATATGTAAAGTCAGATACTTTTTCTGGCAGAAAGGGGCAATTTATGTTCAGCAAAGTATTGTCGGCAACGATTGATGGTGCCAGATGTGTACCGGTTTGCGTGGAGGCAGATGTAAGCAATGGTCTTCCTATGTTTTCTATGGTGGGGGATCTTACTTCTCAGGTGAAAGAGGCCCAGGAACGGGTCAGGACAGCGATAAAAAATATGGGGATTACCATTCCGGCCAAAAGGATTACGGTAAATCTTTCGCCGGCAGATATCCGAAAAGCAGGAAGTCGGTTTGATCTTCCGATTGCAGCAGCGCTTCTTGCGGCTTTCGGACTGATTGAGAAAGAAAAACTGGAAGGAGTTATGCTGGCGGGAGAATTGGGATTGGATGGTAAAGTCAATCCGGTGAGTGGAATCTTACCATTGGCAGAAACTGCCAGAGAATCTGGATGTACGCTGTGTGTAGTTCCGGAAAAAAATTACAGGGAAGCAGCGGCAGTAGGACGGATTCCTGTTCTTGCAGTGCATTCCCTTCCGCATTTTCTGGAATGTGCAGGAAAAGAAAACTGGGGAGTGGACAAAGATCCGGAACCGTTTGTTTTTTCTGAAGGCAGGGACAGTTTGTACCGGGATTTTTCTGATATACAGGGACAGGAACATGCAAAGCGCGCAGCAGTCATCGCAGCAGCCGGGTTCCATAATTTTCTTATGACCGGTCCAAGGGGAACCGGAAAGACTATGATTGCCAGAAGAATCCCTGGGATTCTTCCGGCATTGTCGAGGGAAGAACAGCTTGAAATATCGAGAGTCTACAGCATAGCAGGTCTTCTGACAGAAGAGCGCCCTTTTCTTACTTCACGCCCGTTTCGGGCACCACATCATACAATTACACCGGCTGCACTTGCAGGAGGAGGAAAGTATCCAAGACCCGGTGAAATCACACTGGCTCACAGAGGGATTTTATTTCTCGATGAGTTTCCGGAATTTTCCCATGATGCCATAGAAATTTTGCGCCAGCCTCTGGAAGAACGTTCCATCACCATCAGTCGTATGGGAGCTTCTTTCGTTTTTCCTGCTGATTTTATGTTCGTAGCTGCCATGAATCATTGCCCTTGTGGGCATTACCCGAATCTGAATCATTGTACCTGTACAGGGGCTGAAATCAGCCGTTATAAAAATCGGATCAGCGGACCGGTCATGGACAGGATCGATATTTGTGCAGAGGTATCGGGAGTTTCTTATGAAGAACTGTCCGGAAGAAAAAAAGGAAAAACTTCCCGGGAACTTCAAAAAGAAGTAGAAAAAGCAGTAGCGATTCAAAAGGACCGATACGAAGAGAAATACAAGAACAGAGGGATTTTTTTTAATTCACAGCTTCGTGGGGATCTGATTCCCAGATATTGTGAAACCGGAAGAGAAGCGGCAAGAATTCTGGAAAAAGCATATGAAAAGATGAATTTAAGTGCCAGATCGTATCATAAAATTTTAAAAACAGCCCGTACGATTGCAGATCTGGAAGGAGAGACACTGATTAAAGAGGCACACATCAGCGAAGCGTTGTGTTATAGAGAAACAGGAGGAAATATGAGATGATAAAAGAAGAGAAAGATATGTGGATCTGTAAGCAGGAAGAGGCAAATTATCCTCAGAGATTGAAATATTTCGAAAATATGCCGGAAAAACTCTTTGTAAAAGGGAAACTGCCGGATGAAAATAAGAAGAGCGTGGCAATTGTAGGCGCACGATCCTGCAGTTATTATGGAAGAACGCAGGCTTATGAATTTGCACGAAAACTGGCAGAAAATGGAGTGCAGATTATCAGCGGTATGGCGATGGGGATTGACGGATGGGCCCACCGAGGTGCACTGGATGGAGGTGGAGAAACCTTTGCAGTTCTGGGATCTGGTGTGGATATCTGTTATCCCAGACAGAACGCCGATCTGTACAGGAAGATTCCGCAGCAGGGAGGAATTTTATCGGAATATGAACCGGGTGATCAGCCGCTTGCCTGGCATTTTCCTCTGCGCAACCGGATAATTAGTGGTCTTGCAGACCTTGTGTTGGTGATTGAAGCTCGGCAGAAAAGTGGCTCTTTGATTACAGTGGAATATGCACTGGAACAGGGAAGAACGGTCTATGCCCTTCCGGGAAGGGTAGGGGATGCTCTCAGCGAAGGCTGTAATCATTTGATCTTTCAGGGGGCCGGTATTGCAAAATCTGTGGAAATTATTATGAATGAACTGGAAATTTCAGTAAAATTAAATAAAAAATTAAATGAAAATTCCAAGATAAGGCTTGCAAGCAGGGAAGAAATGGTGTATAGTTGTGTGGATTTGAGTCCCAGACATATGGATGAAATATTACTCCGGGCAGGACTTGAACCGGCAGAGACACAGGCAATTCTGTTAAAGCTGGAATTAGAAGGGCTTGTAAATGAGCCGATAAAGAATTATTATGCCAGAGCAGGAGGTTGACATGGCAAAATACTTAGTGATTGTGGAATCACCGGCAAAAGTGAAAACGATTAAAAAATTTCTGGGTTCCAATTATGAAGTCATGGCATCCAATGGTCATGTAAGGGATTTACCCAAGAGCCAGTTGGGAATTGATGTAGAAAATGATTATGAACCAAAATATATAACGATAAGAGGGAAGGGAGATATTCTTGCAGGCTTGAGAAAAGCTGCTAAAAAAGCAGAAAAAGTATACCTCGCAACGGACCCTGACCGGGAGGGAGAAGCCATATCCTGGCATCTCGCCAATGCGCTGAAACTGGATGAAAAGAAGATGCGCAGAATTACTTTTAATGAAATTACAAAAACTGCAGTAAAAGCGTCGCTTAAGCAGGCAAGAGATATTGATATGAACCTGGTGGATGCACAGCAGGCAAGAAGAATCCTTGACCGAATGGTGGGATATCGGATCAGTCCGCTGTTATGGGCAAAAGTAAAACGTGGACTGAGCGCTGGACGTGTGCAGTCAGTTGCCCTTCGTATCATAGGAGACAGAGAAGAAGAAATCAATGCGTTTATTCCGGAAGAATATTGGAGCCTGGATGCGGAATTTTCCATTAAAGGAGAGAAAAAACCGCTGGTAGCAAAATTTTATGGAAAAAAAGGCCAAAAAATCGAAATTCATTCCAGAGAAGAACTGAATGAAATTTTAAAAGAACTGGAGGCAGTTCCTTATGAAATTGCCGAAGTGAAAAAGAGTGAACGGAATAAAAAACCGCCGCTTCCTTTCACTACCAGTACGCTACAGCAGGAAGCCTCGAAAGTACTGAATTTTTCTACGCAGAAAACCATGCGTCTTGCACAGCAGTTATATGAAGGGATTGATATTAAAGGAAATGGAACCGTGGGTATTATCACCTATCTGCGTACCGATTCCACAAGAATCTCGGAAGAAGCGGAAGCAGCTGCGCAGGAATACATTACTTCCCAGTATGGGGAAGAATATGTACGGATTCATGAAAAGAAAGACGATGCAAAGAAGAAGATTCAGGATGCCCATGAGGCGATTCGTCCTACCGATATCACAAGAACACCTGCATCCTTGAAGGAATCCTTAAGCAGAGATCAGTTTCGTCTTTATCAGCTGATCTGGAAACGGTTTGCAGCTAGTTGTATGCAGCCTGCAAAGTATGAAACGACCTCTGTAAAAATAAGAGGTGGGGAATATTATTTCACTACAGCAGCATCAAAATTGAAATTTGATGGTTTTATGGCTGTTTATGTACAGGATGAAGAAGAGAAAAATGTAAATTCGTTTCTGGTAAAAGGAATTGATGAGAATACAGAACTGAATTTCCAGGGATTTCATGAGCAGCAGCATTTTACACAGCCGCCGGCTCATTATACAGAAGCAACGCTTGTAAAAACGCTGGAAGAACTGGGAATCGGACGCCCAAGTACGTATGCACCTACCATTACCACAATTATTGCCAGAAGATATGTGGCAAAAGAAAATAAAAATCTTTATATGACGGAACTGGGAGAAGTGGTAAACCATATTATGAAAACCTCTTTCCCAAGTATTGTGGATGTGTATTTTACAGCAACTATGGAAGAATTGCTGGACAGTGTAGCAGATGGATTGGTAAAGTGGAAGACGGTCATTCGTAATTTCTATCCGGATCTGGATGAGGCAGTGAAAATTGCAGAAAAAGAACAGGAAGAAGTGAAGATTGAAGATGAAGTTACCGATGTGATCTGTGAACAGTGCGGACGAAATATGGTCATTAAATATGGACCCCATGGAAAATTCCTGGCATGTCCCGGATTTCCTGATTGCAGAAATACAAAACCTTACCTGGAGAAAATCGGAGTTCCCTGTCCCGTCTGCGGAAAAGAAGTGGTGCTTCGGAGAAGTAAAAAAGGACGTCGCTATTATGGATGTGAGAATAATCCGGAATGTGACTTTATGTCCTGGCAGAAACCATCCATCGAAAAATGCCCGGTTTGCGGAGGATACATGCTGGAAAAAGGAAATAAACTGGTATGTGCAGACGAAAAATGCGGGTATGTTCAGGTGAAACCCAAAGAGCAAAAAGAACAGGAATGATCAGATGCCGTTTGTCTCAAAAAATGGGACAGACGGTATTTTTGTTTTAATTATTCAAAAAAAACGAATAGACAGAAAATAGAGGGATTATACATTGATTTTGGGATAATTGTGTGGTAAAATAGAAAAAAGATATGAGAATTTGGCAAGCGCCGGATGTTGCTTGAAATAATGAAAAAGGAGGTTCGTTATGAGTGTACAATTATTGGATAAAACCAGAAAGATAAACAAACTGCTTCATAATAACAATTCTTCCAAGGTATTATTTAATGATATCTGTGAAGTTATGGTGGAGACTCTGGATTCCAATATCCTTGTAATCAGCAAAAAGGGAAAAGTTCTGGGCGTAGGAAGCTGTCCGGGAGTAGAAGAGATTACGGAACTGATTGATGATGAAGTGGGGGGATTTATCGATAAGCTTCTGAACGAAAGACTTCTTGGTGTTTTATCCACAAAAGAAAATGTAAATCTGCAGACGCTTGGTTTTGAAGGGGATGACATTAATAAATATATGGCGATTATCAGTCCTATAGATATTGCGGGAGAGCGTCTCGGCACACTTTTTATGTACAGAGATACAAGAGGATATGACATAGAAGATATCATTGTAAGCGAATATGGAACAACCGTGGTCGGACTTGAAATGATGCGTTCTGTGCATGAAGAGAATGCGGAAGAAAACAGAAAGATTCAGGTGGTGAAATCAGCATTTAATACCCTGTCATTTTCTGAACTTGAGGCAATCATTCATATTTTTGAGGAACTGGACGGAGATGAGGGAATTCTTGTAGCAAGTAAAATTGCCGATCGTGTGGGAATTACCCGTTCTGTTATTGTTAATGCGTTGCGTAAGTTCGAAAGTGCCGGTGTAATTGAATCCCGTTCTTCCGGTATGAAGGGTACTTATATAAAAGTTCTGAACGAAGTGATTTTTGATGAACTGGAAGAAATCAAGAAAAGAAAACTGGTTAAAAAGTAAAACACAGTTTTTCTGGAATAGAATGGAAAAGCAGGTATAAGAAGCAGAGATTATTCATATAGTAAGAATGGTCTCTGCTTCTTATTATTCTGATTATAAAATAAATATAAAATGTGCCGAAAAACAAAAAAGTGAGAAAAAAAGAGATAATAAGAGATAATAAGAGATATAGAAAATAAAAATAGAAATACAGACAGATAAAAGTAGTTGCAGAAAAAGGCCGAATTCACTAATATATGACTAACGGTTAGCACTCGAACCAAATGAGTGCTAATAATGAGATTGATAATTCTAAAGGAGGCAATTAAGATATGAAATTAGTACCATTAGGAGACAGAGTTGTATTAAAACAGTTAGTTGCAGAAGAAACCACAAAATCCGGTATCGTATTACCGGGACAGGCACAGGAAAAACCACAGCAGGCAGAAGTCATTGCAGTTGGTCCTGGCGGTGTTGTTGACGGAAAAGAAATCAAGATGGAAGTTGCAGTAGGCGATCAGGTTATTTATTCTAAATATGCAGGAACAGAAGTGAAATTAGACGGTGAAGAATATATCATCGTAAAACAGAATGACATCCTTGCAGTAGTGAAATAAATCAGAAAAATTCAGGAGGAATGATTATCATGGCAAAAGAAATTAAATACGGAGCAGAAGCAAGAGCAGCTCTTGAAAGTGGTGTAAATCAGTTAGCAAATACCGTACGTGTAACATTAGGACCGAAAGGAAGAAACGTAGTTCTGGATAAATCTTTCGGAGCTCCGCTTATTACAAATGACGGTGTTACAATCGCGAAAGAAATCGAACTGGAAGACGGATTTGAAAACATGGGAGCACAGCTGATCAAGGAAGTTGCTGCTAAGACAAATGATGTTGCCGGTGATGGTACTACAACTGCTACTGTACTTGCACAGGCAATGGTTCATGAAGGTATGAGAAACCTGGCAGCAGGTGCCAATCCGATCATCCTGAGAAAAGGTATGAAAAAAGCAACTGAGAAAGCAGTAGAAGCAATTCAGTCCATGAGTGGAAAAATTGAAAGCAAATCTCAGATTGCAAGAGTTGCAGCAATTTCTGCAGGTGATGATGAAGTCGGTGAAATGGTGGCAGATGCTATGGAAAAAGTAAGCAACGACGGTGTTATCACAATTGAAGAATCCAAAACAATGAAAACAGAACTGGATCTGGTAGAAGGTATGCAGTTTGACAGAGGATACATTTCCGCATATATGGCAACAGATATGGATAAAATGGAAGCAGTTCTGCAGGATCCATACATCCTGATCACAGATAAGAAAATCTCCAACATTCAGGATTTGCTTCCGGTTCTGGAACAGATTGTGAAAACAGGTGCAAAACTGCTGATTATCGCAGAAGATATTGAAGGCGAAGCACTGACAACTCTGATCGTAAATAAATTAAGAGGTACATTCTCAGTAGTTGCTGTAAAAGCTCCTGGATACGGTGACAGAAGAAAAGAAATGCTGCGCGATATCGCAATTCTTACAAACGGTACCGTTGTTTCTGATGAACTGGGTATTGAACTGAAAGATGTAACACTGGATCAGTTAGGTCGTGCAAAATCTGTAAAAGTACAGAAAGAAAGCACAGTTATCGTTGACGGTGAAGGACAGAAAGAAGAAATCGAAGCAAGAATCGCACAGATTAAACATCAGATTTCTGAAACTACATCTGAATTCGATAAAGAGAAATTACAGGAGAGACTTGCAAAACTGGCAGGCGGTGTTGCAGTGATCCGTGTAGGTGCTGCTACAGAAACAGAAATGAAAGAAGCAAAACTTCGTATGGAAGATGCTCTGAATGCAACAAGAGCAGCAGTAGAAGAGGGAATTATCTCTGGTGGTGGTTCCGCATATATCCATGCATCCAAAGAAGTTGCAAAACTGGTAGAAGAACTGGATGGAGATGAAAAGACAGGTGCAAGAGTTGTACTGAAAGCGCTGGAAGCTCCATTGTTCCACATTGCAGCAAATGCCGGTCTGGAAGGTTCCGTAATCATTAATAAAGTAAAAGAATCTCCGGTTGGTGTTGGATTTGATGCATTGCATGAAGAATATGTAGATATGGTACAGGAAGGTATTCTGGATCCTACAAAAGTTACAAGAAGCGCATTACAGAATGCTACAAGTGTTGCAGGAACTCTGCTTACTACAGAAGCTGTTGTTTCTACTATTAAAGAAGAAACTCCTGCTATGCCGGCTGGCGGTGCTCCTGGCATGATGTAATTCATATAGCAGAAAATACAGAAAATTCACAATTTCTTATGCCGGTGTTGTATAGACACCGGCATTTCTTTGTGATAGACTAATAACAGAGTTTGAAAGCAAATGTTGATAAAAAAGGAGGAAACTATGAACGATGCATATTCAGAACTGTTGATCAAGAAGGAGACGACAGTGAAAGACAGGTTGATTAAAGTTCTTGTGATTGCAGTGATTGTTCTGGCTGTTTTAGCAGGTTTTATGCAGCCGCTTGCATGGCTTCTGGCATTGGGAGCCGGTATTGGTGCATATTTCTTATTCCCGAATCTGGATCTGGAATTTGAATATGTCTATGTAAACGGGGAACTGGATATTGATAAAATCATGTCCAAGATGAAAAGAAAAAAAGTAAAAAGTCTGGATCTTTCAAAAATGGAGATTATGGCACCCGTAAAATCTCACAGACTGGATCATCGGAATCATAATTCAAATTTGAAAGTATATGATTTTTCATCAGGAAATCAGTCACATAAGATTTATGCCATGATTATCCCGGATGACAAGGATCTTTGCAAAGTCCTGCTGGAGCCGGATGAAGAACTGCTGAAAAATATTGAAAAAAGCTGTCCGCGAAAAGTTTTTACGGATTGACAGTTTTGTGGTAATTTGTTATAGTATTTTACTATAAACAAAACGAAGGGAGAAAGAAAATGGGTAAGATTATTGGTGAAGGTATTACTTTTGATGATGTGCTGCTTGTTCCTGCATATTCAGAAGTTATTCCCAATCAGGTTGATTTGACGACTTATTTGACTAAAAAAGTGAAACTTAACATTCCTATGATGAGTGCCGGAATGGATACAGTTACTGAACATCGTATGGCAATTGCCATGGCGAGACAGGGCGGTATTGGTATTATCCACAAAAATATGTCTATCGAGGCACAGGCAGATGAAGTGGATAAAGTAAAACGTTCTGAAAACGGTGTTATTACGGATCCGTTCTATTTGTCACCTGAGCATACACTGGAAGATGCAAATAACCTTATGGCAAAATTCCGTATTTCCGGTGTGCCCATTACTGAAAATGGAAAACTCGTTGGTATCATTACCAACCGTGATCTGAAATTTGAAGAGGATTACAGCAGAAAGATCAAAGAATGCATGACCTCTGAAGAACTGGTAACAGCAAGAGAAGGCGTAACTTTGGAAGAAGCAAAGAAAATCCTTGCAAAATCCAGAAAAGAAAAACTTCCAATCGTCGATGAAAATTTCAACTTAAAAGGTCTTATTACCATTAAAGATATTGAAAAACAGATTAAATATCCCTTATCTGCAAAAGATGCAAAGGGAAGACTGCTGTGTGGAGCAGCAGTAGGTATTACTGCAAATGTTATGGCACGTGTGGATGCGCTTGTAAAAGCACAGGTAGACGTGGTTGTGCTTGACTCTGCACATGGTCATTCTGCAAATATTCTGAAGGCTGTTCGCGAAATCAAAGCAAAATACCCGGATTTACAGGTGATTGCAGGAAATGTCGCAACAGGAGAAGCTACCAAAGCACTCATTGAGGCTGGTGTAGATGCTGTAAAAGTAGGTATCGGTCCTGGATCTATTTGTACTACACGTGTGGTTGCAGGTATCGGTGTACCGCAGATTACTGCAGTTATGGATTGCTATGAAGCAGCAAAAGAAGCAGGCATTCCAATTATTGCGGATGGCGGTATTAAATATTCCGGAGATATGACAAAAGCCATCGCAGCGGGTGCAAACGTTTGTATGATGGGAAGCATCTTTGCAGGATGTGATGAAAGCCCGGGAGATTTTGAATTATATCAGGGAAGAAAATATAAAGTATACCGTGGAATGGGATCCATTGCTGCTATGGAAAATGGAAGCAAGGATCGTTATTTCCAGGAAAATGCGAAAAAACTGGTTCCGGAAGGTGTAGAGGGTCGTGTGGCATACAAAGGACATGTAGAAGATACCGTGTTCCAGCTGATCGGCGGTCTGCGTTCCGGTATGGGATACTGTGGTGCAAAAGATATCGAAACACTGAAAACCACAGGACGTTTTGTTAAAATTTCAGCGGCTTCTCTGAAAGAATCTCATCCTCATGACATTCATATTACAAAAGAAGCTCCGAATTACAGTGTAGATGAATAATCGGGCACATTTTTAATGTACCTTGAAAAGAGATAAACAGGAGGCTGTTGCTTTTGAGCAATGGTCTCCTGTTTATTTTGATATCAGGACAAAGATTTCTATAGGTGGAGAAACGTATGATGAGTAAAAAGTACAATGTGGGAGGAAAACAGAAAAGACGTCAGCAGAGAAATCGAAGAGTATTTCTGTTTGGAATGTTAAGTATTGTTGTGTTGTTTATTTTGTGTGTTTGGGCTACAGAAAAGAAGCGCGCACAGGAGGAACGGTTGAAAGAGAATCCTTCTTTTATTGGGGCGCCTCCTTTTGAAGTGGAACTTCTTGACATCAATGAATATTCCAGACCTGGAATCCCTCTGGAAAAAATCAACGGGATTGTAGTTCATTATACGGCAAATCCAGGGAGTACGGCAGAAGAAAACAGAAATTATTTTGAAAACCTCAAAGACAGCCACGAAACGAAAGTGAGCAGTCATTTTGTGATCGGGATAGACGGAGAGATTGTTCAGTGCATTCCCAGCTCTGAAATCGCCTATGCATCCAACGAGAGAAACAGTGATACCCTTTCTATTGAATGTTGCCACAAAGATGAAACTGGAAAATTTACGCAGGACACCTATCGCTCTCTGGTAAGGTTGACCGGTTGGCTGTGCCAGAGATTTGGACTTACCAGTGAAGATGTGATCCGGCATTATGATGTGACCGGAAAAAACTGTCCCAGGTATTATGTAGAGCATCCGGAAGCCTGGGAGACATTCCAAAAAGATGTAGATGATCAGATTCAGATTGTAGAAGAGGAAATAAAGACAGAAGGGGAGGCGGGATAAAAAATGAAAAAACTAAGGGAAATAAAAAATTATTTTGTGCCTGGTCCGATGGTATTTCTTATGTCAGAATTTCTGGAGCGGGTATTAAAAAAACATGAACCGGTGGAAATAAAGGAGGTTTAAGAGAAAATGAAATTTACAAATGGATACTGGATGTTAAGAGAAGAAATAAATGCTGCCTATGCAGTGGAATACAGCGGACATTCCATTAACGGAAATACCCTTACGGTATATCTTCCCGGCAAGCACATTGCGAGTCGTGGAGATGCGTTGAATCTTCCTATGCTGACCGTCACACTTTCCAGTCCTCAGGAAGGAATCATTAAAGTTTCGGCAGTGCATCATGCAGGAGCCATTTATAAAGGACCTTTTGCAGAAATCAAAGATGAAAATCCCCAGGTGGAAATCACAGAAAAGGAAGATACACTGATATTTAAAAGCGGAGATCTGAAAGCAGTGATTGATAAAGCACCGAATGCTTATAAGCTGGCATTTTATGATGGGGATAAATTCCTGACAGAATCCAGTTACCGGAATCTGGCTCATATGCATAATCGTGACACAGGAAAAAATTATATGACAGAGCAGCTTCTGATTGATGTGGATGAGTATGTATATGGTCTTGGCGAGCGTTTTACACCGTTTGTGAAAAATGGTCAGATTGTGGAAATGTGGAATGAGGATGGAGGAACCTCCAGCGAGATCGCATACAAGAATATACCATTTTATATTACTAATAAGGGATACGGAGTTCTGGTAGATAACGAAGGAGATGTAGCTTACGAGATTGCCAGTGAGAAAGTAGAAAGAGTGCAGTTTTCTGTAGAAGGCGAACGCCTGGACTATTACTTTATCAGTGGTGGAACCCCGATGAAAACAGTGGAAAAATATACAGATCTGACTGGAAAACCGGCACTTCCTCCAGCATGGTCCTTTGGTCTTTGGCTGACCACTTCTTTTACAACGGATTATGACGAAAATACCACTTCCAGTTTCATTCAGGGAATGGCAGACAGAGATATTCCGCTTCATGTGTTCCATTTTGATTGTTACTGGATGGAAGCTTTCCAGTGGTGTAATTTCCAGTGGGATCCAAATGTGACAACAGATCCGAAGGGAATGCTGCAGAGATATCATGACAAGGGTCTGAAAATCTGTGTATGGATCAATCCATATATTGCACAGAATTCGATTCTGTTTACAGAAGGAAAAGAAAACGGATATCTGGTAAAACGTACAGACGGAAGTGTATGGCAGACGGATCTGTGGCAGCCTGGAATGGCACTGGTAGATTTTACAAATCCGGATGCATGTGCATGGTATCAGAGTAAACTGAAAGTGCTGCTTGATGGTGGAGTAGACTGTTTTAAGACAGATTTTGGTGAGAGAATTCCAGTAAAAGACATTGCTTATTTTGACGGTTCTGATCCGGTGAAAATGCATAATTATTATACTTTCTTATATAATAAAACAGTATTTGAACTTCTGGAAAGAGAAAGAGGAAAAGGAGAAGCGGTACTTTTTGCACGTTCTGCAACGGTAGGCGGACAGCAGTTCCCGGCACATTGGGGCGGTGACTGTTCTGCTACTTACGTATCTATGGCAGAAACCCTTCGCGGCGGTCTTTCTCTGTCCTTAAGCGGATTTGGCTTCTGGAGTCATGATATCAGCGGATTTGAACAGACAGCACCTGCTGATATTTACAAACGCTGGTGCCAGTTTGGACTGCTTTCTTCCCACAGCCGTCTGCATGGATCTTCTTCCTATCGTGTGCCGTGGCTGTTTGATGAGGAATCCTGTGTGATTCTGAAAGAATTTGTGAATCTGAAATGCAGACTGATGCCATATCTCTATGGACAGGCAGTGTTGGCTCACGAAAAAGGAATACCGGTTCTTCGTCCGATGCTTCTGGATTTCCCGGAAGACAGGGCCTGTGATTGTCTGGACAGACAGTATATGTTTGGTTCTTCGTTACTGGTTGCGCCAATCTTTAAAGAATCAGGAGAAGTGGATTATTATCTTCCAAAAGGAACATGGATCAATCTGATTACAGGAGAGAAAAAAGAAGGAAATACATGGGTGAAAGAAACCCATGATTATCATTCTCTTCCGCTTATGATTCGTGAAAATACGATTCTTCCTATGGGAACGAACGAAGAAGAGGCAGCATATGATTATGCAGATGGTGTGGTACTGGTTCTTTCTGAGTTCACAGATGGTGGTCAGGCAGAAGTGACAATTCCGGATACAAAAGGCAACAAAGTAATGAAAGTTACCGCGCAGCGTCAGGGTGATGTGATCACGGTACATGCAGAAGGCGGGAACGGTAACTTTACTGTGAAAAATATGGGAAGCGGAGAAGTTGTAATTCAATAGTTTTGGAAAGACAAGGGGACGGGTACATAGTGACTATGTATCCGTCCCCTACTCACCGATTGTCCATAAAAAAAATTCATTTAGCCATTGCAATTTAAAATTTATATGTTACAATAATGTTACATAAAAATTAAAAAGGTGAGAGTATGAATTTATACGAAGCAATTTTTTTGAGAAAGTCTGTACGCAATTATGAGATGGAACCGTTAAAGCCAGCTCTTTTAAATGAAATAAAAGAGTATTATCAGCAGATTGAAGGCTTAAATCCGGGGATCAGTACAGAAATTTCGATTATAGATAATACAAAAGGACAATATAAACGCGTGCATTTGCTGGGGGTCAAGGCACCTTATTATCTGGCTTTTTACTCTGAGGATAAAGATAAAGCCATGCTGAATGCAGGGTATATTATGGAACAGCTGGTGCTGTTTCTGTGCACAAAGGGGCTTGGAACTTGTTTCCTGGGCAGTGTAAAGCCGAAGATGGGAAATTCAGATAAAAGAAATAAAAAATGTATGATTATGCTGGCATTCGGATACAGCAAAGGTTCCAACACAAGAAAACCGTCTGAAGCAAAAAGAATGAGTCTTCAGGAACTTTGTGTCTATAAAGAGGTACCGAGACAGTGGATGAAACAGCTTCTCGAGGCAGCAAGACTGGCTCCATCCAGTATGAACAGTCAACCCTGGCGTTTTGTGGTATATGATAACAGGATTCATGTATTTGCAAAGAAACATAACGTCAATTATTTTGGAATGGGAAAATATGAAGAATTCAATCTGGGTGTGATGTTTTCTCATCTTATGATTGTAGCAGAAGAATTGTGGTTGGATATGGATCTGATTCGGCTGGATGATATTTCCCATAAAAGCTTTTCCAATAGTGAATATATTATGAGTGCAATCCTGCGAACCTGATGCTTTTGAAAGCAGAGAATGGGGAAAGGGGATAATATACGCAAAAAAATTGAAAAAACAGTTGACAATTGGAAATAGTTGTAGTATAGTATATTTTGTCATTAAGACATGCGCGAGTGGCTCAGTTGGTGGAGCGCGACCTTGCCAAGGTCGAGGCCGCGGGTTCGAGTCCCGTCTCGCGCTCTTTTTATTTGTTCTGTGTTTATACGGGTTCCGAAGATACCGGAACCCGTTATTTTTTTCGAAAATAACAATCGTGAAAGGAAAAAGCTAAAGTTGGCAGTACAGCAGAAAATGATTTGAAACGTGAAAGAAGTATGCTATAATGGACGAAAAGCAGCCGTGACAGCGGGCATCAGGGAGGGCTTCATTATGAAAATGATATTTGCAGTTGTGCATAAAGAAGATGAAGGATTTGTGGTAGAACGTTTGAATAAAGAGCAGATCAGTGTTACAAAGCTTGCCAGTACAGGTGGTTTTCTGAGAAAAGGCAATACTACCTTAATGATCGGAGTAGAAGAAGAAAAAGTGGATCTGGTTATTCAGATTATAAAGGAAGAATGTTCCAGAAGAAAAGAAATGCTGATCAATCCGACTTATTCTGCAGGAACAAAAGGTCCGGTGCTGGGATATTCTGCACCGCCGGTAACCATTGATGTGGGCGGTGCAACCGTATTTATTGTGAATGTAGAAAGTTATATGAAACTGTAAACAGGAAAAATGGAGGGAACAGAAAATGGTTCGCAGAACAAGAACAATCGTACAGGAAAATGTCAGAGGCGGGAAAGGTGCAGTGGAGTTTCATCACATTCTTTCAGAAGAAGAATTGTATGGACATGGAAAATTATATGCAAAAGTAGTTATCAGACCACATAGTTCCATTGGAATGCATCAGCATGTGGGAAATACAGAGCCTTATTTTGTATTGAAAGGTACCGGAGTATTTGTAGATAATGATGGAAGTCGTACAGAAGTACATCCTGGTGACGTATGTGTAATTGAACCGGGACAGAGCCACAGCATGGAAAATAATACCGATGAGGATTTTGAAATGATGGCACTGATTTATAATGATCGCTGCGATTAAAAAGAGGAAAACCCGTGGGAATGCTTGCCAAAAAGGCGGTATAATGTTAAAATCAAAACATAGACAATTATTCACAAGAGAAGGCGGAGGAATTTAAAATGAAAAAACTTAAAGTAGTAAAGGGCGCAAAATGTATGGCTTGTCTGGAATGTGTAAGAGCATGTTCTACAAGCTTCTACAAGGAATTTGATCCTGGAAAGTCCTGTATCCAGATCGTTGAGAGAAAAGGTGAACCAAAACCGATGGCTTGTGTTCAGTGCGGAAAATGTGCAGAAGCCTGTCCGGAAGGCGCGATTACACAGAATGCAAAAGGCGTTTATATGGTTAATAAGAAAAAATGTACAGGATGTGGAAAATGTGCAGAAGCCTGTCCATTTGGTCTGATGGTGAAAGCGGAAGATTCACCGGTAAGCAGCAAATGTATCGCATGTGGTATTTGTGCAAAAGCTTGTCCGATGGATGTTCTGGAAGTTGTAGAAGGTTAAGGAACGGATGATTGCCGCAGTAACGTTGTGTACTGCGGCAGTTTTTGTATGTAAGGGTGTGTATATGGTGAAAAATATAACAGAATTGCTGTCGCAATACGATGGATTAAAACTTTCGATTCTTTGGCTTGCGCCAAAGGGAACAGCGGAGGGGATTTTACAGATTTCTCATGGTATGAGTGAGAACAAAGAGCGTTATCTTCCGTTTATGAAGTATATGGCACAAAGAGGCTATGTCTGTGTGATTCATGATCATAGAGGTCATGGGCAGAGTGTGCTGGATAGAGAAGATCTTGGCTATATGTATGGAGGCAAAAATACAGCACTGGTGAGGGATTTGCATCAGGTGAGTCTTTGGGCAAAGGAAAAATTCCCCGGTCTTCCTCTTTACCTGTTAGGACACAGTATGGGAAGTCTGATTGCGAGAAATTATCTGAAAGACTATGATGATGAAATTGACAAACTGATTCTTACCGGACCGCCGTGCAGGAATACAGCTGCTGGCCTGGGGCTTTTGATTGCACGCATGGAAAAGGGAATCTGTGGAGCACATCACAGAAGTAAGTTGTTGGAGACCATGTCTTTCGGAATGTTTGCCAGACGATTCCGGCAGGAAGAAAGCCGTTTTGCCTGGGTATGTGCAAACAGGCAGGTGGTAGAAGAATATGAAGCGTCACAAGACTGTGGTTTTACCTTTACAGCAGATGCGTATGAGAGCCTGATGCTGCTTATGAAAGCTACATACAGTAGGAAAGGCTGGAAAGTAAAACATCCGAAGCTGCCGATTCTCTTTCTGGCAGGACAAGAGGATCCTTGTGTGGGAAACGGCAGAAAATTTGTGCAGGAACTGCAGCATATGAAACGCGTTGGCTATAAGAAACTGACGGGAAAAATGTATCCAGGTATGCGGCATGAGATTTTGAATGAAACGGAAAAATATACTGTATACAAAAATATTTATGAATATCTGAAACGTGAGTAGAAAAATGTTAACCGTAAATAATACGCAGTTGAAGAGGCAAACAGCCTGATTGAGGCAGATTT
>JALFGN010000063.1 GCA_022777285.1 Blautia sp.
CGACACCAACAGATATAAAGAATTAAGAAGAAAGATAATTGATAAATAGAAAAGCTATATTGTCTGTTCTGCTTTTAGTGGCTATCCTTCCTGGACTAGCCACCTTTTATATATGGGATAATCGGAATGTTTTTAATGCAGATGTAGTACACAAGGTAGATGAAATAGTTTTTTCGGCAGCAAAAATCATTGAGAAGGAATATGTGTACCAATGGCAATACAGCAAGAGGATTTGATACTGTTGATTGCAATAAATGCAGAAGAGAATGTCCGATGCGTGATGGTCTGCTTTGAAAAAAGAAGCCGAATTACTTGGTGAGGCATATGACATGCTCCTTTCAGCCTACCAGGAATCAAGGGAATTAAATGATGAAATGGAATTGCTTGTCAAAGATTCTTTAATAAGTTAATTCACAAAAAAAGCTCTGCCAAATATTTTGGCAGAGCTTTTGTATACCTAAAATAACAGACATAGTTATGTCCATGAATGGTAGTGTAAAATAGTTTGTGTTTTTGGAAATAAATGGCTCCTTTTTGGTAAGAATTAAGATATGACAATTCTTATCGAAAAGGAGTATTTTTTATGCCAGTAGCAAAAGACCAGATTCGTCAAATTATTTCAGAAAATAACATTAACAGCGTGGCAGATGTGTATGCCCTGCTGAAAGACAGCTTCAAAGACATTTTGCAAGAACTTATGGAAGCGGAAATGGATGCTACCCTCGGTTACGAGAAAAATCAGAAAGGTAATGTTCAGTCCTCCAATAAAAGAAACGGGCATTCCCCCAAAACTCTCAAAAGCCAGTATGGTGAATTTCAGATCGATGTCCCCAGAGACCGCAATGGAGAATTCGAACCGAAACTGATCCCCAAATACCAGAGAGATGTTTCCGGCATTGAAGAAAAAGTGATATCGCTTTATGCACGTGGTATGAGTACAAAGGATATCCATGACCAGCTGCAGGATCTTTACGGAATTGAACTGTCTGCTGATATGGTAAGCAAGATTACAGATAAAATCCTTCCGGAAGCAAGGGAATGGCAGGCTCGTCCTCTGAATCCTGTCTACCCCTTTGTTTTTATGGATTGTATTCATTACAAAGTCCGTGAGGATGGGCGGATTCTGAGTCGTGCAGCATATGTGGTACTTGGCGTAACGGTGGACGGATACAAGGATATTCTGAGCATTACAGTAGGTGCCAATGAAACCTCCAAGTTCTGGCTGGGAATGTTGAACGACCTGAAAAACCGTGGGGTGCAGGATGTTCTGTTCTTCTGCGTGGATGGACTTCCAGGATTTAAGGAAGCAATCCAGGCGGTATATCCCCAGGCAGAGATCCAGCGGTGCGTAATCCATATGCTGCGGAACTCCTTTAAATATGTCAATTACAATGACCTGAAGAAATTTTCTTCCGATTTCAAGGCTGTTTATAATGCTCCCAATGAAACCGCGGCATGGTCGGAACTGGAAGCGATCAAGGAAAAATGGGGAAGGAAATACCCTTATGCGATCAGCAACTGGGAAAATAACTGGCAGGATGTCAGCTCCTTTTTCCAGTTTTCCAATGATATCAGACGCATTATGTATACCACTAACATCATAGAGGGGGTAAACCGCCAGTATCGTAAAGTGACCAAGACCAAGAGTGTATTTCCAAGCGACAGTGCACTGGAAAAGATGCTGTATCTTGCCAGCGGAAATGTAGTAAAGAAATGGACGCAGAGATACCGAAACTGGGATCAGGTACTGAATCAGCTTATTGTCCTGTACGGCGAATGTCTGACTCCGTATCTGTAATCCATACAAAATAAAAAAGGCAGGAATGGCAGCAAAACAAAAAAACTTCCATTCCAGCCTTATCCCATCGGCATTAGTAGTATTGCCAGAAATTTCCCGCCTTATTCCGGAGGCCGGGTGTGGGCAGAGCCCACAAAAATGGCAGATACCAATGCCTTTATTGTGATGCAAAAAATTTTAAAAACATGTATAACCTTTTCAGATATGGGTATACTATAATTAGAAAAAGAAATCGACAACGAAGAAATCCTTGTTTCGACAACACCATTCTACATATCAAGATTCTTATCTGAAAAGTTTACTTTCCAAAGACACAAAAAAATTTACACCCTC
>JALFGN010000085.1 GCA_022777285.1 Blautia sp.
GACACATTCACTTTCTTCTTCAGATTTGCCTTTTGCATATCATCAAAGAACGTTCCTCCAAGCCCGTCTGCCGTGTAAACTTTATAATTAATCTGTACACCGCTTTCCAGTGCTTCCTGCTGCGCTTCCAGTAAAGCCTGACTCATTTCGTCGGTCATCAGGGTATTCGGAACGACTACATCCAGTTGTTTTACCTTTACTCCTGTCATATCTAATTGATTGCTGCCGCCGAACTCTTTTACCCTCTGCACTCTCTTATTTAAAGTACTCTTAATGGCAGAACTGTTTTTATACGTATCCGCATCCAGATCCAGTACACTGACTTTTTTATACACTTTCTGAGAAGTTCCGTCTACTATTTCCTCTGTAACTTTTCCCCCCAACTGGTTATCCAGTGCCTTTCTTGCAGTAGAAGCAAGTTCCTGCGGACTTCCAGATAATTCTCCTGAAAAATGTACTGCATTCTCTGACACGCCCATCAAACGTCTGGTAAAGAGGATTTCTGTCTCTTCTGTATATTTCATAAAATCTTCAACCAGCTGCGCTTTCTGAAGCCCTTTTCTGGTGACAAGATTACAGAATCCATCCTTTATCATTCTCTTTCCGGCTTCTATAAACATATCCTGCGTATAGAAAAATTTTGCCGAAGAGCGGAAACTGTCTGAAAGCCACAACACAATTCGCTGAAGATTTGGAAGATCATCCAATGTCTTACTGATGGCATTTGTCATATCTGCCGCCACTTCCGATGCTTCTCCGAAGGCAGGAATTGCACCAATTGCATTTAATGTAACGCCTGTCCAATCCCCGTTAATAAAGTCTGCAATCAGATCTCTCACACTTGTAATCTTGTCCCAGACCGGAATCAGTCCTCCAATAATATTACCAGCCAGATAATAAACACTGTTTACATAATTGGCATCCAATACTCCGATTTCTACCAGATTGGTTCCAAAGTCGCCAATAAGAATGGCCGAGAGAATCGAAAATACGATTTCCTCATCACACAAATCATAAGTATAAGGATCACGATCCAACATCTTCCTGACAAGATTGCAGAACTTATACAGCCAGTCTTCCTGATCCATAGCATCCATATTTACAAAGTCTGCAAAACTTTTCGCTGAATCATAATATTCTGCGTAATCTCCAAAGGCATCTCCGTCTTTATTTCCATTCAGAGGATTAAATCCATTTTTCCATTCCAGACCATCTTCCAGACTATCTCCATCCGTATCTCTGCACCATGGCAAGGTTCCTGCTTCTGTTTCTTCCAGATCAGTAAGTCCATCCCCATCGGTATCTGCTTCTGTAGGATCAGTCAGAATAATATAATATTCGGTACCATCCTCATCCTGTTTATAAATTCCTCCGACTTCTTCTCCATCTTCCATTTCATCCTGATCCGTATCTGCTTCGTTGGCATCAGTAAAATAAATCGTTCCCATTCCGTCGCGGATTCCATACTTTTCCACCTTATCTGCAAGACCATCTTTGTCTGTATCCGGTCCCATAACCGCATTATTTGCAATTCTGCTATATACCTGAGGAAGATCCTCTGCTTTATCAAGGCGGAAGAAATCGCCTCCTGTGTTCAGAGAAAGCTGTGACAATGTGGAAACATCAGAATTTTCACCCAAAGCAATTGCATAAATTGCAATTCCATACTGAATGGCAGTTTCTGTGAGCTTCTCATATTCTTCCTCTGCCGGTGAGCTATCCTCCCCATCCGAAAGAAGAATGATAAACTGAGTCCGGGCTGCATCCTTTTTCTTTACCAGCTCATCCAAAGCTTCCTTTAATCCTGTATGCATTGCCGTACCACCGTTATTTCCGGAAATGGAATCAATCTGTCCTCTTACTTCATCCATATTTTCCGTCAACTCGCATTTTCGGCTGGCTGAATCAGAAAACCCTATGACAGCTGCCCGATCCCCTTGGATCAATGCATCCACAAAATTTTTTGCAGCCTGTACCCGGTAGCGGTTTGGATCATTTGCTTCCCCTTTCGAAGAGTCCTCCATACTACTCGATTCATCAATTACAAAGGAAACATCTGCATAGGTCACATCTCCGTCTTCAGATCGTTCCGGTGACACTGCGGACTCAAACTGTGCATGCCAGTTTGGTACATAAACCAGTACAAAAGTAGAAAAATGTGTAGTAGGAGCAGTAATGGTTCCTGTTTCCGCATCATAGGACTGATCCGGCATTTCTTCAAATCCATTCCGTTCCTCGTTATAATAGAACATGGATACATTTTCATAATCCCCCTCCGGAACCTTATCCTCTTTGATTTTCATAGTCACACTGGCTTCTTCAAAGGTATCTTCCATATTCATACAGGTTACTTCCGATACCACATAATCCTTTTCAGACAAAACAGAAGTATACGTATAATCAAGAATTTCTGCCCTTACCAACGCTTCTCCAGGTGCCTTCACATGAATCACGGAATCACTGCCCGCCATCTTATATTCTCTTGTGTAAGTATCCTCCAGATCCGATACTCCATCCCCGTTACTGTCCGGATTCCAGGGGTCTGTTCCAAATTCTCTTTCCAGTTTATCATTCAGTCCATCTTGATCCGTATCGGCTGATAAAGGATCCGATAAAGGTTCTTCTTCACTGGATGGCCATTCTTCCCAATCCAGAAGTCCCTCTCCATCGGTATCTCCGTTCATGGGCGATGTACCGATTTCCTGTTCTCTGAGGTTGGTCAGATTATCCCGATCCATATCCTCCATTCCATCATAAATTCCATCTCCATTGGTATCTGCTTTTAATGGATCTGTAAATGTCTGATAAATTTCTGTAGAATCCAACAGACCATCGCCGTCCGTATCGGCCAGTTCCAGAGAAGTCCCAAACTGTTCTTCCAGAAAATCCTGTAGATTATCTCCGTCTGAATCAATAAATTCCTCACCGTCCTGTGTTATATAACGACATTCATTGGAACAGATGGCTGTTTCCCTGTCCGAATCGTATCCTATAATCTGATAAGTCACAGGCGTTCCTTCCGAAATTCCTTCACATACATATTCCATTTTTTCTGTAGAATCTACAAACTCATATTTCTCATTCCCTGTTCTTTTATAGATTTCAAATGTTTCCAGTCCTTCTATTTCATTCCATTCAAGTCTGATTTCGTCCCCGTCTGTATGTGCGATTTGTACATTCAGTCTTGTATCCTGTTTGAAGGAAATCTGATACTGCATCTCCGGTTTTGCCAGACCTACCGGAACCTTCTGTGAAAGAAAAATTTCCGATTCCTCCCACACAGAAGTCTCCAGATTGATCCCTTCCGCTATGCTTTCAGCAATGGCATATTGACTGAATTCTGCCGCAAATGCTACCTGTGACTGCGCCAGTAAAGTCATAAGCACGATTCCGGTCATCAACTGCTTTCTTCTTTTCCTGTTTCGTATAAAACGAAAAAGCAGGAAAAAAAATACAAGAAGTACGAATACTCCGGCTCCAACTCCCAGGAAAAGAACAATGGCTATTGTATGATATCCTTCATATTCTACCGTCATAACTTCTCCAAGTCCCAGCGATTTTCGCCTGGTACTTTCTTTCTCTTTTGCCTTTAGTGTAAATCCGGACGGGACCAAAAGTTCTGCTTCCACATCACGAACTTCCGGATAACCGGTATTCTGAATCTCCAATACCAACTGTATTTTTTCAAAAGGCAGATAACTCTTTTTTACAGTACCTGCTCCAATATAAAATCCATTCTTATCTTCTTCTTCCAGATTATACAAATCTTCTACCGATCTGTCTTCTGTCTTCTCTTCCTGATTGTTTTCTCCATATACCGGTATAGAAAGAAAAATCTGCACAAGGATAAAAATCCCAAACAATCGGAACATTTGGCTTTTGTTTTTCTCTTTCGTTCTTTTTCTCATTCCCCGCCTCCGTACTTCAAAGATCCTTTTTTCAATTCATCGGACACATATTCAGCAGATAATACACTCTTTCCCTTGTGGTATCCGCAGCCGGTGCATTTGGAAATGCAGAATAATCCACATTCTGTGCACTCCAGTATGATGAAACCGTAGCTTCTTTTTCATGAATCCAGTCCACCTGTTCATCCGTAAGCTGTTCCATTGTACTTTCCGGCAGAGCCTTTTTCAAATCCTGCCACATCTCATTCAACAAAGCATCCCACAAATTATAACGTTCCTGTTGCTTAGACATCCGTCCATTAAAATCCGATGCAGAAGAAGACTGACTGACCAACTGTGCATCCGTATTTTCCGCATTTACCAGTCTGTTTTTCCAGGAATCATAAAGACTGGACGTCTTTGACATGGTTCCGGATACCGGTGTTGTATTTCCTGCACTTACACCTGTATTTGTTTCTGCTGAAGCTCTTGCTTCCTCTTCTTCTTCCTTGGCCTGGGCAGCTTCCTGTTCCTCATACTTCTTCAACAGTTCTGCCTGTTCTTCCTCTTCCTTCTTTTTTTCTTCTTCTTTCTTCTTTTCCTCTTCTGATTGCTCTGTCTCTTCCGTATCTTCTTTCTCTTCTTTTCCTTCTTTTTTCTTTTCTTCCTTTGCTTCCTCTACGGCCTCTTCCTCCTGCTCTCTTATTTCTTCCTCTTCTCTTTCCCGCTCTCCTTGTTTCTTGTTTTCATAAATTTTAACAGCCGCAATGGAACCGGATATCAATGCAACTGCCAGAATTCCTATCAGGATAAAAATCCATAAATTACTTTTCTTCTTTTCCTCAACCAGCGGTTCTCCACACACCTTACAGAATTTCTGATCTCCATCATATCTGGCACCACATTTTTTGCAAACTTTCATCATCATCCTCCTCGTAACCGGAATTTTTAAAATAATTATAACAAAGATAGAAGCGCTTGCACATTTTTTTCTAAAGATTTCTTTATACTGAATCACTGACAGAGTGTATGTTAAAAACCGATAGTCTTATCGACTACCGGTTCACTTTATTTTCTATAGCATAATTAGAAATTGCTCTGAAATTTTCATCATAAGGATAAACCTGTTGTCCGAAATTTAACCACATAGAAGACCAGGAATTGCCCTCTTTAAGCAATTTTTGAACTCTTTCATCCTGCATGGTATCATTCCCGTCCTGATCCTGGAGATTCACACATCCTTCTTCATCATATAATTTACTCTGCAGATCACACTCCAGTTTATCGCACTGATAAGCAAACAAAGCCTCTTTTGTTTCGCGAGCATCAAACTCCAAAAACAAGGCTTCAATCTGATCCCCATCTAACAAATCTGTCAATACCTGGTGTACTGCTTCATGCTCCAGCTTTTCTTTCTCTTCCCGCCCAATCTGGAACTGGGTCAAATCTCCTATAACAGTTTCTCCCAGCTCATGCACTGCCAACATAAAAATCACTTTCATAAGGTCAATCTCATATCCATATTCCGATTTCATAGCAATGGCAAGCATCTGCACTCCAAAAATATGTTCCGCCACACTTTCAATCCTGTCCTTTTTTACATGCCAATCCTTCCAGCCAGTTCGAATTACATTCTTCAATCGGTTACACGTTACATAATACTTAATCACATTTTCTTCTTTTGACATACCTTCACTCCTTTTATTTTTCATAGCCTACCGAAAGCGTATGAAGAAACTTCCAGTCTCATAACCGCTATTTTGGATGTGTAGTGAAGCCTCACACGACTGAAGTCGCGTGCTTCCTATAGGTGTCTTACGACACCTGCTCGCTTTAGGCGAGCGGATTACATTTCTACCATACAGTTTAAACTCAGTCGTCTCATTGTCTATGCCGACATAAGAACCGCATTTAAACTAATTAGCGTAGAAAATGTGCAAGTGCTTCTCTTACAAGCTTCAGGAACTTTTGCCTCAAGCTGCAACCTTACCCTCTCGGGCTCGGATTTTAATAAT
>JALFGN010000007.1 GCA_022777285.1 Blautia sp.
AATGCGGTTCTTATGTCGGCATAGACAATGAGACGACTGAGTTTAAACTGTATGGTAGAAATGTAATCCGCTCGCCTAAAGCGAGCAGGTGTCGCAAGACACCTATAGGAAGCACGCGACTTCAGTCGTGTGAGGCTTCACTATATGTACTACTTTTCCTTTCAATTCGGCAAGTAATAGGCAGGGCAGTTTAAGTCGTTGCTTATGACTTGTTGAATCTGTCATTGTTTTATCCTGTGAAGAATAAAAGATAGATTTTTGCAGGAAATTATGATATCCTTTTTATAAAAGGAGGTCGATTGCCGTGATTGAAGAAATACTTGCGTATAACAAAAAATTTGTCGAAGAAAAAGGATATGAAAAGTATGCAGCCAGTAAATATCCAAACAAGAAAATAGCGATTCTTACCTGCATGGATACCCGTCTGGTAGAATTATTGCCTGCTGCGCTGGGGCTTAAGAACGGAGATGTGAAAATTATTAAAAATGCAGGTGGTGTGGTAACCAGTCCCTTTGGAAGTGTGATCCGAAGTCTTCTGGTTGCAATCATTGAGCTTGGGGTTGAGGAAATTATGGTAATTGGCCATACAGACTGTGGTGTACAGCATATTGACAGTGAAATGATGATTCATCATATGAAGGAGAGAGGAATCTCTCAGGAATCCATTGATCTGATGAAATATTGCGGGATTAATTTTGAAGAGTGGCTGGCTGGTTTTGAGACAGTTGAACAGTCTGTCAAGAATACGGTAGACACCATAAGAAATCATCCATTGATTCCGGCAGACATCAGAATCGGTGGTTATGTAATTGATACAGTAACAGGAGAGTTGACAGTTTTGGATTAGTATACAGAGGAAGGGAGTGCTGCAAATAACTGATTCATCAGTTATTTGCAGCACTCCCTGTTTTTATTAAGAGATGCTTTTTAGCCACTCTTCATGTAGTTTGGAAACGGACGACATGATATAATCCGGCTGATGTTTGTATGCTTTTGCTTCCGCTTCAGTCGCCTCACCGGATAATACCAGAACTGTTTCCACACCGGCATGATACCCACATAAGATATCTGTATACAGGCGATCACCGACGATCAGCGTTTCTTCTTTGCGATAATTGTTCCGCTGCAATGCCAGTTCGACCATAGCAGGCTCCGGTTTCCCAATAAAATATGGCATGCGCTTTACGGCATGTGCAAGCATTTCGCAGATAGATCCGCAATCCGGTACGAATCCAAACTCAATCGGGCATACATAATCAGGATTTGTCGCAAGATAATCTACTTTTTTTGTACTCAGCAATTTGCAGGTATCAGATAATTTTTCGTAGGTCAGCTGATTATCATAAGAAACCACAACACAAGTAATTCCTTCATCATCACAATCTGTTGTTACACGAATTTTATTTTTATTCAGTTCCCGGATAAATGATCTGGTTCCAAGCACATAGATCAGTTCGTCTGCATGGTGTTTCTTCAGATAATCAATTGTTGCATAGGATGCTGTCAGAAAATTGGTATAATCTGTAGAGATTCCCAGAAGCTGAAAGAACTTCATATAATCATCGATACTCTTGGTCGCATTATTTGTGATAAATACAAATTGCCCGCCATTTGCCTTGATATTTTTTAGAAAAGATGCGGATCCTGCAATAAGCTGGTTTCCTTTACAGATTGTACCATCTATGTCCAGAAGAAAAAGTTTTTTATTTTTCAGCATAGCTCACTTTCCCGCTTTTTTCTTAATCTGTACGGCAACGTCAGGATAATTTGTGATAATTGCAGTTACTCCTGCACCAATCAGCCAATCCATATCCTTTTCTTCATTTACAGTCCAGACACGAACATTTAATCCGCTTTTGAGATATTCATCTAAGAAATCGGCAATTTTAACGTGATATATCGCCGGATGCAGTCCGTCTACATTTGTATCTTTGGCATAATCTGTGACATCAAGAATCACGTCACTGTATAAATACGCAGTTTCTGCTTCCGGAACGATTTTTTTGATCTGCTGAATACTATAATGATTAAAAGAAGAATAAATCACTTTCTCTTCCATGCCAGATTTTCTTACAAGATCTGCAACTATTTGCTCAATATCCGGATACCAGTAAATGCCTGTTTTTAATTCAATATTTACCAGAATACCGGATGCTTTTACAGCATCCAGTACCTCTTCTAATGTTGGAATCTTTGATGTGGTATACGCGGGGAATTTGCTCTCCAGTACCGTCAACTCTTTTAATTCTTTCAATGTATAGTCTTTGACATATCCAGTTTTCGATGTTACCCGGTCAATTGTTTCATCATGGATAACAACTGGGATTCTATCGCGGGTAAGCTGCACATCAAGCTCGATTCCGTCAGCCCCCTGCTTAATTGCAAGTGCAAATGCTTCCAGTGTATTTTCCGGTGCATATCCGCTTGCACCTCTGTGTGCAAATATTTTTGTTTTGCTCAATTTTTATTGCCTCGCTTCTCTTAATTATTGACCGTATTATAGTCTGTAATTGCTTTGTTAATAGAATCTGACATTTTCTGTACTGCTGTATCAACATCTTCTTTTCCGTTCAGCATGCTTTCGATTTCAGACTCAACAGTTGCTCTTGCTTCTGGGAATACACTTAAGAGTGCACCGCAATATTTCGGTGAAGAATCGTGAAGCTGATCAATTGCTGTCTGGAACTGAGGATACTGCTGGATATTATCTTTGAATGTCTGTTCATCATGTGCTTTTGTAGTAACAGGGAAATATCCTGTCTGTGCATTCCAGTATGCCTGTGATTCTGGGGAAATCAGGAATTTTACGAATTCCCATGTCGCACGAAGTTTCTTTGAATCTTTATTATTCAGTGCCCACAGAGAAGCTCCTCCAATGGATACTCCGCCTTCATCACTTGAAGATACCTTCGGGAAATATGCGGTTCCAACTTCAAATTTTCCGTTTACATCCTGCAGAATCTGTTTTAATGAAGCTGTAGATCCCAGTGTGATTGCTGATTTTCCTGCTGAGAAATCTGCAAGACCTGCATCACCGCCTTTTCCGACGATTGGTGCATATCCATCTTTGTTGAGTTTCTGCCATGCTGTCAGAATGTTCTTAGCAGCTCCGTTTTTGTCAAATTCAACAGCTGTTGCGGCTTCCGTACGTCCATTTCCATTATTGGCATAATCCAGTCCCTGCTTGCTAATAAGCTGTTCGAAGAACCATCCGTAAATGCCAAGTGACATTACTTCGCTGGCGCCGCCGTTTTTCATTAACTGATCACCAACCTGGTCAATTGCTTCAAGACTGTCCGGGATTTCTGTAATACCGGCTTTGTCAAACATATCTTTATTATAATACATAATTGGTGTTGATGAGTTAAAAGGCATAGAATATAGCTGATTATCAATGGTATAGTAAGCAGCAAGATTTGGTTCGATTTCAGATACATCGTAATTATCTGCATCGATCATTTTTTGCATTGGAACGGTCCAGCCGGACTCGATCATAAAGCGGGTACCGATTTCATACACCTGTACCAGATCTGCACCCATATTTCCAATCTGCGCACTTTTTAATTTATTCAGAGAATCATCATATTCACCCTGATATTGCGCTTCTACGGTAATGCCATATTCATTTTCATCATTGAATTTGTTTACAAGTGTATCGATGGCCTGTCCATTGACGCCGCCCATAGAATGCCAGAACGTAATTGTAGTTCCGTCTACATCTTTTGCTGCTGCCATTTCTACCTTTTCGCTGCCATCTGCAGTATCAGATGTTCCATCCTGACTGATGGAAGATTTTCCACTGCCGCATCCTGCGAGCATTCCGACAGTCATTGTTGCCATAAGTAATAATGAAACTGTTTTTTTCTTCATAATGTTCCTCCTGATGTTATCCTTCTGATTTGAATAAAATTGTGTGTAATATTTATACACATTATATATAGAATCGGGAGTATATATTTTCCCGTTTCCAGCATGAGCATTAACCTTTTACAGCGCCTGAGAACATTCCTCTGATCAGCTGTTTTTGTCCGATAATGAAAATTGATATCGATGGAATGATGATCATTACCACACCTGCGATCATTAAAGTGATCGACTGTGAATCTACGCTGTCAAGCATACTGATACCAATCTGTACGGTTCGCATATTGTTGGATCCTGTTACAAGAAGTGGCCACATGTACATATTCCATGCATTGATAAAGGTATAAACTGCCATGGCTCCGATTGCCGATTTTGTTAACGGAATCAGAATTTTGATAATGAATTTCAAATTGCTGCAGCCATCAAGTTTTGCTGATTCATAAAGTGATATTGGGAATGTAATATAAAATTGGCGGAATAAAAAGATTCCCATTGCCGAGGTCAGATACGGAATGATCAGTACTGCATACGTATCCAGGATTCCCCAGCTTCCGACGGTCAGATAATTGGAAATGATCGTTGCTTCCCCCGGAACCATCATTGTTGCCATAACAATCGCAAAAAGGATTCCTTTTCCCTTAAATTCCAGAAAAGAAAATGCAAATGCGGCAAGGGAGCAGGAAATAATCTGTCCGATGGTAATGCATCCTGCCATGATAAATGAATTTAAAATGAACCTAAGAAGCGGAACGGTTGTAAATGCTTCTTTAAAATTCTGCAGTGTCGGATGCTTTGGAAAAAGATTCAGATCCGTTGTAAATAATTCGTTCGACGGCATTAAGGCAATGCTGATTGCATATAAAAGAGGAAGAAGTACAAGGATTGCAAAGACAATATTTGCCGTAAGCCGCAGTGCTGTCTTACTTCTTCTTTTTGCCAGTGCTTTGGCATTCATTTTATTTTTCAATTCCAGAAGTTCACTTTTTGAATATTTTTTTTCTATAGGAATTGCCATACTATTTAACTGACTCATTAGTAATTTACTCCTTTCTTCTCAATGCGGAACATCACCAATGTTACAAGCATGATAATGATAAACAAGATGACAGACTGAGCAGATGCACTTCCAAAGCGATAGTTAAAGAAGGCATCTCGGTAGATAGAATACACAATTACATTCGTGGATTCATTTGGTCCTCCCTCTGTCAGAATTTTGATCTGTCCAAAAGACTGGAATGCCTGAATGATATTTACAACTACGGTATAGAACATAATCGGTGATAGTCCCGGAAGTGTCAGACTGAAAAACTGCTGAACACTGCTTGCACCGTCTACAGATGCTCTTTCATAGATTGTTTCATCAATATTTCCAAGACCTGCTGAAAAATACAAGAAGTTGATACCGCTGTTCAGCCAGGCTGTAAGGATTGCAACACAGTACAAAGCTGTATTTGGATCATTCAGCCAATTGATGTCCAATCCTAAAAGTTTATTGACAATCCCTACTGCCGGATGAAGCATGATCTGGAAAATCATCGCCGCCGAGCTTGAGGCGATCGCCATCGGAAGTGCATAAGCGGTACTGAATCCCCGAATTCCCGGAAACGCTTTATTACACAGGACTGCTGCGATAAGTCCCAGGAGCATTCCGCCGAATACAACGATGACCACGAAGATCAGTGTGACTTTTAAACTGTTTCTGAAAGATTCTGAACTAAGCAGATCTATGTAGTTCTGAAGCCCTACGAAAATTTTTGCCTGTCCCATTTTATTCGTCATAAAAAGACTCAAATACACGGTTTTTATAAATGGATAGAACAAAAATACTGCAAATATCAGAAGACTTGGCACCAGATAAAAATAAGGTGTAATCTTGAAATTTTTTTCTCTTTTCATTTTTAATATCCTTTCCTGTACAGATGCAGAATATTTTCCTCTGTTTCTATATCAAATACGTGAATCTTGTTTGGGTCAAAATACAGATCTATATTTTCGCCTACTTTTGTCTGGTTGGATGGTTCCAGCCTTACTGCATGTGTTTTGTACTGCTCATCAAAATACAGAATGACTTCTGCACCAAGCATTTCTCTGGTGACAACTGTTTCTCTGATTCCAACACTATTCTCTGCAAACCCACTGGATCTTGCTTCTTCGTATTCATAGATATCCTCAGGTCGGATTCCAATCATCACACGTTTTCCGATATAATCCCGCTGAAGGATTGCTGCATTTGGTCCGGTTATATATATTTTTTTTACAGGACCTGTTGTTACAAAAATCAATACTGTTTTGTCAAATTCTTTTTCCACTTCACATTCAATAAAATTCATAGATGGTGCACCGACAAATCCTGCTACAAACTTATTTACCGGATGATTATAGATGTTCTGTGGTGTATCTACCTGCTGGATCAGACCGTCTTTCATAACAACGATTTTGGTTCCAAGAGTCATAGCTTCTGTCTGATCATGGGTTACATAAATAATAGTTGTATCTAATTGTTTATGTAATTTCTGTAATTCAACACGCATCTGTGCCCGAAGTTTTGCATCCAGGTTGGAAAGCGGCTCATCCATAAGGAAGGCTTTTGGCTGTCTTATGATTGCTGCTCCAATTGCAACTCTCTGTTTCTGTCCACCGGATAATGCTGCAGGTTTTCTGTCGAGCAAAGATTCAATCTCAAGGATTTGGGCTACTTTTCTGACTCTTTTATCAATTTCTTCTTTTGGCACTTTGCGGATTTTCAGTGAGTATGCAATGTTTCCATAAACTGTCATATTTGGATATAATGCATAATTCTGGAAAACCATTGACATCTCTCTTTCTTTTGGTTCCAGGTAGTTACCGAGTTCTCCGTCAATCCAGAGTTCCCCATCCGTAATATCTTCCAGTCCTGCAATTAGTCTCAAGGTTGTAGATTTTCCGCATCCGGAAGGCCCTACGAAAATTACAAATTCTTTATCATGAATATCCAGGGTAAAATCTTTAACACCGTAATGTTCAGAATCAAATTGCTTACAGACATTTCTTAACGCAATTTCTGCCATTTTTTCCTCCTTTGTAACCATTCATGTGGCTTCGTTTTGACTTATGACCGTGTAGCATAATAACATTTTCATTTCTGAAAGCGCTATCATGTTTTTGATAAAAAAATGTTAAATCCGTGTAATCGTTTTGGCCCATTCAGCCAAAATAACTTCTTTTTACAGATATAGAGGAATTGAAATAAGCCCGCCAAAGGCGAGCTTATTCAGAATGCTTATTTGTAGGTTTTCTCTGATTTGCGTTTTCAGGACAGCCCCTTCTCCGGAGCTTATAATTTCGGCACTTTTTGTGCACGGTTTTTCAGATATTCTTTTACACCGTCTACGTCTGTGTAAGCAAAATGACGCAGTTCATCTTCTGTCATATGTCCCAGATTTTCCAGATCATAATTTCCGGTAACGGCACAGCTTGGTTTCAGTTCTTCTTCTGTGAATCCCAATTCTTCCATTTGTTCTGGTGAAATATACTGAGATACTTCGATTTTGTTACAGGATTTACAGTGGTATACGGAAAATAATTCTTTGCTCATGTTTCTTTACCTCATATCAAGTGAAATTTGCGATATTCACCGCACTGCGTTTATCATATCACAAATCCCGGCAAAAACACAGGTAATACTTGAAAAAATGAGAAAAAAAGGTAATAATAGGTAACAATATTTGAAAAAACTAATTGGAAAAAAGGAGAAATGACGTATGAGACTTGGATTTGTAGGCTGTGGAAATATGGCAGCTGCCATAATCGGTGGTATACTGGAAAAAGGAATTGTCAAGAAAGAGGATATTAAGGCTTCTACAAAGACAGAGGCTTCGGCAGCAAAGGTTCGTGAAAATCTGGATATTGCATGTGGAACCGATAACAGAGAGACAATCAGAGATGCAGATGTAGTTTTTTTGGCAGTGAAACCTCAGTTTTGTGAAGGGGTAATCAAAGAAATCAGAGAAGAAATCAAAGAAAACCAGGTGATCCTCTCAATTGTGGCAGGAAAGAAACTGGAATGGCTGGAAGCGCAGTTTGGGAAAAAATGTAAGATCATCCGTACCATGCCAAACACCCCTGCCTTGGTAGGAGAAGGAATTACCGGTGTATGTCCCAACGATCAGGTAACAGAAAAGGAAGTGAAGGAAGCGTTGGTGCTGCTTCGTTCTTTCGGACGGGCGGATACGGTGACGGAAACGATATTGGATGTAGTCGGGGCAGTCAGCGGAAGTTCACCGGCTTTTGTTTTTCTGTTTATTGAAGCAATGGCAGACGGGGCAGTAGCAGAAGGCATGCCGAGGAAACAGGCATATGAGTTTGCTGCGCAGGCAGTATATGGAAGTGCAAAAATGGTTCTGGAAACAGGCATGCATCCGGGAGAATTAAAAGATATGGTATGCTCGCCGGCCGGTACAACAATTGAAGGAATCGGTGTATTGGAAGAAAGAGGAATGCGCAGTGCAGTGATGGAAAGCGTACGTGCCTGTGTGAAGAAAACAAGACAACTCTGATTTCGGTAGTTTTGCAATATTTATCATTGCACACAGACTGTTCTGCTGTTAAAATGGAGGAGGAAAAACATTGATATATCTTGCATTTAGCAGAAAAGGAAGAACATGGATCAAATATTGAAATTAAGCTTGCGATGGAAGGAAAGTCGGAACCTTTTCCTTCGGGCAGCAGGTTCTGTTCTTGGCATGATTCCCAAACTTTATGTGCGATATCTTGAAAGTAAGAAAGACGAGGAGCTGGAGAGAGAACTGGACAAGCGTGAGGAAGAAACGTGGGACAGGATTGTAGAAGAATTAAAGAAGAAGAAACAATAATCCATTGCTGTATTTAGTGGAAAAAAGGAGTCCGAACGGACTCCTATTTCCTGTTATCTGGATTAGACAGATTGCTGTTGTGGTAGGTTTTGGAAAAGGTTACATCTTCACCGAACCAGGCAGGGGGAAGGAAATGATTGGCGGAATCTTCATCCGGAAATTCGACTTCTGCCAGGTACAGACCTTCATAAGGGGCGTCAAATACGTCAAGTTCTATGGTCAGGCCGTTATCCAGTGGAAGAAGGTAACGGGTTTTGGAGAGAATGACTCCGTCTGCTTTTTCTTTTAGATGGAGATAAGATGCTTCATTCAGAGGAAGATTGTACTCTTCCCGGACCATAAGTCCTTTTCCTTTATAGGTGAGGAGGTAGGAATCATCCTGTTTGCGGATGCGTACAACGGGATCGGTATTCAGATAGGCCTGCTCGATTTTGTGGAATGCATATTGCTCCAGATTTTCGGGAAGATCTTTTATAAGATATTTTTTTTCGATTTCCATAATACAATGACTCCTTGTATGATTTCTTTTATACTAAGATATCATATTTGGAAGAAAAAGAAAACAGTTTTAAAGGAGGAACGCAAATGGCAAATGTGTGTATTTTTTTTGCAGATGGTTTTGAAGAAGTAGAAGGACTTACGGTAGTCGATCTTTTGAGAAGAGCAGGAGAAACGGTGACTATGGTATCGGTTTCAGACAGCCTGTATGTGACCGGTTCTCATGGAATTCAGATAAAAACAGATGCGTTGTTTGAAAAGGAAACGTGTGAAAAAGCAGATCTTCTTGTATTACCGGGCGGGATGCCGGGAACACTTCATCTGGGAGAACACAAAGAGCTCTGTGAACTTCTGGTGAAGTTTGATCAGGAAGGGAAAAAAGTAGCAGCCATTTGTGCCGCACCGGGTGTTTTGGGGGCAAATGGGATTCTGAAAGGCAGAAAAGCAACCTGTTATCCGGGATGCGAAGAGAAACTCAAAGGAGCGGTACTTTCTGCGGATGCAGTTGTAAGAGATGGAAATGTGACGACCAGCAGAGGAGTGGGAACAGCAATTGCTTTTGCACTGGAATTGATTTCTCAGCTGGAAGGAGAAGTGAAGGCACATCAGATAAAAAAATCCATTGTTTACTGAAAAAAGTGCTGGTATTTTAAAAAACCTTGTGCTATACTGTGATAATGACTGTAAGTATGAATAAGCATGAATACCTAATATGCAGAAATACATATAGAGTTCAAGGAGGAATCATTTAAAATGAGCGTACAGGTAGAAAAACTGGAAAAAAACATGGCAAAGCTTACCATCGAAGCTTCTGCAGAAGATTTTGAAAAAGCAGTGAACGCTGCGTATAACAAAAACAAAAACAGAATTAACGTACCGGGATTCCGTAAAGGAAAAGCTCCGCGTATTATGATTGAAAAAATGTATGGAGCAGGTATCTTCTTCGAAGATGCAGCAAATGCACTGATCCAGACAGAATATCCGAAGGCAGCAGAAGAATGCGGTCTGGAAATCGTTTCTCAGCCGGAAATCGATGTTGTACAGATTGAAAAAGGAAAATCTTTTATCTTCACAGCTGAAGTAGCTGTAAAACCGGAAGTAACTCTGGGCGAATACAAAGGTGTGGAAGTAGAAGTATCCGGAACAGAAGTAACAGAAGAAGAAGTTGCAGCAGAACTGAAGAAAGAACAGGAAAGCAACTCCAGAACACTGGATGTAGATGACAGAGCAGTAGAAAACGGTGATATGATCACACTTGATTTCGAAGGTTTTGTTGATGGAACTGCTTTTGAAGGCGGAAAAGGAACCGACTATCCTCTGACAATCGGATCCAATTCCTTTATTCCGGGATTTGAAGAGCAGCTGGTAGGTGCAGTGATCGGAGAAGAAAAAGACGTAAACGTTACTTTCCCGGAAAAATACCATGCAGCAGATCTGGCTGGAAAACCGGCTGTATTCAAATGCACAGTAAAAGCAATCAAAGTGAAAGAACTTCCTGAGCTGGATGACGAATTCGCAAAAGATGTTTCTGAATTTGATACACTGGCTGAATACAAAGAAGATATTGCAAAGAAATTAAAAGAAAGAAAAGAAGACGTTGCAAAACGTGAAAAAGAAGACAAAGTAGTAGATAAAATCATCGAAAATGCAGAAATGGATATTCCGGAACCAATGGTTCAGAGCCAGATCAGCCAGCTTATGAATGATTTCATCAGAAGAATGCAGGCACAGGGGCTTTCTATTGATCAGTATTATCAGTTCACAGGTCTGGATCAGGCAAAGATTCAGGAACAGATGAGACCACAGGCACTGAAGAGAATCCAGAGCCGTCTGGTACTGGAAAAAGTTGCAGAAGTAGAAAACATTGAAATCTCTGATGAGAAAGTAGATGAAGAAATTGCAAAAATGGCTGAAATGTACAAAATGGAAGCTGACAAGTTAAAAGAAGTAATGGGTGACTACGAAAAAGAACAGATCAAAAAAGATTTAGCTGTTCAGGAAGCTGTTACTCTGGTAGCTGAAGCTGCAAAAGTTACAGAAGTAGTAGAAAATAAAGAGGCTTAATCAGTCCTTTGGCCCGTGTGACAGAAGAGTAGGAGGAGTTGTATGAGTTTAGTACCATATGTCATTGAACAGACCAGCAGAGGCGAAAGAAGCTACGATATTTATTCACGTCTGCTGAAAGACAGAATTATCTTCCTTGGAGAAGAAGTAAATGATACCACGGCAAGTCTGGTAATCGCACAGCTTCTTTTCCTGGAATCTGAAGACCCGGGAAAAGATATTCAGTTATATATTAACAGTCCTGGAGGTTCCGTTACAGCAGGATGGGGAATTTATGATACCATGCATTATATCAAATGTGATGTTTCTACCATTTGTGTAGGAATGGCAGCAAGTATGGGTGCATTTCTTCTTGCCGGCGGAACAAAGGGAAAACGATTTGCCCTGCCAAATGCAGAAATTATGATTCATCAGCCATCCGGCGGAGCAAAAGGCCAGGCTACAGAGATTCAGATTGTTGCAGATATGATTCTGAAAACGAAGAAGAAACTGAATGAGACTCTGGCTGCAAATACAGGTCAGCCGTATGAAGTCGTTGCCAGAGATACGGAGAGAGATTACTATATGTCCGCAGAAGAGGCAAAGGCTTATGGTCTGATTGATAGTATAATTGAGTATAAGAAGTAAGACGAATGATAAGACTCCTGCGCTTTTGGCTGCGGGAGTCTTTTCGCCATTAATACAGACAACAGAAAGGAAAAAAACATGGCAATAAAAGGAAATGAACCGAAAGTTCGTTGCTCTTTCTGCGGAAAAACAGAGGATCAGGTACGCAAGTTGATTGCTGGTCCGAGCGGAACTTATATCTGTGATGAATGTGTGGAAATCTGTGCAGAAATCATTGATGAAGACAATATGCAATATGCAGAACAGACAAGCACAGAGATCAATCTGCTGAAACCACAGGAAATCAAGGCATTTCTGGATGAATATGTAATCGGACAGGACGAAGCAAAGAAAGTACTTTCCGTAGCAGTTTATAACCATTATAAAAGAGTTTTGGCAGGCAATACATCAGATGTGGAACTTCAGAAGAGCAACATTCTGATGCTTGGACCAACCGGCTCAGGAAAAACGTTGCTTGCACAGACCCTTGCAAAACTTCTGAATGTACCCTTTGCAATCGCAGATGCGACGACACTTACAGAAGCAGGTTATGTCGGTGAGGATGTGGAAAATATCCTGCTGAAGATTATTCAGGCTGCTGAGTACGATGTAGAACGGGCGCAGTATGGGATTATCTATATTGATGAAATCGATAAGATTACCAGAAAATCAGAGAATACGTCAATTACCCGTGATGTTTCCGGAGAAGGGGTACAGCAGGCATTGCTTAAGATCCTGGAAGGAACAGTTGCCAGTGTTCCGCCTCAGGGAGGAAGAAAACATCCCCATCAGGAATTCATTCAGATTGATACAACCAATATTCTCTTTATCTGTGGCGGGGCATTTGAAGGTTTGAATAAAATCATTGAAACAAGAATGGATACAAAAGCCATTGGATTCAACGCAGTCATTGAAAACAAAAAAGAAAGAAATGTGGGAGAAGTACTGAAAGCAGTTATGCCGCAGGATCTTGTGAAATTTGGTATGATCCCTGAATTTGTAGGACGTGTTCCGGTAGTGGTATCACTGGAAGCATTGGATCAGGATGCTCTGGTAAGAATTTTAAAAGAACCAAAAAATTCTCTTATAAAACAATACAAAAAATTGTTTGAGCTGGATGGCATTACGCTGGAGTTTGATGATGATGCATTGGTTTCCATTGCAGAAAAATCAATGGAAAGAAAGACAGGAGCAAGGGGATTAAGAGCGATTATGGAAAATACCATGATGGATCTTATGTATGAGACACCTTCCGATGAAACCATCTGTTCCTGTAAAATAACAAAAGATGTGGTGGATGGAAAAGGAACTGCTGAAATTCAGCGCGGAGAAATGCAGCCACCAACAAGAAGATCCAAGGGCGGACGCAAAAGGGGAACACCGGAAACTGCATGATAGAAACTGTAAAGACTAAGGAGGCATGGAAATGAGTGACATAATAAATAATCTGCCGGCCATTGCCCTGAGAGGAACGGTAATTCTTCCGGATATGATCGTCCATTTTGATGTGAGCAGAGAAAAATCCATTCAGGCTATTGAACGAGCCATGTTACAGGATCAAAAGATTTTACTGATCACACAAAAAGATCCTGAAGTGGAAGAACCAAAACAGGAAGATCTTTATGGAATTGGTACAGTTGCTGAAATTAAGCAGCTGGTAAAATTGCCAAAGAATATTGTCCGTGTTCTGGTAGAGGGACTAAGTCGGGCAGAATTGATTCGATTTACAGAAACCGAGCCGTATTTAAATGCAGAAGCAGCCGTTTTTGAGGAAGAAGACAAAAAAGAAACAGATCCCAACATAGAAGAAGCCATGCTTCGAAATATAAAAGAGTTATTTATTCGATATTGTAACTCGAATACAAAGGTCAGCAAGGACCTTGCAGGTCAGATCTTAGAGATGGAAGATGTGGAAAAAGTCATTGACCAGATTTCCATACATCTGCCTATGAAATACGAAGATCGTCAGCGGATTTTGGAAGCAGTGCAGATTGAAAATCGATACGAGGCACTTGGGATTGTTCTCACCAATGAAATTGAAGTGCTGGAAATCGGAGCGGAACTTCAGGCGAAAGTGAAAGAACGGGTAGATAAGAATCAAAGAGAGTACATTCTCCGGGAACAGATGAAAGTTATTCGGGAAGAACTGGGGGAAGATGATACACGTTCCGAAGCAGAGCAGTTTCGTGAAGAAGTAGGAAAACTAAAAGCAGGAAAAGAAGTCAAGAACAGGATCATAAAAGAAATCGACCGGTTTAAGAATACAGTAGGAAGTCCTGCAGAAGCCGGTGTGATGCGTAGTTATATCGAAACCTTACTTTCTTTGCCTTGGGATAAAATGACACGGGATAATAAAAAACTGGAAGAAGCGTATGCGATTCTCGAAGAAGATCATTATGGTCTGAAAAAAGTAAAAGAACGAATTATGGAATTTCTGGCTGTCCGTACACTGACAAAGAAAGGGGAAAGCCCGATCCTTTGTCTGGTAGGTCCTCCGGGAACGGGAAAAACTTCCATTGCCAGATCCGTAGCCCGTGCACTTCACAAAGAATATGTAAGAATCTGTCTTGGTGGTGTCCGGGACGAAGCAGAAATCCGTGGACATCGGAGAACGTATATCGGGGCAATGCCGGGAAGAATCGCAAATGGACTGATTCAGGCAGGAGTGAAAAATCCGTTGATGCTGCTGGATGAAATTGATAAAGTAAGCAGTGATTACAAAGGAGATACTTCATCGGCACTTCTTGAAGTGCTGGATTCTGAACAGAATAGTAAATTCAGAGATCACTATGTGGAAATTCCATTGGATTTATCAGAGGTTTTGTTTATTGCAACAGCAAATGATCTTCAGACCATACCGAAACCGCTTCTGGATCGAATGGAAATTATAGAAGTAAGCAGCTATACCGAAAATGAAAAATGGCATATTGCCAGAGAACACCTGATACCAAAGCAGATCAAAGCGCATGGACTGAAGGAAGAGCAGCTTACTGTTTCTGATGAAGCACTCAGAAAGATTATCAGTGGTTATACAAAAGAAGCCGGCGTTCGTGAGTTAGAGCGTAAAATCGGAGATATCTGCAGAAAAACTGCACGAAGAATTCTGGAAGACAAAGAAGAATCTGTAAAAGTGGAGAAAGAAAATCTCTCGGATCTGCTTGGCCGTGCCCGCTATACTTATCAGATGAAAAATGATGCAGATCAGGTTGGTATCGTAAGAGGACTTGCATGGACCAGCGTAGGTGGCGATACCCTTCAGATTGAAGTAAATCTTATGCCTGGAAAGGGAGAATTTCTGCTTACCGGTCAATTAGGCGATGTGATGAAAGAATCTGCTCAGACAGGAATCAGTTACATTCGTTCCATAGCAGAAGAATATGGGATAAAGCCTGAATTTTTCCAGGAAAATGATATACATATTCATATTCCGGAAGGTGCGGTGCCAAAAGATGGTCCTTCGGCGGGAATTACTATGGCTACAGCCATGCTTTCCGCAATTACCGGAATCCCTGTAAAAGCCAATCTTGCTATGACAGGAGAGATTACGCTTCGGGGAAGAGTACTTCCAATTGGTGGTTTGAAAGAAAAATTGCTTGCAGCCAAAAATGCGGGAATTGAAATCGTTCTCGTTCCGGATGAAAACAGACCGGATGTGGAAGAACTGGATGCGGAAATTACAGAAGATCTGAGCGTTCAATTTGTAAGTGAGATGAAAGAAGTATTAAAAGAGGCGTTTATAGGAGGCTGAAGATGATTATAAAAAACGTATCACTTGATATTGTGTGTGGAGTTACAAGTACACTTCCGGAAACGGATGTGCCTCAGGTGGCTTTTGCCGGAAAATCAAATGTGGGAAAATCATCCCTGATCAATGCCCTTATGAACCGGAAAGCTCTGGCAAGAACCAGCGCTTCTCCGGGGAAAACGCAGACAATTAATTTTTATAATGTGAATGATGCTATGTATCTGGTCGATCTGCCGGGATATGGATATGCAAAAGTTTCCCAGTCTGTAAAAGAACAGTGGGGAAAACTGATCGAACGTTATCTGAAACGTTCCAGACAGCTGAAAGCTGTATTTTTACTTGTGGATATACGACATGATCCGTCGGCCAATGATAAGATGATGTATGACTGGATTGTGCATAATGGATATCAACCCATTATTATTGCTACGAAAGTAGACAAACTCAAGCGCAGCCAGGTACAGAAACATGTGAAAGCTCTGAAGGACGGGTTGAATCTTTTGCCCGGAACCAGAGTAATTCCATTTTCCGCAGAGACAAAACAGGGGCGGGAAGAAATATGGGAACTTATGGATACATTATTATTTGAGACAGTATAGGACCATGTAGTTGATGCGAAAAGGTGTCGCTTCCTGGCGGCACCTTTGCCTTTATGGAGAAGAAAAATGCTGAAAGGAATAATCTTTGATATGGATGGCGTTCTCATTAACAGTGAACCCGTTCATTACAGAGTATGGAAAAAGGCTCTGGAAACCAGGGGAATTGACCTGGATTATGAAACTTACAAACCCTGTATTGGTTCCACAAACCGTTTTCTTCTGAACATTCTTCATGACAATTATGGAGTAGACCCGGAAGACGAAGAATTGGCGGAAGAGGTACAAAGACTGAAAAAAACAATGATGGAACAGGAAGGGTTTCCTGTGATTCCGGGAGTTCAGGATCTGCTTAAGCGATTGAAGAAATTCGGATACCGGATGGCAATTGCTTCGTCTTCTCCAGAAGAATATATCAGACAGGTTGTAAAAAGTCTTCGTGTGGAAACCTGTTTTGATTATCTGATGAGTGGAGAATCTGTAAAAAATCCAAAGCCGGATCCGGATATTTTTCTTGAGACAGCGAAACATCTTGGATTGCAACCAGAGGAATGTCTGGTCATTGAAGATTCTAAAAATGGATGCAGAGCTGCAGAAGCAGCCGGAATGACTTGTGTGGCATATTATAATCCGGATTCCGGTATGCAGGATCTGAGTACAGCCGCTATGGTCATTGAAGGGTATGAAGAAATAGACGGGAACTTTCTTGACAAAGTATATTGTCACGACCATCATCTTCCGGCAACGGTCTGTGAAACAGCCCGGTTGATCATTCGGGAGATTGCAGAAGAAGAATTGCCTTGTATGGTGGCGCTTAGTAATCAGAATTCGGATCCTTATGTGACAGAAGGGGAAGAAAAGCCTCTGGAAGAAGAAATTGCAAATTTTCCTAATTACAGAAAATATATGTATGAAATGTGTGATATGGGATTCTGGGCAATTGTAGAAAAGAAGACAGGAAAGATGATCGGACGGATTGGAATTGAACCGAAAATGTGGAATGGAAGAAATTCGGTAGTGGAATTGGGATATCTGATCGATTCGGATTACAGACGCCAGGGATATGCGCTGGAAGCATGCAGGGCAGTTCTGGAAGAAGCGGAAAAACGAGGTGCAAGGCACCTTTACTGCAGAATTCATTCAGCGAATCTTCCGTCTGTCAATCTTGCTCGTAAACTGGGATTTGAAAAAATTGATTATCATCTGGAAGAAGAGGGAAATGATATCAACGTTTATCGTTATATCTGCAATCAGTAAGAGGCTTACAGAGAGGATATAGTATGGGAATCATAAAAGCAGTGAAACTGATACACGATTATTATAAATATGATGAGAGCGGTCACATAGAAACAACGTATCGTGCTCTGGAAGATGTGAATCTGGATGTCGCTCCGGGACAGTTTATTGCAGTCCTGGGGCACAATGGTTCTGGAAAATCCACCCTTGCAAAGCATATCAATGCATTGCTGTATCCTACGGAAGGTGCTTTATGGCTGGACGGAATGAATACGACAACGGAAGAGAAAGTCTGGAAAATTCGTCAGAAGGCTGGGATGGTATTTCAGAATCCGGATAATCAGATTATCGGAACGGTTGTAGAGGAAGATGTGGGATTTGGTCCGGAAAATATGGGCGTACCTACAGAGGAAATCTGGATGCGGGTAAATCGAAGTCTGGAAGCGGTAGGAATGACGGCATATCGGTCACATTCACCAAATAAACTTTCCGGTGGTCAGAAACAGAGAGTGGCCATTGCCGGTGTAATGGCGATGGAACCAAAATGCATTATTCTGGATGAGCCTACAGCAATGCTGGATCCGAATGGACGAAAAGAGGTTCTTCGGGCGGTAAAAGAATTAAATGAGAAAAAGAACATTACGGTTGTGTTGATCACGCACTATATGGAAGAAGTCATCCATGCAGATCGAGTGTTTGTCATGGATCATGGAAAAGTAGTTATGGAAGGAACACCAAGAGAGATATTTTCCCAGGTGGAGAAGCTGAAATCCTATAGACTGGATGTGCCGCAGGTAACACTTCTGGCCCATGAATTGAAACAAGCAGGTCTTTCTCTGCCGGATGGGATTTTGACAAAGGAGGAATTGGTGAACGCGTTATGTCAATAAAACTGGAAAATGTAACTTATACGTACAGTCCTGATACAGTATATGAGATGCATGCTCTGAAAAATGTCAATGCAGAAATACGCGCCGGGGAATTTGTGGGAATTATCGGCCATACAGGAAGTGGGAAATCCACACTCATCCAACATTTTAACGGACTTATGAAACCGACTTCAGGAAAAGTTCTTTATGATGGTGAGGATATCTGGCAGGAAGGGTATGATCTGAGAAAACTCAGAAGTCATGTGGGTCTGGTTTTTCAGTATCCGGAGCATCAGCTTTTTGAAGCGGATGTGCTTACAGATGTATGTTTCGGTCCGAAAAATCTGGGAGCGTCTCAGGAAGAGGCAGAAGAAAGAGCGCGAAAAGCACTTGCTCAGGCAGGGCTTCCGGAGCAATATTATAAAAGTTCGCCGTTTGAACTTTCCGGTGGACAAAAACGACGGGCGGCGATTGCAGGCGTTCTTGCAATGGAACCGGAAGTGCTGATTCTTGATGAACCGACAGCAGGACTGGATCCACAGGGGCGTGATGAGATTCTTGATCAGATTGCAGCTTTGCATGAGGAGCGAAAGATATCGGTGGTTCTTGTTTCGCATAGCATGGAAGATATTGCCAGGTATGTAGACCGGATGATCGTTATGAACAAAGGGGAAAAGGCTTTTGACGGAGTGCCAAGAGAAGTATTTTCTCATTATATGGAATTGGAGTCTATGGGACTTGCGGCACCTCAGATCACTTATATCATGCATGCTTTAAAGGAAAAGGGACTGCCTGTGGATACAGAAGCCACTACAGTAGAAGAAGCAAAAAGAAGCATTTTAAAAGTACTGGAGAAATAACTTATCATGATACGAGATATTACAATTGGTCAGTATTACCCGGCAAAATCCGTTCTGCACAGTCTGGATCCAAGAGTGAAATTTACAGGAACGATTCTGTTTCTGATTTCTTTGTTTGTGGCGGATTCTGTGTGGGGTTATTTGCTGGCGACCGTATTTCTGGCTGCAATCATTCTTTTATCGAAGGTACCGGTAAAATTTATGATGAAAGGGTTAAAACCTTTGTTCTTTATTTTTCTTGTGACAATCAGTTTTAATCTTTTTCTGGTACCTGGAACGGTAATTGCACAGTTCTGGATTTTCAAGATAACAGAAGAAGGGATCAAACAGGCTGTTAAAATCGGAATTCGACTGATTTATCTGGTTATGGGATCATCCGTTATGACATTGACGACAACCCCCAATCAATTGACGGATGGGTTGGAAAAGCTTATGCATCCACTTACCAGGATTCGAGTGCCTGTACATGAAATTTCTATGATGATGTCCATCGCATTGCGATTTATACCGATTCTTATGGAAGAAACCGATAAAATCATGAAAGCACAGATTGCAAGAGGGGCGGATTTTGAATCGGGAAATATCATCAACAAAGCGAAAAATCTGATCCCGTTGTTAGTGCCTTTGTTTATTTCCGCATTTCGAAGAGCCGATGATCTGGCCATGGCAATGGAGGCACGCTGCTATCATGGCGGAGAACACAGAACTTCCATGAAACCATTAAAGTATAAAGGAATCGACAGGATTGCTTATGGTATGATGTTTGCTTATTTGGCGGCAGGAATCGTCATCCGTGTACTGCTGTAGGAGGATGAGAAAAGATGAAACGTGTGATGCTGGAAGTTGCTTATGATGGTACGAATTACTGTGGCTGGCAGGTACAGCCAAATGGAATCACTGTACAGGAAGTGTTGAACCGTCATCTGTCAGAACTTTTGCAGGAACCGATTGAAACCATAGGAGCCAGTCGTACGGATGCAGGAGTTCATGCATTGGGAAATATAGCGGTGTTTGATACTTCTGCAAGAATGCCGGGAGAGAAAATTTCCTATGCATTGAATCAGAGATTGCCGGAGGATATCCGGATTCAAATGTCAAAGGAAGTAGCGGCGGATTTTCATCCCCGTTATGTAAAAAGTGAAAAAACTTATGCATACAGAATTCTGAATCGGAGATTTCCTGTACCGACGGAGCGTCTGTATTCGCATTTTACGTATGTTCCCCTGGATGTAGACAGAATGGCAGAGGCAGGGCAGTATTTACTGGGAGAACATGATTTTAAGAGCTTTTGTGGTTCCGGAGCGCAGGTAAAAACCACGGTTCGCAGTATCCATGCTTTTTCTGTGAAAAAGGAAGGAGATGTAATTACACTGCGGATAACAGGAAGCGGATTTTTATATAATATGGTCCGGATTATTGCCGGTACTTTGATGGAAATCGGATCCGGTGCTTATGAACCAGAACATATGAAGGCAATTATAGAGGCCTGTGACAGAAAAGCAGCAGGAGCTACTGCACCGGCCAGAGGTCTTACTTTAGTAAAAATAAACTATACAGAATGAGGAAAAGAATATGAGAAGAAATGGAATGCTGCTTCCGATTGCCAGTCTGCCATCTCCTTATGGGATTGGAGCATTTTCAAAAGAAGCATATGAATTTATTGATTTGTTAAAGGAGACCGGACAGAAGTTGTGGCAGATTCTGCCCCTTGGTCCTACCAGTTATGGAGATTCTCCTTATCAGTCTTTTTCTACCTTTGCCGGAAATCCATATTTTATTGATCTGGAGACATTGATTGAAAAAGGACTTCTGACAAAAGAAGAATGTGAAACTTGTGATTATGGAGATCACCCTTCTTATATTGATTACGGAAAAATCTACAACTGTCGTTTTGCACTTCTGAAAAAAGCGTTTCTGAGAAGTGAGATTTTGGAAGACAAAGATTTTCTTGCTTTTTGTGAAGAAAATGCGTACTGGCTGTCTGATTATGCATTGTATATGGCAGTGAAGAATAAATATGAAGGAAAAAGCTGGATTGCGTGGGATGAGGATATCCGTCTGCGCAAACCGGAAGCGTTACAGCGTTACAGCGAGGAATTAAAAGAAGAATGTGCTTTTTATCAGTTCCTGCAGTATGAGTTTTTTGAACAGTGGCAGAAGGTAAAAGCATATGCACATGAAAAGGGAATTGAAATTGTAGGAGACATTCCGATTTATGTTGCTTTTGACAGTGCAGATACCTGGGCAAATCCGGAACTTTTCCAGTTAGATGAAGACTGTCTGCCTTCAGCAGTTGCAGGCTGTCCTCCGGATGCTTTTTCGGCGACGGGACAGCTTTGGGGAAATCCTCTTTATGACTGGAAATATCATAAAAAAACAGGCTATCAGTGGTGGCTGCAACGAATTGCTCATTGTTTCCAATTGTATGATATTGTGAGAATTGATCATTTTCGTGGATTTGATGAATATTTTTCCATTCCATACGGAGATGACACAGCTGTGAATGGACATTGGGAAAAAGGTCCGGGAATGGATCTGTTTTGTGCAATGAAAGAAGAGCTGGGTGAGCTGAATATCATTGCAGAAGATTTGGGATTCCTGACAGAATCTGTATATCAATTGCTGGAAGACAGCGGCTATCCGGGAATGAAAGTGCTTCAGTTTGCATTTGATCCGGGAGAAGACAGTGACTATCTTACTTATAAATATGACAGAAACTGTGTGGTTTATACGGGAACACATGATAATGATACAACCTTGGGATGGTTTGCACATATGGCAGAGTGGGACAAAGATGTAGCAATCCGTTATATGAATAATTTTTATACACCGGAAGATCAGAGACATTGGGATCTGATTGCGCTTGCAATGCGCAGCGAGGCAGATACCTGCATTATTCCGGTACAGGATTTTCTGGGACTTGGAAGTGAAGCAAGAATCAATATGCCATCTACTTTGGGAGATAACTGGAAATGGCGCATGACAAAAGATGCATTTTCCGAGGAACTGAAACAGAAAATCTGGCATATGACTAAATTGTATGGAAGACTTTAAAAACAGGAAAAGAGGGAATGATTATGGCATTTAAAGAAGTAAAAGCAGAAGATCTGCAATGGAATCCTTTTACAAAAATCGGAAAGGAATGGCTTCTGATTACTGCAGGAACAGAAGAAAAAATAAATACAATGACAGCCAGCTGGGGCGGAGTTGGCGTTATATGGGGAAAAAATGCAGTTACCACATATATTCGTCCGCAGCGCTATACGAAAGAATTTGTAGATCATAATGATACATTTACCATATCTTTCTATAGTGAGGCATATAGAAAAGCTCTGAGTCTGTGCGGATCCGTGTCCGGACGTGATGAAGATAAGATCAAAGAGGCAGGTCTGACTCCGTATTTTGTAGACGGAACTCCGGCTTTTGAAGAAGCAGATATGATTCTGGTATGTAAAAAGATGTATCACGATGAAATCGTTCCGGAAAAATTTGATGCTCCGGAAAATGAAGAAAAATGGTATCCGCAGAAAGATTACCATACCATGTATATTTCAGAAGTTTTGAAAGTGCTGGTAAAGGAAGAAAAATAAGTGGAAAATCTGATTTTTAGCCTGAATGCCACATTACCGATTTTCCTTACTATGATTCTGGGAGGATTTTTCCGGAAAGTGGGAATTATGGATTCGGCTTTTGTGGCAAAGGTCAACAAATTTGTATTTACAGCAGCAATTCCAGCCTTGGTTTTTCAGGATATCTCTTCTGTAGATATCCGGGAAAACTGGGACGGAGGATTTGTCCTGTTCTGTTTTTTAGTTACTTTGATCAGTATTGGAGCAGTCGCTTTTTTTTCACTGTTTTTTGCAAAGCCCGATGAACGGGGGGAATTTGTACAGGCTGCTTATCGGAGCAGTGCTGCAATCCTTGGCATTGCTTTTATTCAGAATATATATGGGAATGCCGGCATGGCACCGCTTATGATCATTGGTACGGTGCCTCTTTATAATATTTTTGCAGTGATCGTGCTTTCTTTTCTGAAACCAAACAGAGAAAAGATGGATCGAAGTCTGCTCTGGAAAACAGTAAAAGGGATTCTTACGAATCCGATCATCCTTGGCATTTTTGTTGGAATGATCTGGTCAGTCCTTCGAATCCCTCAGCCGGAGATTCTGCACAAAACAGTAAAAAATATCGCAGTGCTTGCAACCCCGCTTGGGCTTATGGCAATGGGGGCTTCTTTTGAAGGAAAAAAAGCACTGGCAAAAATAAAACCTACGATTGCGGCCAGTGCTTTTAAACTGGTGATTCTTGCAGCTGTATTCCTTCCGGTGGCAGTACATCTGGGATACCGCAGAGAGCAACTGGTAGCAATTCTGGTCATGCTTGGTTCGGCCACCACAGTCAGTTGTTTTATTATGGCAAAGAATATGGGACATGAAGGGGTACTGACTTCCAGTACTGTTATGGTCACCACCTTTTTTTCTGCATTTACATTGACCGGATGGCTGTTTCTGCTAAAAACCCTTGGTCTGGTATAGCAATCAGGAAGTTGCTGTGATATAATGAGAAAAGCGAAAAAAAGAAAACAGAATAAGGAGTATCAAACATGAGTCAGGAGAAAGTTGATAAATATAAAAAAGAAAAAAGAAACCGGGAAAAGCTTCAGAAAAGAGAAGACAGAATTATGCTGGGAGAAAAACTTGGGATTGCAGCTGTCTGCATTTTACTTGCAGGATGGATTGGATATTCTGCATATCAGCTGCTCACACAACCGGATGAGAACGCCCAGGCAGTTACCACTGAGATGAATGTTACATCAATTACGGATTATCTGAGTTCTTTAAATGAAGCGGAGACAGAATAAGCGTATAAAAAATAAAAAGGAGTCTGTGATAACAGACTCCTTTTTATTTACAGCAATAATTATAATTTCTCTACGTTAGCTGCCTGCATACCGCGAGCACCTTCGGTTAAATCATAAGATACTGCCTGTCCTTCTTCCAGAGTTTTAAAACCCTCACCGTTGATTGCAGAAAAGTGAACGAATACGTCCTGTCCGTCTTCACCTGTGATGAATCCGTAACCTTTTTCTGCGTTGAACCATTTAACAGTTCCCTTGTTCATGATGTTACCTCCATAAAATGAAAAATAGTAGTTAAAAAAAGGATAAAATAATAGAAAGCAGGATATTCAATCGTTCTCAATTGTCTAAAAAAGCGGTCTTTAGAGAATATATTATAAATATAAATTATATAATACAATCTCTAAAAACCGCTTAATCTTGCAATTACGGAAACTTGTGAAATGCACACATTATTTATATCCAATATTTAATTACAAAGATAGTATATGCGGAAAGCCCGCAAAAGTCAAGTTAAAATGCATAATTGACGAAAGAATTTGTGTATGTTACTATTAAATTCAAAAGAACTATATAGGGAGTCGGAGGAAAATCCATGAATATTTTAATTAAGAATGGTCGCATTATAGATCCTGCAACCCGTACGGATCAGATAGGCGATCTTTATATTGAAGGCGGAAAGATAAAGGAGATAAGTGAAGACATCACTCCAGCCAACGGGGATAAAGTGATTGATGCAAGTGGATGTTATGTAATGCCGGGGCTGATCGATCTTCATGTCCATCTGAGAGATCCTGGACTGACCTATAAAGAGGATGTTGTTTCCGGATCCAAGGCAGCTGCAAAGGGTGGGTTTACTACGATTCTTGCAATGCCGAATACGAAACCGGTCATTGACGAGGGGGATCGGGTCAGATATGTGCATAACAAAGCAGCAGAACTGGCTCCCGTGCATGTACTTCAAATTGGTGCAGTAACCAAAGGGCAGGCCGGTGAAAGACTGGCAGATATTGAAGGGATGATCAAACAGGGAATTCCGGCTATCAGTGAAGACGGCAAAAGTGTTATGAACGCAGCATTGTATAAAGAAGCAATGAAAATTGCAGCGAAACATGACATTCCTGTTTTTGCACACTGTGAAGATAGAAATATGGTGGGAAAAGGGTGTGTAAATGAAGATGCACACGCAAGAGAAAATGGTCTTCCAGGTATCAGTAATGCAGTGGAAGATGTGATTGCTGCCCGCGATATCATCCTTGCAAAAGAGACTGGTGTCAGACTCCATCTTTGTCATTGTTCTACAAAAGACAGTGTAAAAATGATTGCACTTGCAAAAGAGGAAGGACTTCCGGTAACAGGAGAAGTATGCCCGCATCATTTCACCCTGACATCGGACGATATGGATGCGAATAATTCCAATTACAAGATGAACCCGCCTCTGCGTACAAAAGAGGACAAAGAAGCATTGATCGAAGGATTGAAAAATGACATTATTGATGTAATCAGTACAGATCATGCACCACACAGCAGAGAAGAAAAAAATGAACCGATTACAAAAGCACCGTTTGGTATTGTAGGTCTGGAAACTTCCGTGGCACTTACGATTACAGAGCTGGTAGATAAAGGAATTCTTACACCAATGCAGATGGCAGAGAAGATGAGTTACAATCCGGCCAGAATCATAGGTTCGGACAGAGGAAATCTGAAAGTGGGCTCACCTGCTGATGTAACAGTTATTAATCCGGAAGAAGAATATGTGATTGATTCTATGACTTTCCTTTCAAAAGGAAAGAATACCCCATTTAACGGTTGGAAAGTCAAAGGTGTTGTAAGGGCAACCATCTGTGATGGTAAGATTGCATATCTTTATGAATAAAAAGTACTGATAAAAGATAACGGAGGAAAAATCATGATTAACAAACTGACAGAGAAAATAAGAAAAACCCATGCACCCATTTGCGTAGGTCTGGATCCTATGCTTTCCTATGTTCCACAACAGATTCAGGAAGCAGCTTTTAAAGAATATGGTGAAACACTGGAAGGAGCAGCAGAAGCAATCTGGCAGTTTAATAAAGCCATTGTAGATGCAACGTTTGATTTGATTCCTGCTGTAAAACCTCAGATTGCCATGTATGAACAGTTCGGGATTCCCGGGTTGATCACATTCAAGAAAACCGTTGATTACTGCCAGGAAAAAGGACTTGTTGTGATTGGAGATATCAAAAGAGGCGATATCGGTTCTACTTCTGCCGCATATGCAACCGGTCATATCGGAAAAGTCCAGGTAGGAAGTCAGGAATACACTCCGATGGGAGAAGACTTTGTAACTGTCAATCCTTATCTGGGATCCGATGGAGTAAAACCATTTATTGAAGTATGTAAGAAGGAGAAAAAAGGTCTGTTCATTCTGGTTAAGACTTCCAATCCTTCCAGTGGAGAATTCCAGGACAGACTGATTGACGGAAGACCGTTGTATGAGCTGGTAGGGGAAAAAGTGGCAGAATGGGGCGCTGACTGTATGGGAGATGAATACAGCTATATCGGTGCGGTTGTGGGAGCAACGTATCCGGAGATGGGAAAAGTCCTTCGTAAAATTATGCCGAAATCTTATATCCTTGTACCGGGATATGGTGCACAGGGAGGAAAAGGAAAAGATCTGGTTCATTTCTTTAATGAAGATGGACTGGGTGCGATTGTAAATTCTTCCAGAGGAATTATCGCTGCTTATAAACAGGAACAGTATGCACAGTTCGGAGAAGAAAATTTTGCAGAAGCATCCAGAAAAGCAGTGGAAGATATGGTGGCAGATATTGACGGTGCGCTTCAGGCGGCAAAATAAATTAGGAAAGTATAGAGAGAGCAATTATGGCAAAAGTAAAAATAAAAAGTACAGTAGCAGAGCAGAAGAAGCTGGCAGAGGGAATTTACAGTATGTGGCTGCAGGCAGAAGAGATTGCAGTACAGGCGAAACCGGGACAGTTTATCTCTGTATACAGCAATGATAAAAGCCGGGTACTTCCAAGACCAATCAGTATTTGTGAAATTGACCGGGAGCAGGGAAAACTGCGCATTGTATACCGGGTAGTTGGAAAAGGAACAGAAGAATTTTCCAAAGCATCGTCTGGAGATACCTTTGAAATTCTGGGACCTCTTGGAAATGGATTTCCGCTTGAGGAAGCGAAGGGAAAACGGGTTCTCATGGTAGGTGGTGGAATCGGGGTACCACCTATGCTTCAGACTGCAAAAGAAGCAGAGGCAGAAGCAGTGATCGTATCCGGCTATCGAAACAACGATCTGTTTCTGAAAGAAGAACTGGAAAATGCAGGAAGCCTTTACATTGCAACAGAAGATGGCAGTGTTGGCACGAAAGGAAATGTACTGGATGCGATCCGGGAAAATGGCATTCAGGCAGATGTGATGTTTGCCTGTGGTCCGACACCCATGCTGCGTGCATTAAAACAGTATGCAGAAGAGAAAAACATGCCATGCTGGATTTCTATGGAAGAAAAAATGGCATGTGGAATCGGTGCGTGTCTTGCATGTGTATGTCAGTCAAAGAATGTGGATGCACATTCTCATGTGCATAACAAACGCATCTGTAAAGACGGACCGGTTTTCCTGAGTACGGAGGTGGAACTGTAATGAATACGAAAGTGAATCTTGCCGGTGTGGAATTGAAAAATCCGGTTATGACAGCATCTGGTACTTTTGGTTCCGGGGCAGAGTACAGTGAGTTTGTAGATTTGAATCAGCTGGGAGCAGTCGTTACGAAAGGTGTGGCAAATGTGCCATGGCCGGGAAATCCGACACCCCGTATTGCAGAAACTTATGGCGGTATGTTGAATGCCATCGGTCTTCAGAATCCTGGAATTGATGTATTCTGTGAACGGGATATTCCCTTCCTGAAAAAATACGATACAAAAATTATTGTAAACGTATGTGGAAAAAGCACAGAAGATTATTGCGAAGTAGTGGAACGTCTGGCAGATGAGCCCATTGATATGCTGGAAATCAATATTTCCTGTCCAAATGTCAAAGAAGGAGGCATTGCATTCGGTCAGGATCCAAAAGCAGTAGAAGCGATTACGAGAGAAGTAAAAAAATATGCAAAGCAGCCGGTAATCATGAAGTTGAGCCCAAATGTGACGGATATCACGGTTATGGCAAAAGCAGCAGAGGCAGGAGGGGCAGATGTCCTTTCTCTGATTAATACGCTGACGGGTATGAAAATTGACATTAACAGAAGAACTTTTGCGATTGCCAATAAAACAGGCGGTATGTCCGGCCCTTGTGTAAAACCGGTCGCTGTACGTATGGTGTACCAGGTGGCACAGGCAGTGAAGGTGCCGATTATCGGTATGGGTGGAATTTCCAATGCAGAGGATGCGCTGGAATTCATTCTGGCAGGTGCGACTGCAGTTTCTATTGGAACTGCAAACTTTACCAATCCTTATGCTACGGCAGAGACGGTCAGAGGAATGGAAGAATATATGAAGAAAAATAATATAGAAGATATCGGTTCGTTAATTGGTGCAGTAAGATAAAGAAAAACGGGAAAATCCTGAAGGGTTTTCCCGTTTTTCTTTCAGTGAATCAGAAGCGGAAATCATTTCCGATTCCGTTTTCGATTTCCTCAAGATGCTGGATAACAAGATTTCGTACTTTTTCTTTTGGAATGTTGGCCAGTTCTTTCTGAATCAGAGCATCTCCGACTGCTTTTGTTTCCGGTGCGGCATAATCTACGAGATATTCTTTTAAGGTCATCAGCGCATTTGGATGACAACAGTTCTGGATCTGCTGATTCTTGCAAAGCGTCATAAAACGGTCACCGGTACGTCCTTCCCGGTAACATGCGGTACAGAAGCTTGGAATATATTCCATATCCATCAGCCATTTTACAACTTCATCCAGGGATCGTGTGTCACTGACTTCAAATTGAGCGGAACTTTCTTCTTCCGGTTCCGGTTCTGCATAACCGCCGACACTGGTTCTGGAACCACCGCTGATCTGGGAAATACCAAGATGAAGAACACGCTCTCTGCATTTCTGACTTTCGCGGGTAGATACGATCATTCCGGTATAAGGGACTGCGATACGGATGCAGGCTACGATTTTGGCAAATGTATCGTCATCGATTCCGTTTGTAAACGCAGAAGCATCAATGTCATCGGCATTTCGCAGACGTGGTACACTGATTGTGTGAGGGCCGACCCCAAATTTTGCTTCCAGATGTTCTGCATGCATCAGGATACCGGCAAACTCATAGCGATACTTATCAAGACCGAACAAGACACCAAGACCTACATCATCAATCCCGCCCTCCATAGCACGGTCCATGGCTTCTGTATGATAATTATAATCATGTTTCGGTCCTGTAGGATGAAGTGGCAGATAGCTTTCTTTGTGGTAGGTTTCCTGGAAAAGAATGTAAGTACCGATGCCTGCTTCTTTCAGCTTCCGGTAGTTTTCTACAGTTGTCGCTGCGATATTTACGTTTACACGGCGAATGGCCCCATTTTTATGTTTGATGCTGTAGATGGTTTTGATGCTTTCCAGAATATATTCGATGGGATTGTTTTTCGGATCTTCCCCTGCTTCCAGGGCAAGACGTTTGTGACCAAGATCCTGCAAAGCAATGACTTCTTTACGGATTTCGTCCTGGGTCAGTTTCTTTCTTGGAATATGTTTATTCCTGGCGTGGTATGGACAGTAAGTACAGCCATTGATACAGTAATTGGACAGATAAAGCGGCGCGAACATAACAATACGGTTTCCGTAGAAATCTTTTTTGATCTGTTCAGCCAGATGGTAAATCTCCTGATTTTTTTCTTCGATTTCACAAGCTAAAAGGACAGAAGCCTCTCTGTGGGTAAGACCTTTGCGAAGCCTTGCTTTTTCCAGTATGGTATCGATCAGCTGGACATTGTTTTTGTTTTCATCTGCATAAGCCAGTGTTTCCAGAATCTCTTCGTGATTAATAAATTCATCAGCTATGGATGATGCAGGGTTGTAATTGTACATGAAAAAATACCTCCGTTTTTTTATTCTGTCGGTGACGATCCGGTATTCAATTTCCGGAAAGAAAAAAATCTGCACAAAAAGAGCGCAGATTGACAGAAAATCTATAACGATTCCGTTATGAGATTGCATCTATATGTCTTCTTGCGCAGGAAAAACCTTAACAATCAGCAAATATTAAGAAAAGTATAGCATAAGGAGAAAGAAAAAGCAAAATAAATTATAAAAAAATAAAAAAAATAAAAAAATAATTGTACAAAATGCTTATAATAAGGTATAATAATATTACGTGTTACAGTTAAAGTGCTTGGCTGACTGTAAAAAAGAGGATGAATAAAATTTTTAAGGAGGTAATGTATGTTAGACCAGTCATACTACGAAAAGGCAGATGAGATTATCGCCAAATATGGTAAGAAACCATCATCCCTGATTCCGATCATGCAGGATATTCAGGGCGAATATCGTTATCTGCCGGGAGAATTGCTGACTTATACAGCAGCACAGATCGGAATTACAGAAGCAAAAGCTTACAGTGTAGCAACCTTTTACGAGAATTTTTCCTTTGAACCGAAAGGAAAATATGTTATCAAAGTGTGTGATGGAACTGCCTGTCATGTAAGAAAATCCATGCCGATTCTTGAAGAACTTTATAAACAGCTGGGACTGAGCAAGAAGAAACATACCACAGATGATATGATGTTTACTGTGGAAACAGTATCCTGTCTTGGTGCGTGCGGGCTGGCACCTACATTGATGGTGAATGAAGAAGTACATCCGAAAATGTCACCGGAAAAAGTAATTGCATTATTGCAGGAATTGAGAGGTGAAGGCGCATGACTATAGCAAACAGAACTGAACTTGACAGCTGCAGAGAAGAAGCCAAAAAAGTACTTGAAGCATATGATTGTCGGATTCTTGTCTGTTCAGGAACCGGATGTATCGCTACCGGATCGGAAAAAATTTATGAAAAGATGCTGGGAATCGTTGAAGACACTCCAGGTGTTGCCGTGGAATTTGCACCGCATGATGAGAAAGAACATGTGGGAGTAAAGAGAACTGGATGTCAGGGATTCTGTGAATTTGGTCCTTTGGTTCGTATTCAGAAGGGCGATAAAGTAATTCAGTACATAAAAGTGCAGCAGGATGACTGTCAGGAAATTTTCGAAAAATCTGTTATGGGCGATGAAATCGTAGAACGCCTTCTTTACCGAAAAGAAGAAAAATCCTATGTACAGCCGGAAGAAATTCCATTTATTGCAAAACAGACACGAATCGTTCTGGAAAACTGTGGTAAATTTGATGCAGAATCTCTGGATGAATACATTGCATCAGGCGGATTCTCTGCTCTGGAAAAGGCATTGTTTGAAATGACTCCTGCAGATGTAGTAAATGAAGTAGACAAATCCGGTCTTCGCGGAAGAGGCGGCGGCGGTTTCCCGGCAGGAAAGAAATGGAAACAGGTTGCAAATCAGCAGGAAAAAGAACGTTATGTTGTATGTAATGGTGATGAAGGTGACCCGGGAGCATTCATGGATGGTTCGGTTATGGAAGGTGACCCGTTTAAATTAATTGAAGGTATGATGATTGCCGCTTATGCGGTAGGATCTGCAGACGGGTATATTTATGTACGTGCAGAATATCCGAACTCAGTTGCAAGACTTCGTCATGCGATTCAGGTAATGGAAGAGAGAAATCTTCTGGGTGATCATATTCTTGGTACCGATTTCAGTTTCCGTATGCATATTAATCGTGGCGCAGGTGCCTTTGTATGTGGAGAAGGCAGTGCGCTTACTGCATCGATCGAAGGAAATCGCGGTATGCCAAGAACAAAACCGCCAAGAACGGTAGATAAAGGTCTGTGGGCAAAACCGACCGTACTGAACAATGTAGAAACGTATGCCAATGTTCCGAAGATTATTTTGCAGGGTGCTGACTGGTTCCGTACCATTGGTACAGAGGGAAGCCCGGGAACCAAGACATTCTCTCTGACCGGATCCATTGAAAATACCGGTCTGATTGAAGTACCTATGGGTACAACTCTGAGAGAAATCATTTACGATATCGGCGGCGGTCTGAAGAATGGTTCCGAATTCAAAGCAGTACAGATCGGCGGTCCTTCCGGCGGGTGTCTGACAGAGAAACATCTGGATGAACCACTTGACTTTGATTCTGTAAAGAAATTCGGGGCAATCGTAGGTTCCGGTGGCCTTGTAGTTATGAATGTAGATACCTGTATGGTAGAGGTGGCAAGATTCTTCATGAGCTTTACCCAGAGAGAGTCCTGTGGTAAATGTACACCGTGCCGTGAAGGTACAAAGAGAATGCTGGAGATCCTTGAGAAGATCGTAGCAGGAAAAGGTGAAATGGAAGATCTGGAACGTCTGGAGAGCCTGGCAGAGATGGTTAAAAACATGTCTCTGTGCGGTCTTGGAAAGAGTGCACCGCTTCCTGTACTTAGTACAATACGTATGTTCAGAAATGAATATATCGAACATATTGTAGAGAAAAAATGTGTTTCTCATACATGTAAAGCGATGCAGAATTATTATATTGATCCTGAAAAATGTAAGGGATGTACAAAATGTGCCAGAAATTGTCCGGTTAATGCTATCTCCGGTGAAAAGAAGGCACCTCATGTAATTGACAATGCAAAATGTATCAAGTGCGGTACCTGTAAAGATAACTGCAGCTTTGATGCCATTGAAATCAGATAGGAGGGGCGAATATGGGAATCATGACAATTGATGGCAGAGAAGTTGAGTTTACCAATGAAAAAAATGTTCTTTCTGTCATTCGAAAAGCGGGTATCAATGTACCGACCTTATGTTATCAGCCTGAACTCTCCATTTACGGAGCATGCCGTCTGTGTACGGTAGAAGACAGCAGAGGAAAACTCTTTGCTTCCTGTTCTGAAGAACCGCGAGACGGGATGGTAATTTATACCAATACACCGAAACTGAAAAAATACAGAAAAATGATCGTTGAGCTGCTTCTTGCTGCTCACTGCAGAGACTGTACAATCTGTGATAAAACAGGAAACTGTGTACTGCAGGATTTGTCTTATAAAATGGGAATTAAAGAAGTTCCTTATGAAAACACAAGAGAAAGACAGCCGATCGACGAAAGTTCTTATTCAATCGTACGTGATCCGAATAAATGTGTACTTTGCGGAAACTGTGTACGCGCATGTCGTGAACTGCAGGGTGTAGAAACACTGGGTATTGCTTTCCGTGGTACAGATGCGACTGTTATGCCGGCCTTTAATAAAGGAATGGGCGAAACGGATTGTGTAGGCTGTGGACAGTGTCGTGTGGTATGTCCGACAGGTGCGATTACCATTCGTTCAAATATTGATGATGTATGGGATGTTCTGGCAGATCCGAATACAAGGGTAGTTGCTCAGATCGCACCGTCTGTACGTGTAGCAGTAGGAGATGCTTTTGGACTTCCGAAAGGAAAAAGCTCTATTGGAAAAGTAGTAAATATCCTTCATCGTATGGGATTTGATGAAGTATATGATACCAACTTCTCCGCTGATATGACGATTATGGAAGAATCAGCAGAATTTCTGAATCGTGTGAAAAATGGAGGAACATTGCCTCTGTTCACATCCTGCTGTCCTGCATGGGTAAAATTCGTAGTAGAACAGTATCCGGAATATAAAGAAAATCTGTCTACCTGCCGTTCTCCACAGGGCATGCTTTCCGCGGTTATTAAAGAATGGTATCGTGATCCTTCAAGAGCAGACGGAAAACGTACAGTAGTAGTATCCTTTATGCCATGTACAGCAAAGAAAATGGAAATCAAACGTCCGAACAGCTTTACAAAGGGAGAACAGGATACCGATTATGTTGTTACAACTACAGAACTTGTTAAAATGATTCAAGCTTCCGGCATTAATTTTGCAGAACTGGAACCGGAACAGCCGGATGAACCATTTGGTCTGGCTACCGGTGGTGGTGCAATCTTTGGTGTAACGGGCGGTGTAACAGAGGCGGTAATCCGTCGTCTTGTTCCGGAACACGATCAGGCAACCATCGATGCGATTGCAGAGTTTGGTATGCGCGGCGATCAACCAATCAAAGAGTTCACCGTAAAATATGATGGTATGGATGTCAATGTATGCGTTGTCAGTGGTCTGGCAAATGCTCATGAAGCACTTCGTCGTGTGAAAACCGGTGAAGCAAATTATCATCTCATTGAAGTTATGGCATGTAAAGGCGGCTGCGTAATGGGCGGCGGCCAGCCTGTAAAAGCAGGAGAATGCATGAGTGCAATCCGAACAGAAGGAATGTATGAGATTGATGCACAATCTCAGTTCAAAGCACCGGATGAAAACCCGGCACTGCAGAAACTATATGCAGAATTCCTGGATGGAAAGACGCACGAACTGCTTCATAATGAAGGATATTAATTGATTTTATCAGGAGCATCGTTTATAACCGAAAAGGTTATGGAGCGATGCTCCTTTTTCTTTGTTATTGAAAATGATTTATAAATATGTTAAAATCTACGTGAGGTCAGGAAATTTTGACCATTGAAAAGAAAAAAATAAGGGGATTTCCCATAAAATACGGAGGAAATAGAAATGGAAGCATACAAACAGGAATTTATTGAGTTTATGGTAGATTGTCAGGTACTGAAATTTGGAGATTTTGTTACAAAGAGTGGTCGTCAGACTCCGTTCTTTGTGAATACCGGTTTTTACAGAACAGGTGCACAGCTTAGAAAACTGGGTGAATATTATGCAAAAGCCATTGAAAATAAATTTGGCTTTGATTTTGACGTATTATTCGGACCGGCTTATAAAGGAATTCCTCTGACAGTGGCAGCTACCATGGCAATCAGTGAATTCTATGGAAAAGATATTCGTTACTGCTCAAACAGAAAAGAAGTAAAAGATCATGGAGATAAAGGAATTCTCCTTGGAAGCCCGATTCAGGATGGGGATAAAGTGGTAATTATTGAAGATGTAACTACAGCAGGAACCTCTATCAATGAAACTTTGCCAATTATTAAAGCACAGGGCGATGTTACTCCAATCGGTCTGGTTGTGTCTGTAGACCGTATGGAAAGAGGACAGGGAGAAAAAAGTGCACTGAAAGAAATCGAGGAGAAATACGGACTGGCTACGACTGCAATCGTAACGATGGAAGAAGTAGTAGCACATCTGTACAATAAAGAATATAAAGGAAAAGTTATTATTGATGACAAGATGAAAGCAGCCATTGATGCATATTATGAGAAATATGGTGTAAAATAAAGTACCGCAGCCAAAACATGAGACAAGCGGAAGGAAGTGCAGAATTTTATGAATGAAAAGATCTATAAAACCATGTCAGGAGTAGGAACAAGTACACTGGCGCTTGGGATTGTTGTGCTGGTAACAGGAGTTGCCAGCGGTATTATGCTGATTATCAATGGGGCAAGACTGATTAAGAAAAAGTATGAACTGACCATATAGATTTTATGGATTTACGGGAAGCAAAAGAGGGCGTTTTGTAACGACCCTCTTTCTTCGGTACAGGAGTGTATGAGTTGAGCAGGAAAATAAAAGATAATGTGAAGAAAGCAGGAGCTGCGGTGTTTCTGCTTTATATGCTTGTATTGATTTATTTCCTGTTTTTTGCGGAGTCTTATGGAAGAATTCCTTATGAAAAAAGAGAATATCATTATAACCTGACTCCATTTCAGGAAATAAAACGTTTTTGGATCTACAGAAAACAGCTTGGACATTTTGCAGTTGTTTCAAATCTCCTGGGCAATGTGGTTGGATTTATTCCATTTGGGTTTATGCTTCCCTGTATTTCTCGCCGGACCAGAGGCTTTCTTTTGATTACTTTATCCGGTTTTAATCTGAGTCTGTGTGTGGAATGCATTCAGCTGGTGAGCAGAGTGGGCAGTTTTGATGTAGATGATATGATTTTGAATACACTGGGTACAGCAATCGGATATGTTGTTTTTGCTGTATTCCATTCTTATATAGATAAAAAAGCCAGGAGGAAGAAATAGAATGGCAAGAAAGAGATATAAATATTCTTTTACAAAGAAAAAACATACAAAAGATGGAATCATCTCCTCTATTTTGGCGCTTGCGTCTTTTCTTTTATTTGCGGGAGCCTGTATCTGTTCTATGGTTCTGAGAGGTAAGGGCGGCTTATATCTCGGAGCTATGGGAATACTTGCCATGGGACTTTCCATATATGGCTTTCTGTTGGGATTAAAAAGTTTTTCAGAAGAAAACAGAAATTTTCTTTATAGCAAAACAGGTTCGGTTGCCAATGGGATCCTTACAGTAATCTGGCTGACGATGTTTTTAATTGGAATTGGATGAGGGAAAAATGGAAGAACGACTGAAGAAACAGATGGAATTTATCCTGGAAGTGGATAAGATAAAATTTATCGGACGCCAGACTTATCTTTCAGATGGGGAAAGAAAGGAAAATGATGCAGAACATTCCTGGCATCTGGCGCTTATGACGGCTCTGCTGTCTGAACATGCCAATGAAAAGATTGATGTAAGAAAAACCATGTTGATGGTCTTGGTTCATGATATTGTGGAGATTGATGCAGGAGATACGTATGCTTATGATGCGGCTGGAAATGCTACAAAGAGAGAACGGGAACTAAAAGCAGCGAAGCGGATTTTTCATCTGCTTCCGGAAGATCAGGCAGAAGAATTGTTTCAGCTATGGGAAGAATTTGAGGCCTGTGAAACACCTGAGGCAAAATTTGCACATAGTATGGATAATATTCAGCCGATTATGCTCAATGATGCTACCGGCGGAAAAGCATGGAGAGAACACCAGGTGAAGAAATCTCAGGTGGAGAAACGCCAGGAATCGACAAGAGCCGGTTCCGAGACGATCATGGAAGTGGCAGAAGAAATTATAAGAAGAAATGTGGAAAACGGGAATTTGAAAAATGAGTAGAGAAGAATATTTGGAAGAGCGGTTCCTGCTTGTCAGTGAAAGAATTGGAGAAATCGGAAAGGAAACCGTATTGCCGGAAAATCTGAATGCGTATTTTCAGAAAACAGCAGAGTTTCTTAATTACGTTCTGGAACTTCATAAAAAAATCAAGAATGGATGGTTAAAAAAGGCATCACTGGAAGCGTTGAGAGAGAATAATCAACATCTTTATCAGGATATCTTGCCGGATGCCTATGAAACTTCCTTTGCAAATCCGGCCTGGGCAGTAAAAGTGCTGGGCAATGAATATGGGAAACTTTTGTCTTTTCTGGAGGCAGAAATCAGAGGCATGATTGTATTTGCATATGAAGACAGGATTTTTGACATGACAGTTGTGATGGAACTTTTTGTGCAGATTTATAATCTGCTGGAAGAACCGGACCGGTCTGCAGAAGAAATCAAAGAGGCTTTGTACTGGTATGTGAGTGACTATAGTGAAGAAATGGTAACCAGAAGAATCCGTGAAGCAGTAGATCCGGATATGAATTTTGCTGTGAAGATTATTTGTCAGGAAGACCTTTTTGATCTTCGTTATCTGTATCAATTTGGAGAATATATTACAGAAAATGAAGAAAAAATGGCGGCATATCTGAATGGACTTTCTCAAGAAGAAATAGATGCAATGGCACGTACCTTTACGGAAGGATATCGAATTGGTTTTCTTGTTGGAAGAAAAGATATTTCGAAAAAGAAAACAGTCAATATACGATTCCAGAATGGTTTTGAACGTATGGTAAAGGCCGCTGTCAAACAGTTTCAGGATATGGGACTTGCGCCTGTTATCTACAGAAGTGCAGTACATGCAGTAAACAGAAAAGGACAGAACCGGATTGGATATTATGGAGCGATTCCAAACAGGCAATACGATTATGATCATAGAGAAGATGCGGCTTTATTTCTGAATCAGGAATTTATCCAGAGAAAACTTCGTGTGATGCAGGTAGCTTATGAGCAGGTGAAAGAACTTGCAAATGTTCATGGAGGACCCGCAGTGATCGAGACATTTGGAGAACGTTCTTTTTCTCCACTGAATAAGAAAGAAGCTTTTTCCCTGAACGGATATCAGCAGAAGCTTCAGGTGTCTTATAATAATGAGGCAGGACAGATCGTAAACCGTTATATTAAGGGGGAAGAACGCAGTTTTACGATTATTGCGTATCCGGTATGTGAAATCGGAGAGCAGTTTGAAGCCATCTTCCGGGATACGGTACGTCTGAATAATCTGGATTATCATCAATATCAGGAAATTCAGCAGATCATCATTCAGGCTCTGGATGAAGGTGAAAGTGTAACAATCAAAGGACAAGATAAAAACCGCACCGATCTGACGGTTGCTTTGCACAGACTGGAGAATCCAAAAAAACAGACAAATTTTGAAAACTGTGTGGCAGATGTGAATATTCCGGTGGGGGAAGTGTTTACCAGTCCAAGGCTTACGGGAACCAATGGAGTCCTGCATGTGACCGGAGTATATCTGAATGGGCTGTACTATAAAGACTTGGAACTGACGTTTGAAAATGGAAAAATAAAAGAATATAGCTGCAGGAATTTTGAATCTTTGGAAGAAAACAGAAAGTATATAGAAGAGAATATTCTGTTTCATCATGCGTCTCTTCCCATAGGAGAATTTGCTATCGGTACGAATACGACTGCTTATGTGATGGGAAAAAAATATAAGATAGAAGCAATTCTTCCCATCCTGATCGCAGAAAAGACAGGTCCACATTTTGCAGTCGGAGATACCTGCTATAGCTGGGCAGAAGAGACACCTGTGTATAATCCGGACGGAAAGGAAATTATTGCAAGAGATAACGAAATTTCAATTCTCAGAAAAGAAGATCCGGGGAAAGCCTATTTCGGATGCCATACAGATATCACAATTCCGTATGAGGAAATTGCACTTATTGAGGCAGTAAGGCCGGACGGAAGAGGAATTCCGATTATTGAAAATGGAAGATTTGTACTCCCTGGAACAGAAGAACTTAATAAGGTTCTGGATGAAACGGGTTGACAAGTTTTGGAACTCTATGTAAAATTGTGCTGTAAGAAATTGAAAAATTAAGAAGGAGATAAGAGCATGGCAAAAGTAGGAATTGTTATGGGTAGCGACTCAGACATGCCTGTTATGAGCAAAGCGGCAGACATGTTGGAGAAGTTTGGAATTGAGTATGAAATGACCATTATTTCTGCTCACAGAGAACCGGATGTATTTTTTGAATATGCAAAGACAGCAGAAGAGAAAGGGTTTAAAGTAATCATTGCCGGTGCCGGTATGGCAGCTCATCTTCCGGGAATGTGTGCGGCAATTTTCCCTATGCCGGTGATTGGTATTCCCATGCATACCACTTCTTTAGGCGGAAGAGATTCTCTTTATTCTATCGTACAGATGCCTTCTGGAATTCCGGTGGCTACAGTTGCGATTAATGGAGGCGCGAATGCGGGAATTCTGGCAGCTAAGATTCTTGCAACTTCAGATCCTGAACTGCTTCAGAAACTGAAAGATTACAAAGAAGAGCTGAAAGATCAGGTTGTTGCAAAAGACGCAAAGCTTCAGGAAACAGGATATAAAAATTATACAAAATAATATAATAAAAACACATTTTGGAGGATAAAAATGGATTACAAGAATGCCGGTGTAGATATCGAAGCAGGTTACAAATCAGTAGAATTAATGAAAGAACATATTAAGAAAACCATGAGACCGGAAGTACTGACAAATATTGGTGGATTTTCCGGTGCTTTTTCCATGGAAGCATTTAAAAACATGGAAAAACCAACTCTGGTATCCGGAACAGACGGTGTAGGAACAAAACTGAAACTTGCATTTATTATGGACAAACACGATACAGTAGGGATTGACTGCGTGGCTATGTGCGTGAATGATATTGCATGTGCAGGCGGCGAGCCTTTGTTCTTCCTGGATTACATTGCATGCGGAAAAAACTATCCGGAAAAAATTGCTGAAATCGTAAAAGGCGTTGCAACCGGATGTGAAATGTCAAACGCTGCTCTGATCGGTGGTGAAACAGCAGAAATGCCAGGATTTTATCCGGAAGACGAATACGATCTTGCCGGATTTGCAGTAGGTATCGTAGATGAAAAAGATCTGATCACAGGAAAAGAATTAAAAGCAGGAGATGTTCTGGTAGGTATGGCTTCTTCCGGTGTTCACAGCAATGGTTTTTCACTGGTAAGAAAAGTATTTGAAATGACAAAAGAATCTCTGGATACTTATTATGAGGAACTTGGAAAAACACTGGGCGAAGCACTGATCGCTCCTACCAAGATTTACGTGAAGGCATTAAGAAGCGTAAAAGAAGCAGGTGTGCGTGTAAAAGCCTGCAGCCATATCACAGGTGGCGGATTCTATGAAAACGTACCTAGAATGTTAAAAGACGGTGTATGTGCAGTCATTGAAAAAGACAGCTATCCGATTCCTCCAATCTTTACTTTAATGGCAAAGACAGGAAACATTGATGAAAAAATGATGTATAACACTTATAATATGGGCATTGGTATGATTATGGCTGTAGATGCTGCAGACGTAGAAAAAACAATGGAAGCAGTAAAAGCAGCAGGCGAGACTCCATATATAATCGGACGTATCGAAGACGGAGAAAAAGGCGTTAAATTAGTATAAAAAAGAGGAAGGCAGGGTTGCAGCGGTAATACATAGGAAGCAATATGTTTTTTACTGCGGCAGCCCTTTTGCTGTTTAGAAAGGCTGATAAAATGATGAAAATGGCAGTGCTGGTATCCGGAGGAGGAACAAACCTTCAGGCGATTATGGATGCCATTGATAGTGGAACGATTACAAATGCGGAAATTTCTGTGGTAATCAGTAATAATGCAAATGCGTATGCCCTGGAAAGAGCCAAAATGCATGGAATCGAAGCAAAATGTGTATCACCAAAAGCTTATGAGACAAGAGAAAAATTCAATGAAGCACTTTTGCAGACAATTCAGTCCTATGGCGTGGATCTGGTGGTTCTGGCCGGATGTCTCGTAGTGATTCCGGAAATTATGGTAAAGGCATATCCGAATAAGATTATTAATATTCATCCGGCATTGATTCCTTCTTTTTGCGGAACGGGCTATTATGGATTGAAGGTTCATGAAGGAGTTCTTGCAAGAGGTGTCAAAGTGACAGGTGCGACCGTGCATTTTGTAGATGAAGGGACGGATACTGGTCCGATCATTCTTCAGAAGGCAGTAGAAGTAAAACAGGGAGACACACCGGAGATTCTTCAGAGAAGAGTAATGGAAGAGGCAGAATGGAAGATTATGCCAAAAGCGATTGATCTGATTGCCAATGATAAAATTGAAATCGTAAATGGACTTGTAAAAATCAAAGAATAACACAAATGGTATTGCGAAAGGAGTAACACTCATGAAAGTACTGATTATCGGAAGCGGCGGAAGAGAACATGCAATTGCATGGAAAGTGGCACAGAGCCCGAAAGTAGATAAAATTTATTGTGCACCGGGAAATGCCGGAATTGCAGAATATGCAGAATGTGTAGCAATTGGCGCTATGGAATTTGAGAAACTGGCTGCATTTGCAAAAGAAAATCAGGTGGATCTTACGGTTGTAGGTATGGACGATCCTCTGGTAGGCGGTGTGGTAGATGTATTTGAAAAAGAAGGTTTGCGTGTATTTGGACCAAGAAAGAATGCGGCAATTCTGGAAGGATCCAAAGCATTCTCAAAAGATCTGATGAAGAAATATCATATTCCGACTGCTGCTTACGAAAATTTTGAAGATTCCGAAGCTGCGCTTACATATCTGAGAGAAAAAGCAGAGTTCCCAATTGTTTTAAAAGCAGATGGACTGGCACTTGGAAAAGGTGTTTTGATCTGTAATACACTGGAGGAAGCAGAAGAAGGCGTAAAAACGATCATGCTTGATAAGAAATTCGGTTCTGCAGGAAATACACTGGTTATAGAAGAATTTATGACAGGAAGAGAAGTATCTGTACTTTCTTTTGTGGATGGAAAAACCATTAAGACTATGACCTCTGCGCAGGATCACAAACGTGCAAAAGACGGAGATCAGGGACTGAATACGGGAGGTATGGGAACTTTCTCACCAAGTCCGTTCTATACAAAAGAAGTAGATGATTTCTGTGAGAAATATATTTATCAGGCAACAGTAGATGCAATGGCATCAGAAGGAAGAGAGTTCAAAGGAATCATCTTCTTTGGATTGATGCTGACAGAAAAAGGACCAAAAGTATTGGAATACAATGCACGTTTTGGAGATCCGGAGGCACAGGTTGTAATTCCAAGACTGAAAAATGATATTGTGGAAGTATTTGAAGCATGTGTAGATGGAAAACTGAATGAGATCGACCTGCAGTTCGAAGACAATGCTGCTGTATGTGTAGTTCTGGCTTCTGATGGTTATCCGGTTTCTTATGAAAAAGGATTCCCGATCGAAGGTCTGGAGACGTTTAAAGAAAAAGACGGATATTATGTATTCCACGCAGGAACTGCTTTGAAAGACGGCAAAATCGTCACAAACGGAGGACGTGTGCTTGGTGTTACTGCAAAAGGGAAAGATCTGAAAGAAGCACGTGCAAATGCTTATGAAGCTACAAAATGGATTTCTTTTGAAAATAAATACATGAGAAATGACATCGGAAAGGCAATTGACGAAGCGTAATTGTTTTTTCGTATCATAATACGATGGATGGCAGCAGATTAGTTTCGTATCTGCTGCCATTTTCTATCCATTGACCGAAAGTGCTGTTTATGCTATCCTGTATATAACAGAAAAAGCAAAAGAGAAAGCAGGTGAAATGATGCTGATCGAAATTGATTTCAACAGCGATGAGGCGATTTATGTACAGCTCTGTAATCAGATCATTATGGGAATTGCAACATCTCAGCTTCAGGAAGGAGAAAATCTTCCCTCTGTGCGCCAGCTTGCAGATACAATAGGAATTAATATGCATACAGTAAATAAGGCCTATACGGTTCTTCGGCAGGAAGGGTTCGTTAGCATAGACAGAAGGAGAGGAGCTGTCATTGCGGTTGATGTAGATAAAGCGAGAGCATTGCGTGAAATGAAGGAAAATCTTCTGGTTCTGTTGGCAAAAGGAAGCTGCAGAAATATCACAAGAGAAGAAGTACATGCATTGATTGATGAGATATATGAAGAGTATGAATAAAAAGAGAAACAGGTAAGAACAGGAGACTTGAGCATTTGATGAAAGAACATTATTCAAAGCAGGCGATGAATGTGCTGAAACTGGCACAAAGCACTGCAGAACAGAAAAAACAGAATTATGTGGGGACAGAGCACTTGCTGGCCGGATTGTTAAAAGAAAAGACCGGTACAGCAGGTTTGGTGCTTACAGAAGCCGGTGTGGAGGAAGAACGTTTGATGGAGTTGATTGATAAGCTGATCGCTCCGGGCACAGATGTCATGCTGGAAAATCCGCAAGGCTATACCCCTCGCGCAGAAAAAGTAATCTTCCGAAGCAAAGAAGAAGCGGCAAGATTCCAGAGTAAAGTTACAGGAACGGAACATCTTCTGCTTGCTATGCTCGAAGAGTATGATTGTGTAGGGACACGTTTGCTTCATACCTTGGGAATCAATATACAGAAGCTTTATCTGGATGTAGTAAAAGCTATGGGAAAAGAATATATGATTCCGAAAGAAGAAATTCAGAACGGGAATTTTATGAAACATGCGGAAGGAAACGGAACGCCGGTTCTGGATCAGTATAGCCGTGATCTGACGCAAATGGCAGCAGAAGGGAAACTGGATCCGGTAATTGGAAGAGAAAAAGAAATTTCCCGTCTGATTCAGGTGCTTAGCCGCAGAACAAAAAACAATCCATGTCTGATTGGAGAACCGGGAGTCGGAAAGACTGCAATCGCAGAAGGTCTGGCTCAGAGAATCGTATGGGGACTGGTTCCGGAAAATATGCTGGATAAACGAATCGTGGTTCTGGATTTATCCGGGATGGTGGCAGGCAGTAAATATCGAGGGGAGTTTGAAGAGCGAATCAAGAAAGTAATACAGGAAGTGATGAATGACAGAGGAATTCTGTTGTTTATTGATGAGTTGCATACAATTATCGGAGCAGGCGGAGCAGAAGGTGCCCTGGATGCTTCCAATATCTTGAAGCCTTCTCTGTCAAGAGGTGAGATTCAGCTGATTGGGGCAACCACGCTGGAAGAATATCGAAAGTATATTGAGAAAGATGCTGCTCTGGAACGTCGTTTCCAGCCTATCACAGTGGAAGAACCGTCCAGAGAAGAGGCTGTTGAAATATTGAAGGGGCTGGCACCTTATTATGAGAACCATCATGGTGTGAAAATCGAAGCAAAAGCAATCGAAGCAGCGGTAGATAGGAGTATTCGATATGTAAACGATCGATTCTTGCCAGATAAAGCCATTGATCTGATTGATGAAGCATGCTCCAGAGTTCAGCTTGACGGATATAAAACACCGGATGGAATCGTAGAAACAGAAAATCAGTTAAGAAAACTTGGCGAGGCAAAGGAAGAGGCTCTGAAAAGACAGAATCTGGAACTTGCCCGGGAATTGCATAGAGAGCAGGAAAATCTGGAAAAGAATCTGCTGGAAGCAAGAGAAAAATACGAAAAACAGTGTAATCGAAAGCAGCTGTTTGTGACAGAAGATACCATTGCAGAAGTGATTTCTCAGTGGACGAAAATACCTGTGAAGAAACTTACAGAAGGCGAATCCAGGCGTCTTGCGAAGTTAGAGCAAATTTTGCACAAACGGGTGATTGGGCAGGAAGAGGCAGTTCTGGCAGTTGCTAAGGCGGTCAAGAGAGGACGGGTAGGATTAAAAGATCCAAAACGCCCCATTGGTTCTTTCTTACTGCTTGGTCCTACTGGTGTGGGAAAGACAGAACTTTCAAAAGCACTGGCGGAAGCTGTTTTCGGAAGCGAGCAGGCGATGATCCGTGTAGATATGTCCGAATATATGGAAAAACACAGTGTGTCAAAACTCATCGGTTCTCCTCCGGGATATGTGGGATATGAAGAGGGGGGGCAGCTCAGTGAAAAAGTGAGAAGGAATCCCTACAGTGTAATTTTGTTTGATGAGATTGAAAAAGCACATCCGGATGTGTTTAATATTCTGCTTCAAGTTCTGGATGATGGACATATTACGGATGCGCAGGGAAGAAAAATTGACTTTAAAGAGACCATTATCATTATGACATCCAATGCGGGAGCAAAGGCGATCATAGAGCCGAAACATCTTGGATTTGGCGCAGCAGACGATGAGAAAAAAGATTATGCACGTATGAAACAAGACGTAATGGAAGAAGTAAAGCGGATGTTCAAACCGGAATTCCTAAACCGAATTGATGAAATCATCGTCTTCCACACGCTGAATAAAGAAGAAATTAAAAAGATCGTAGGGCTTTTGCTGAAAGATTTCATCAAACGCTGCCAGGAACAGATGGGAATTACTGTGAAAGTACGTGACAGTGTAAAAGAGCTGATTGCGGAAAAAGGTTTTGATCCCAAATATGGGGCACGTCCATTAAAACGGGCAATCCAAAGCAAAATAGAGGATGCAATGGCAGAAGAGATTCTGGAAGGAAGAATAAAATCCGGAGATACGGTCACCCTCGGTATTTCCAAAAAGGAAATAAAATTTGTCGTAAAACAATAGGAATTACTGGAAAAAATATGGAATTTGTGGTAACATGCATATAAGATTTTTATCTCGTCTCCGATTGGGATAAAAGCGAAATGGAACAAAAGACGCAAGTGGGAGGACATAAAAATGTCAGTAGTAAAAGAATTGATACGTACAGAAGCAAATGGAGCAATCAGCTTTGGTAATTATGAACTGGATAAGAAATCAAAATTATCAGACTTTGAACATGACGGTGATATGTATAAAGTAAAGACATACAATGAAATTACAAAACTGGAAAGAAACGGAATGTTCGTGTATGAATCTGTTCCGGGTACAACAGTACTGAATCTGGAAGTCGTGGAAGATGGTATGAGTTTCCTGGTAGAAGGGGAAAAAGATTCACAGATTACAGTAGAACTGGAAGAAGATACAGAATATGCGATTACGATCGATCATGTGGAAGTCGGAAAGATGAAGACAAATCTCGGAGGTAAACTTTCCATCAGTGTGGAATTGGAACAGTCTGAGCAGGTAGCTGTTGAAATTAAGAAAATGTAGTAAAAACATAAATGTAAAAATATACCGGGGCTGATAGTCCCGGTTATTTTTCTCTGGAGGAAAATGTATGGCAAAAGGAAAGAAGAGTGTTTTTTTCTGTCAGAATTGTGGCTATGAGTCGCCGAAATGGCTGGGACAATGTCCGGGATGCAGAGAGTGGAATACATTTGTGGAGGAGACCATTTCTTCAAATGCAGGTCGTTTGACGCAGGGGATTTCATCTGTGAAAATAAAACCGGTTTTACTTTCAGAAATAGAAATCAATGAAGACAACCGGGTATGTACCGGAATGGCAGAATTGGACCGGGTTCTGGGAGGAGGAATCGTACAGGGATCCATGGTGTTGGTAGGAGGAGATCCGGGAATTGGAAAGTCCACCCTTCTTCTGCAGGTATGTAAATTATTATGTGATAAGGAACATAAAGTTTTGTATGTGTCAGGAGAAGAATCCCTTAGACAGATTAAGATGCGCGCGCAGCGTATCGGTACCTTTAACGATAATCTGAAACTTTTCTGTGACACAAATCTGGAACAGATCCGCATGGTAATCGAACAGGAAAAACCGGAAGCAGTCATTATCGATTCTATTCAGACCATGTATAATGCAGAAGTAACTTCTGCACCGGGCAGTGTTTCTCAGGTTCGGGAGTCTACCGGTGTATTGATGAAAATTGCAAAAGGGATGGGAATCTCTGTTTTTATAGTCGGGCATGTAACAAAAGACGGCAGTGTTGCAGGACCAAGAGTTTTGGAACATATGGTAGATACCGTATTGTATTTTGAAGGAGACAGACATGCTTCTTATCGGATTTTACGTGGGGTAAAAAATCGGTTTGGCTCTACAAATGAAATCGGTGTTTTTGAAATGCAGGAATGTGGTCTGGTGGAGGTGAAAAATCCTTCACAGGTTATGCTCAGCGGAAGACCTACCGATGCATCGGGCTCCGTCGTAGTCTGTTCACTGGAAGGAACCAGGCCGATTCTGATCGAGATTCAGGCATTGGTTACTAGGACAAATTTTGGACTTCCAAGAAGAACTGCAGTTGGGATTGATTATAATCGAGTAAACCTTCTTATGGCAGTTCTGGAAAAACGAGTGGGGATGGCGCTGGGAGATTGCGATGCTTATGTAAATCTGGCAGGCGGGATGCGTCTTGGAGAACCTGCCATTGATCTTGGAATTGTGGTTGCGATTATTTCCAGTTATAAAAACAGAGCAGTAGATCCGGAAACGCTTATTTTTGGTGAGGTTGGATTGTCTGGTGAGGTACGTGGTGTCAGTCAGGCACAGCAGAGAGTAAAAGAAGCAGAAAAGATGGGATTTACTACATGTATTATGCCGAAAGCCAATTTAGACGTACTTCAGGGAAGTTATAACATTCATTTGATTGGAGTTTCCAATTTGCGTGAAGTGATGGAATATGTGTAACCATGTAACCAAGGCAAATGAAAGCTTTAACAGGTACCAGCAAAATGGGAGAAAAACGGTGTACGGACTGCAGGTCATTCCGGCTGCACCGTTTTTGGTACTTGTAACAGCCTTGGCCCAATAAAAAAATCAAAAAAATGAAAAAAGAGTTGACAGAAGAAAGTGTCTATGATA
>JALFGN010000013.1 GCA_022777285.1 Blautia sp.
TTCTTAAACACTTCCATAGTTTCAACATTCTTAAGAAGTGCACGATATCTTTCTTCATGAAGTTTTTCAATCGCAGCAACACCTCTGAACTGAGCGGCTAATTCCGGGAAACCTTCTTCTTCCGCTTCATTAGCCATTCTAGCATACATATCTGTCCATTCTGCATTTTCGCCTTCTGCAGCGTGAAGAAGATTTTCTGCGGTATCTCCAAGTTCACCAAGCGCCTTAAACCAGAGTTTTGCATGCTCCTTCTCATTGTCAGCTGTCTGCAGGAATAATGCTGCAATTTGCTCATATCCGGCCTTCTTTGCTACGGAAGCAAAATAAGTGTATTTATTTCTGGCCTGAGATTCCCCTGCGAACGCTTCCCAAAGATTCTTCTCTGTCTTTGTTCCAGCATACTTACTCTTTGCAGGCGACTCTTCCACCTTCTTGAAAACAGATGCAGGCTGCTTACATAATGGACACTGCTCCGGTGCTGCCTCTCCTTCATGCACATAACCACAAATACTACATACCCATTTACTCATTTTTATATCTCCTTTTCGATTTAATATTTCACTCTTATCTTCATAAGAAGTGTGTAACATCTTTTCTGCCAATTCACTTAACGGCTTTCCATAAAACTCCTCATAAAGATGAATAATCTCCGGATTCTCATGACTCCGTCTGAGTGTCATCGCCTCATCCCTTGTATAGAGACTTGCAATTCTCGCTTTACGTACCTCGTCCTTATCCTTCATGATATCCTTTGGTTGGCCGCCTCCACCGATACATCCGCCCGGGCAAGTCATAACTTCCACAAAATGATACTGTTTTTCTCCCTGCTTGATGCCCTCAATTACTTTCCCGGCATTGGCTGTACCATATACTACAGCGATATTCACATCTAAATCGCCAACCTTTAAAGTAGCTTCTTTGACGCCTTCATATCCCCTTACAGGTGTAAGGTTGAATAACTGTTCCGGTGATTTTTCTTTTGTAATAAATTCGTAAGCAGTTCTGAGAGCAGCTTCCATAACACCTCCGGTATTGCCGAAAATAATACCAGCTCCAGATGCATCTCCCATAAAATTGTCATATTCACCATCTTCAAGACTGGCAAAATCAATCCCTTCCTCTTTTGCCCACTTTGCAAGCTCTCTGGTCGTGATCACGTAATCCATGTCACGCATCCCCTCTACACCAAGATAATGAGCAGAAGCGTTCATCTCATCTCTGCGAATTTCAAATTTCTTTGCAGTACATGGAGTAAGTGCCACATTTACAATTGATTTTGGATCTATACCCTTCTTCTCAGCAAAATAGGTCTTAATTGTAGGTCCCTGCATTCCGATAGGGCTTTTCGCTGATGAAAGATTCGGAATCATTTCCGGATAATATGTTTCCACATACTTAACCCATGCAGGACAACAACTGGTAAACTGAGGTAAGGGAGCGTTTTTTTTGGTCATTCTCTCAATAAGCTCACTAGCTTCCTCAACAATAGTAAGGTCAGCTGCAAAACAGGTATCAAGGACATAATTTACGCCTAATTTTCTAAGCAACGAAATCATTTTCCCTTGTACAAAGCTGCCATCAAGCATACCGAATTCTTCCCCCAGCGCAGCTCGTACGGATGGTGACGTACTTACAATGACAATCTTTTCCGAATTCTGAACCTCTCTCTTTACATCCAAATATTCATACTTTTCTATAATACTGTCTACAGGACAGACATTTGCACACTGTCCGCAATTTATACACACAGCCTCTCCACAAGTCTGCTCAAATGTATATGTACCATGCACACCTATGGCATTTGTACATACGTCCTTACACATTCCGCATTTAATACATTTTTCTTCCAAACGAGTAATACTCGGATTATTTCCCTCGATTGGAACACGCACATGTAAAGGTAAATGATTCATCGTTTATCCTCCCAAAAATATAGATTGGCAACACTATAAACCCGTTTGTAAGCATACAAATATTGCGTTTCCATTATACCGCAACATCTGTATTTAGGTCAAAAGTTTTTGCATTAGCAAAACAAATTCTTATTTTTATAACTCTTATACACTATTTCAAGCGAATATAGCAGGTTGATTTTCCGGTTCCTTCACGCTTCAGTTCGCCGGATGCCACCATTTTCCGCAGCGCAGCTTCTACAGAACTCAAACTCAGCGAAGGACACTGCTCCCTGATATCCTGCTTCGTGAAACGACCGATTTTATTCAGAGCAGCCTTGCGGACCATATCAATGGCAGGAAGCTTCTCTTCCACGATGGCAAATCTGTCCCCGAAGTCTTTATACGCAGCCAGAATGGTACCAAGCAGATATTTAATAAACGGAACTGCATCCTCGGTTCCTTCATGCCATCCATGCTGTGCTCGGTTCAGGGCATCATAATACAAATCCTTGTTTTTTGCGATCTTCGCCTCCAGGGAGACATGTTTGCCAACATAGAATCCGCTGCGATATAAGAGCAGCGTCGTCAGCAAGCGGCTCATTCTGCCATTACCGTCGTTAAACGGATGGATACACAGGAAATCGTGGATGAAGATCGGAATCGCAATCAAGGGCTCCAATTCCATGTTGCCGATCACCTTGTTGTACTC
>JALFGN010000049.1 GCA_022777285.1 Blautia sp.
AACAGGGTTATCCTCACGATATTTTTATCCTCATCTTTTCTGGATATAAAGATATTTACTCACTTCTTCACAAAAAAGATGAGGATAACATTATTTATCTTAAACCACAGATACGTGCCATTTCAGCTTCATCATCTGGCCATAATGGCTTCTCATAACTTTCCAGATCACCTGATTCCATCACTTTACGCATCATATCAACTGAAGGGACTGCGTAAATACGTGTTGTTTCAGTTGAGGAATGCCCCAGTATACGGGAAACAAGTTCAAGTTCTGTTCCATCCTGATACAGATTGGTTGCCCTGGTCCTGCGGAACATATGGGGATAGCATCGTTCCGGGAAATTCGGATACTTTGAGCGGATCTGAGCTGCATATTTTTTGATGATACGCTCAACATTTCCAACTGACATCCTGTCTTTGTGACCCTTGATCACTGTATAGATCAGCGGAGCATCAGGATCTATCACTTCATGGTAAACTTTTAAATAGTTCTTCAGATGATCAGCGGTCTTATCTGTGATCGCAACGATCCTTTCTTTATCACCTTTTCCATAAATCCGAAGATACGGTATGTCGGCCTCCAGATTTACAGAAGATACATTCATAGACAATAATTCGGAAACCCTGACAGCAGAGTCATAAAGCAATATCAGGATCAGTCTGTCCCTTCGGCCTATCTTAGTATCCGGCGGAGCAGAGAGCAGTGCCTTAAGGGCATCATCAGGGATGACTTCACGTGTCAGCTTTGGTACTTTAAGAAAAGGAACTCTGGAAGCTGTGAGCGCTACTGACTGTAACGATATATCACAATCAGCAGCATACCAGAGATAAGCTCTGATCGCAGCAAGCCTGTTATTACAAGTGGTTTCGCTGTTACCGTTTTTATGCAGGAACTCAATGTATGATAACAGAAAATCATGTGTACAATCCTCAAAGCCAAAGGTACGAAGTGATAAATTCATAGTATCGGTTATATATCTTCTGAACACGGTCAAAGCATCCCGGTAGGTTTCTATTGTATTCCGGCTTTTCAATGACTGATCAGGCAGGTAATGCTCAAGAAAATCCAGTGTTTTTGAGAAAAACAGTATCTTTTCCACTTTTTTTCTACTCATGGTCAGTCACCTCCGGGATAACGAAACCTGAAGTCTTGTCCCTGTCTCTGATGATCCGGAAAGCTTCGCTGACCTGATGGTAATAATAAAAAGTATCATCCGTACTCTGATGTCCCAGATACCGGCTCAGAAATGGAAGCATCTCCTTAAGTGCGATACCTTCTTCCATCCAGAGATTCATCCTTTTTACTACAAAGCTATGTCTGAGGCAGTGAACAGTAGGAGTTTTGTCACAGCCTTCTGCATATGGTGTTGCATTCCATGCCCTGCGAAATGCTGCGTTTATAGTGACAGAACACAGGCAGTTGCCCGGTTCTCTTGCAGGGAAAACCCATTCTGATACGCATCCATGATGATCATTCAGTATCGTCTTATATTCCTTCATTAACACAGCAAGATCATCTGACATATATATTAGCCTGTCTTTATGACCTTTTGACTGCATGATTTTTAATGTTCCCGCTTCAAGATCTGCATCACTCCACTTCAGTTTTCTCGCTTCTGAAATACGCAGGCCACAACAATAGATCAATCTGAAGATCACTTTATACTCTGTAGACAGACGCAAAAACGAGGGCACTTTTATCTCTGGAGAATAACTGTCGATTTCATGAAAGAATGCTGATATTTCATCATCTGACAAGACATGCACCAGTCTTTTTTCACATTTATAAAAATTCGACGGAATATATGCTTCCTCACCGAGGGAGATCATGAATAACGCAAACTGACGGATGATAGAAGTACGTGCTGAACAGGTAGATAATGCTTCTCCTTCACGCAATGTCCCCCATTTTTTGACCAGTTCCCTGCTGAGATATGGCTGTATAACGGATTCTTTTACACAAAAATCGTCAAAATGTTTCAGTTTCCATTCTTCAGTTTCATAAGAGAATCCAACAGACCTCTTTTCCTGTAGAAACTGTTTAATATACGGAGCAAAACAGCTTTGATATTCATATCCGAGAATCTTCATTACAGACCTCCTTCCAGCATCAGTCCGATGTCTGACAATGATAATCCACATTTTCTGCTTCTTTCATCATCCAGAAGAAGGTATTTCATTACGCTTGTCGGATCACGATGACCAAGTGCATCCATTACATCATCGATGCCGGCATGATTTTTCAGCAGATTTGTAGCAAAAGTCCTGCGTGTCACATGAAAACCGCCGCCCTTTACATCATTTCTTTCGGGCAGGATACGGTAAAGTGCTCTGGTACATACTTTACCAGTCAATCTTCCATACGGGGCTTTGGATCTTACAAAAATAAAATCGCTTTCTGCATCAGGTCTGCCGTATTTCAGGTATGAATATATAGCATTTCCCACTTCAACAGGCATTGGAAGAGTGATCTGTGTTTTCGTTTTTTTCATGATGATTGAGATCTGGCATTTCTTCCAGTCGATATCCTGAAAACGGAGTGCCAGGATATCATAGGCCCTCAGTCCTGTTTTTAGGCCAAGCAAAACAATGGCAATGTCGCGAAGTTCTACAGGGGCATTATGGGTCAGCCGGTACTCCTGGATCCTCTGAATCTGTTCATCGGACAAAACATCAATGATCTTATCTACGGGTGCACTTCCTGATATAAGACATTGATCCAGACCATGTCTTTCTGTATATCGATGTTCCTCAAGATAGCGTAGGAAGGCTCTTACGATTACAAAGCGGGTGGCACGGCCTTTAAATGTGGAATGTTCATCCTGGATTGAGAATTCTTTGATTATCTCTGGAGAAATCTGTTTGAAACTGTCATACCCATGATCGATCAAAAACAGACAAAAGCTTGCACAGGAACATCGATAAGATTTAAGTGTACCGCTTTCGCGATATTCACGTTTTTTCTGTTCTAAAAGACCTGCGACGGCTTCCTTACACCATTCAGGGAGTTCATCATATATGGTAGGAATGTATTTATATTTCCCACCCGGGTGGATATCGCCGCTAAGAAGATATTCATTACAAAAACTCAGAACTCTTCTCCAGTGAAGCCAGGAAGTTCCCAGTGTATTTTTTACCTCAGAGAACCATATCCAAACGATATCCGGATGATAACCAAGATCATGTATATCCAGAAACAGATAAAAAGCTGTTAATGCATGTTTTGCCAGTTTCAAAGTAGTACCGATATATCCATGGGCTTGCAGGCATTCGATAAAAGGCTCAATCTTTCCTTTAAAGTCTGCGGCTGACATAATTACATCTATCGTTTTCTGTAAAGCTGCTTTATTCTCTGAAGAAAACGCATCGATCAATCCGATATGAGGATAAATCTGACTGTTAAAGAGAAGACTGTATGGCTTTGTGCATTTCCCGATCTTTTCATAGAACTGTATCATCCGAGCCGTGTAATTAAGGATCACGTTTCTGGTTTCAGCTGATTGATACATTTTTGTGTTTACAAGTATCAGTACCGCTTCGTATGAGATATCTGATATATTGACAACTCCAATTTCATCAAAAATGAGCAACCCTTCGGAACAATAGGTACGTGTTAATTCTAATGTGCGTTTTGTATAACGTTTACAACAGTCTTCAAGATAGAAATCAAGATCATCTTTCCATGAAACTGGAAGTTTATCGTATACTGATTGATTTAGATATAGCCTGCGGTCAGATACTGTTCCTGAAGAATCCATTTCCTCTAACTGGTATACATACCGGATCCATATGACACATCGCTGTGAAGGAAGGCTTTTCTTAATCTCAGCAAACCATTCATCACGCGCTTTGACCGTATACTCGGTACTATTTTGGTCGAGATACGATCCAAGAGATTCATAACAGTCCCTATGCGACTTTCTACTGCTTGAACACACCTTCTTTTCTTTAAGTAGTGATATTACCTTTTCGACGGTATCAGCATAATTCATGAAATCACATCCTTTCGATTTTAATGCGATTCCATTATCACATAAAATATGTTATCCTCATCTTTTTTGCGAAGAAGAGAGTAAATATCGCTATATCCAGAAAAGATGAGGATAAAAATACTCTGAGGATAAGCCGCAGACAATGTAGATTTTTTCGAGGCCGGAGATATCACCTAACATGAGGTCTCCCGGATCAGGCGGAGTGTCCTGGTGAGCAGGACAGGATCGGCATCATTGCTGATGCGGATTGTCACATCATTCATGGACACTTCAATCGTATGTGAATTGTCAAGGTTCGTTTGGTGCATC
>JALFGN010000059.1 GCA_022777285.1 Blautia sp.
TCACACAGGACCTTGATGATATGAAGTAAAATAGTCCGAATAGCAAAGCAACATAGAACATGTATAGAAGTTCCACTCCATGAGAGCATTATCTCATGGAATAAGGAGATTGTCTAAACGGTGGGTTATTAATCGCTTACATCTTATTTACATTAACTGCATCTCTTGATGTATGATACCAAGTAATCAAATCAGAATTAGTCAAGTCAACACCATCACAACTGCAAGTCCAAACAAAATCATTTCTTGTTAAATCTGCAATCAATGTATCTGTAATCTCTGTACCTTCACCATTATAAAATTCCAAGGTAAGTAACTTATATGAACCACCGACAGCAATGGTGTCATCAGAAGCATAAATTTCAGTTGTATATTTCAATGATGGTGTAGATGAATTACTGATTGTCATTGTAGTAGTTACAGACGCTCTACAAGTAGCAGTAATATCAACAGTACCTTCCTTTAACATAGTCATAACACCATTAGTATCTACAGTTGCAACAGTTTCATCAGAAGATGAATATGTTATTGTAGGGTTCTCAACAACATTACCATTGTTAGTTACAGTATAAGATAACTGGTATGTTGTGCTATCATTCATATCAAATGATGTAACACCATTATAAACAATATTGTAATTGTCTGGCATAGTTGTGGTCTGTTTAAGGTGGATATACAATATATTCTCTTTTACAAACTTATTGCTAACTTCATATGCGTTACCAAATGCACTGATGTAATTATTAACTTCAATTTTGTTCGTAGTCGTATTGAAGCCAGTGTAGATGATTACATCTCCATCAACCTGTGTAAAGATTGTACCTTGTGATTCTCCATAAGTGGCAGTATCAACTACAAATGGGACACCATTGATGATTACGTTGGTTTTCTGTGCAATAGCAGAGTACACCGCATTGCTTTCATTAAAATCCTTGTCAGATATAATTACATATGGCTGACCTTTAATTACAATAACAGAACCAATACCAATAGGTTCTGTCTGTCTGAAATAACAGTGCAACTTACCTTGTGGGTTCGTTCCACGATTGGTACGTCTGAATAACATTTCACAAGTTTTACTGTTGTCGAAGAAATCTACAACAACTGTGCTTTCTCTTTGCAACTGTTGTTCAAACTTTTTGTTTAAGTCAATCATTCTTTACTCTCCTTTCTGTAAATATAAAGAGAGAGAAAGAAATACCCAGACGCTTATCTCGTTGAAAACGAGTAAGATATATGTTCTCTTAGTCATTCTTTCTCTCTTAGTTATAAGTGTCACAACTACCCTCGATTTATCCCTCTTGTTGTCGCCTACTTTTGGACAACTGATGCCATTTTAATGGGGTAGTTGTCACCCTAGGAATTTAATTAACTTTTTTAATCAGTTTTGTATCGTCAAACCACTTCAAATTTCCATCTTTATCTAGTGGTAATTCAATTCTTGAACCACTCTCAAATTCAATCACCTGTGATACTTTACCATCTTCTGCTTTAATCCATTTCTTCATTCAAATACCTCACATTCTTATCTGTTTCTTTGTTACAATGTTGTCCAGTGGATTGAATTTCTCAAAGTCCATCTGAAGGTCTTGACCGAACATATTGACATATTCCTTTGTGACAGTTAAATCACTGTGACCAAGTATCTTCTGCAATCTGAACATATCTCCACCTTGCAATATCCAGTTCTTTGCAAAAGTATGGCGAAAGCAATGACAAGATGTGGTATTCACATTCCTCTTGATATTGTATCTCCTAACTAATTGCTGATAGGTTCTACAAGATGCTTGCTCTCCATATTCATTACAGAATAGATAGTCTTCATCTTCACCACCTCTTATCTGTAAATACTCTTGTAATATGTCAGCAAGTGTGTGAGAGAGTGGAATAATCTGTTGCTTTCTGTTCTTGGTCTTTCTAAGTGTAATAGTGCCACTCTGAAAGTTAATGTCGCCAATATGTAAATCAAGTGCTGTTGATATTCGGTTGCCAGTACCAAGCAGATAGTTCTCAAATACCCAAGTTTTATAAGTGCTAAAGGTACAACTATTCACATCAGGTTTGGTTAATAAGCGTTGCAGTTCATCATCTGTATAGGTTTCCTTAATCTTCTTCTCTGCTTTGATTAGAGAAATCTTGAATGTAGGAATATAGTTACACTCCATACAGTAGTACAGAAACGCTCTGACAGACCGTAAATAAGAATTGATGGTAATATCATTGGCTTCTGTGTTCTCTCTAAGGAACAGTATGTAATCATCAATGGTATCTTTGGTAATTGCTGTGATAGGTGAATTCTTATCTATGAACTCATAGAAATGAACCATCTTCTTTTCGTAGGAACTAATGGATAATTCAGTGAGATTTTTGATTTTGCATTTTCTGATAAACAGTTCAAATGCTTCTTGAATTGTTGGAGTTGACTTCTTAGACATTGTAATTTTTTTCATAGAATTTACCTCTCTTTCTGTGTTCTTCGTGATAATAGAACTACTTTAATTTGTAAGGTTTAATCCTACGAACAATAAAAAAAGTACAACCTTGAAAAAGTTGTACTTGTTGATTTAGTGCCCAGAGCCGGAATCGAACCAGCGACACGAGGATTTTCAGTCCTCTGCTCTACCAACTGAGCTATCTGGGCATGTGTAGAATACGCTTCCGTATTTCACAACACGGCTATCTTACCATATTCTCATCCATATTTCAACACTTTTTTTATTTTTTATCCAATTCCTTCGATTTTATGTATTTCACAGACTTGTACTCCGTCTCCTGTTTCGGTATAATAAGAAAAGTATCTCCTTTTGCATGCAACACCATCTATGCAGGGAGAAATTTATCTTAAAGGACAAATGACTATGAATATACGAAGATTAATTGCCGTATGGAGCGGACGCCTCATCAAAACTGCCTGCCAGATTACAGGCAAACAGGGCGTAACCCTGGCAGGAAAAGTAGCGCTCTCCATTTATCCGCCTATCTTAAAAGAACTGGCATCCGAAGTACGCAAAGATATTTTTATCGTATGCGGTACCAACGGAAAGACGACTACCAATAACCTGCTTGCCGATTTTATTGCTTCCAGCGGAAATAAAGTAGTCTGCAACCGAACCGGCTCCAATATGCTCAACGGTGTAGCTTCTGCTTTTGTATTAAGCGCCGGACTGAACGGTCATCTGAATGCAGATTACGCCTGCATCGAGATTGATGAAGCCTCCACGGTACGTGTACTTCCACACTTCAAACCCGATTATATGATCCTGACCAATCTATTCCGTGATCAGCTTGACCGCTACGGTGAAATTGATATCACCATGGATCTGCTCTCCCGCGCAATGAAAATGGCGCCGGATATGAAGCTTCTGGTAAACGGAGATGATTCCCTCTCCACTTACCTGGCAATGGACAATTCCAATCCTTATACTGCCTACGGAATCAGTGAGCAGGTATTTCAGGAAGAAAATTCCAGAGAAATCCGTGAAGGACGTTTCTGTAAACGATGCGGAGAAAAAATGGAATACCATTTCTATCATTACAGCCAGCTTGGAGATTATTACTGCCCCAAATGCGGTTTCAAACGCCCGATACCGGAATTTGATGCTTCCCATATCGATCTGTCCGACGGACTGGCTTTCGATGTAAAAGGCCGCCATATAAAAGCCAATTATCGTGGTTTCTACAACATTTATAACATTCTTGCTGTGTTCGGAGCTGCTTCCATGGCAGGCATTTCCACAGAAAATTTCAACAAAGTTCTGGGTGATTACACACCACAGTTCGGAAGAAACGAAATTTTCCACATTCACGACACAAAAGTCATGCTGAATCTGGCCAAAAATCCGGCCGGTTTTAACCAGAATATCGGAGCAGTTATGACGGATCCTTCCGAAAAGGATATTATTATTCTGATCAATGACAACAGTCAGGACGGAACCGATGTATCCTGGCTCTGGGATGTGGACTTTGACCGGCTGAAGGATGCAAATGCAGCCTCCATCACAGTCAGTGGTATCCGTTGCCAGGACATGCGCCTTCGTCTGAAATATGTGGATATTCCTTCTCATTTGGAACCGGATATCGAAAAAGCTATCGAATCCAAAATCAACTCCGGAACAAAGAATCTGTATGTGCTGGTAAATTATACAGGTCTTTATTCCACCCATAATATTCTGAAGAAAATGGAGGGGACAAAGTAATGAAACTCACAATCGGACATTTATACCCGGATCTTTTGAACCTCTACGGAGACAGAGGAAATATTCAGTGCATGATGAAACGCTGCCAGTGGCGGGGAATTGATGCGGAAACAATCGAATTCACCCTGGAAGATTCCATTGATTTCTCCAGTCTTGACATTGTACTTCTCGGAGGCGGATCTGACCGGGAGCAGATGCTTGTATGCCACAAGCTCAGAAGTATCCGACAGGATTTCCGGGATTATGTAGAAGACAACGGCGTGGTCATCGCTGTATGCGGCGGCTATCAGCTCCTTGGTCATTATTATGATACAGAAGAAGGGCGTATTGAAGGCCTCTCCCTTGTAGATCTCCACACAGAACAGGGCAGTCCCCGCCTGATTGACAACATCGTATTGGAAAACAGCCTGTTCCCGCATCCAATTGTAGGATTTGAAAATCACGGAGGACGAACCTATATCGGTGACAACAAACCCTTCGGCAAAGTCCTTTATGGTCATGGAAATAACGGAGAAGACGGGCAGGAAGGCGTCCTTTACAAAAATGTAGTCGGCACTTATCTTCATGGACCTTTGCTTCCGAAAAATCCTCACATCTGTGACTATCTGCTTTCCAATGCGCTTCAGCGCAAATACGGAGTAAACGGTCTGGAACCCCTGGATGATACACAGGAGCTGGAAGCCAACCAATATATTTATAAACGCTTTGTAAAATAGAAAAACAGACCGTCAGGGAAAATCAATCGATTTCCCTGACTGGTCTGTTTTTCTTTCTTCGTTTCTCGTCGATTCTGTTTAAAAGCCGGTTTGTAAAATGTGCATTAAAGAAATACACAACAGGACCAAGCCCAAAGGCACATACCAGCGTTCCAAGTCCCACGATTCCACCTGCCAGGAAACAGATCAGCGCACAGATCGCATCATTGGATATTCTGTGCCAGAAATAAGCAATCTTCGGCCATTTCACTGTCATAATCAAAGAGAGACTGTCATAAGGTGCAACCCCTACATCAGAAGACTGATACAGAGAAACACCAAAGCTGCAGACAACCACCCCTGCACAGACTGTAAGCACTCTCTGCCACATAAGCTCCGGAATCCCGATCACACTCACAAGCAAGTTGTAGAAAAATGTAGCGATATACCCCAGCAGCACTGCATTTACCACAGTTCCCGGTCCAATAAATTTTTTTCCGAAAAGAAATTCCACAACAAACAACAGCAAATTCATCAATACAAGAAAATTTGCATACGCAATCCCCGCACAGTCGGATAAAGCCATGACCATACCGCTGTAAGGGTCATTTCCAAGCCCGGAAAGTTTGAAAATGGCAATCCCAAGACCAAGAAAAATATTTCCGACTACCATTACTACCATACGGCCAAAGCCGGCTTTTTTGAAATATTCCTTTATCATACTTCTTCTGTTTTCATACTCCTTACTGCATCAAATTCATCCAGGATTTCCTGTGAAGGAGCTTTTGTACAAAGGCTGAAAATCACAATGCAAAGAATACTGATTGCAAAGCCTACTGCCAGAGAATACAGGCCTGTAGCAGCCCCAAGTGTTGCTCCTCCTGCCAGCGGAAGATAATCCCAGATAATTACCGTAAGCCCGCCGGAAATGATTCCTGCCACCGCACCTACAAAATTCGTTCTTCTCCAGAACAGAGACATCAGAACGATTGGACCAAAAGCAGCACCAAGACCGGCCCATGCATTCGATACCAGTCCCATAATACTGTTTTCCGGATTCCATGCAATTGCAAATGCAAGCACCGCTACAATAATAACTGTAAGACGGCTGATTTTCAATATCTTTTTTTCATCTGCGTCCGGACAGAAGATGTCTTTATAAATATCTTTGGATACAGAAGAAGCAGTTACCAGAAGCTGTGAATCTGCAGTTGACATAATAGCTGCCAGAATTCCGCACAGGAAAAGACCGCCGATAAAAGGCAGATGCAGATCTTCTGTAAAGATCTTTGTAATCATTTCCACAAATACGCTTTCTGTGGAAGCAGCACCTTCTGTTCCAAGAATCACAGGAAACAGATAGGCACGACCCAGAACACCGATTACAACTGCAGCTCCAAGTGACAGCGCTACCCATACAATGGCAATGACTCTGGATTTTCTGAGTTCCTTCTGATTCTTTACAGCCATAAATCGTGTAAGAATATGCGGCATACCACAATAACCAAGTCCCCATGCAAGCTGTGAAAAAATTTCAACAAATGTATACGGTCTGTCACCGTTGCTTGTCAGACTGAGAAATGCCTCATGTCCGCCAGCCACCTGGCTCTGGTCAAGAAGACTGTTTACATTACCGGAACCCATAAACAGATAAGCAATGACCGGTACTGCCAGCAATCCGACCAGCATCAGAGTCCCCTGTACAAAGTCTGTTACACATACAGCCATAAAACCGCCCATAAATGTATAGGCAAGAATAACAACTGCTCCAATCGCCAGTGCCACATGATAATCCACTCCAAATACAGAATTAAATAATTTTCCGCCTGCGGAAAGCGCAGATGCCGTATAAACCAGAAAGAATACTACAATAACAATGGAAGATACCAGAAGCAGAACTCTTTTCTTATCACGGAATCGATTCTCAAAATAAGCAGGCAGAGTCATGGAATTATTTGCCTTTATGGTATATCTTCTCAGACGGGAAGAGATACATACCCAGTTAAATGTCGTTCCCAGAAACAGACCGATTGCAATCCATGCCTGTCCGGTTCCCATGGCATATACTGCCCCCGGCAATCCCATCAGAAGCCATCCGCTCATGTCGGAAGCCTGTGCAGACAAAGCAGCCACCCAACCACTTAGCCCACGGCCTCCCAGAAAGTAGTCTTCTGAATTCTTTGTATTTTTCATGTAAATCGCACCGATCACAACCATAAGCACCAGATACACACCGAAAGCGCTTAAAATTGCGATCACATCATTATGACTCATACTATTCCTCCCTCATTTTCTTTTTTGATAGCACTTCACTATTCTATCATAAAGCATTCAAAAAACAAAGCCTTTTTGTCTTTCTATGTCAACTTTTTGTCTTTTATACAAAAACATCTGTTTTTAAACGCAAAAAACCGGAATACTTCCTGTGAAGTATTCCGGTTTTTTCTAAATATCCTTATGCAATTGGTTCAAAGTCAGCAACGCCATGTTTGCAGAGCGGACAGATGAAATCTTCCGGAAGCTCATCTCCTTCATAAATATATCCGCAGACTTTACATACAAAACCTTTTTTGCCTTCTGTAGCAGGTTTTGGTTTTACGTTGTTCTGATAGTAGTTATAAGTCATAGTTTCCACATGGGAAATGACTCTTGCTTCTGTAATACTGCAGATAAACATTCCATGGGTATCCAGATCAATATACTGCTCTACCTTCAGTGACATAAAGGAGTTAATATATTTCGGAAGGAATACCAGACCGTTATCGGAACGCAGCGGTGTGCAGTCAGCAAATTTATCTACCGTTCTTCCGCTCTGGAATCCAAACGTCTCAAATACACGGAACGGTGCTTCTGTAGACAGACAGTTCAGATTCATAATCCCTGTCTGTTTAATTACATGGTGAGAATAATTTGCTTTGTTAATTGTAACAGCAATACGGTTTGGTGTGTTTGTAACCTGAGATACGGTATTTACAATCAGTCCGTTGTCTTTCTTACCGTCATTGGATGTTACCACATACAGACCATATCCGATATTGAACAATGCAGACAAATCATTTTTATTTGCAGTCTCTGCATGCTGTGCAATGTAATCACGGCAAAGTTCGTCAGCAAGTGCTTCCAGCTGTGTGCTGCTCTCTTCATTCAGAGCAGACATGATACGAACGGTTGTATCTGTGAAAGTCAGCTTCTTGCTTCCTTCAAACATGTTTTTCATTACTTTTGCAGCCAGAGGTGACCAGGAACCGTTTTCGATAAGTGCTACCGTACGGTTCTGATAATTCCGTTCTGTCAGATGTTCAATGAAATCTCGCATGAACGGGAAAATTCCTGCGTTATAAGTAGTTGTAGCCAGAACCAGTTTATTATAACGGAATGCATCTTCCACTGCTTCTGCCATATCGGTACGTGCCAGATCATGTACAACAACTTTCGGGCATCCTTTTGCACGAAGTTTGTCTGCCAGCATTTCCACTGCTTTCTTTGTATGTCCGTATACAGAAGTATATGCAATCACAATCCCTTCGGATTCTGCTTCATAAGAAGACCATGTATTGTACAGTCCCAGATAATATCCCAGATTTTCTTTCAGAATCGGTCCGTGAAGCGGGCAAATAGTCTGAATATCCAGACCTGCTGCTTTTTTCAGCAGACTCTGTACCTGTGCACCGTATTTTCCTACGATTCCGATGTAATAACGGCGTGCTTCACATGCCCAGTCTTCTTCCACATCAAGAGCACCGAATTTTCCAAATCCGTCTGCTGAGAAGAGAACTTTATCACAGGTATCATAAGTTACCATTACTTCCGGCCAGTGAACCATCGGTGCTGCAACAAATGCCAGGGTATGTTTTCCAAGAGAGAGTGTATCTCCTTCTTTGATCACAATACGTCTGTCATCAAACTCTGTTCCAAAGAACTGTTTCATCATTGTAAACGCTTTTGCGCTGGATACGATCGTTGTATCGGTATATAACTGCATGAAATTGGCGATATTTGCGGAATGATCCGGCTCCATATGCTGAATGATCAGATAATCCGGATGACGATCTCCAAGCAGTGCACCGATCTGATCCAGCCATTCATGTTTGAAACGTGCATCTACGGTGTCCATAACCGCGATTTTTTCATCCATAATTACATAAGAATTATATGCCATGCCATTTGGAACAACATACTGGCCCTCAAACAAATCTACATCATGATCGTTTACCCCTACATATTTAATGTCTTTGGTAATCTCCATTTGTCTAGTCTCCTTTATTATTACTCTTATTTTTATTTTGGACTTATTATATCATATTTCTTTTTGTTTGTACACAAAAATAACAGGCTCCGGAATCTCCGAAACCCGTTATCATAAAATAAAAAGAGCGCGAGACGGGACTCGAACCCGCGGCCTCGACCTTGGCAAGGTCGCGCTCCACCAACTGAGCCACTCGCGCATGAGAGCGGGTGATGGGAATCGAACCCACATATCCAGCTTGGAAGGCTGGTGTTCTACCACTGAACTACACCCGCAAGTTTGTTTTGTTTTTTGTATCTCTTGAAGACGTTATTTATAATACATCGAATTGTTTCAATTGTCAACACTTTTTTGAAAAATTTTTTATTTTTTTTTACAGGTGGTTCCGGGCCGTGTTTCGGCAGAACCACCTGTTTTGAGTTTTATGCCAGACCGTGTACTTCCAGCCAGTGATCCAGGGTTCCTTTATGGCTCTTGATTCTTCTGGTACGTATCTGGAATACCAGCACGGTAAGAAGGTTAAAGATCACAAACCAGATCAGAAGGAAGATCACTGCATTCTGAATGCTTTCTCCACCTGCTATGGTGCTGCGGAAGGCTTCTACTGTGTAGGTGAATGGTACCCAGTCATGGAGATACGGTACAAAGGAACCGGAAATTTCCAGGGGATAGGTTCCAACAGAGCCTGCAAGCTGAATAACCATAAATACCAGCATCAGGAAGCTTCCCACTTTACCGAATGTATTGGTAAAGAAGTACATAACGGACATGAAGGTCACACTTGCCAGGCAGGCAAAGGCCAGTGTTTTTCCTGTTTCCAGGGGTGTAAATCCATCAAGCACATGAAGGAGTCCAATCATGGCAATGGCCTGAAGGATTGCCACTGTATAAAGTACAGACGCTTTGCTCAGCCACCAGGAGATTCCGGATTTCAATTTTCCTTTGTATTTTGTCAGCGGATACATAAGACTGAATGCGATACAGCCGACCCATAATCCTACAGACATCATATAAGGTGCCATTGCATGCCCGTTATTTTCTACTGTTGTAATCTGGGTTTCTCTTGCTTCAACCGGCGCTGCGAACATTTCCACTGTATCATCGGTTGTTTTTGCATCTTTTACCTGTTTTGCTCCGTTTTTAAGTCCTGAAGCAAGTGTATCGGTTCCGTCATATACTTTCTCAATTCCATCTCCCAGTTCCAGACTGCCGTCCCTGAGCTGTCTGGCTCCGTCACTGATCTGTTCTGCTCCATTGCTCAGTTTTGCAGTTCCCTGAAGGAGGCTGTCATGATTGGAGATCAGCTCTTTTGTTCCGGATAGCAGGCTTCCTGTCCCTTCTTTTAACTGTACGGTACCATCATAAAGCTGATTGCTTCCTGCCAATAATTGTTTTGCACCTGCATCTGCCTGCGCAATTCCCTGGGACAGGCTTGCTGCTCCTGTATCTAATGTTTTGGCTCCTGCATCCAACTGACTGATTCCGGTTTCCAGTGTCGGCACATTCCCTTTCAAGGTTTTCGTCCCTTGATTGAACTGTTTTGCTCCTGCATGCAGCTGTTCTGCGCCCTCTTTCAGCGGAGTCATAGCTTCTGTCTGAAACTGTCTGCTACCTTCTGACGCTGCCTGAATACCGGAAACCAGTTCCGGTGTCTGTGTATGCAGACGAGTCGTTCCGTCTGCCAGAGCTTCTGTTCCCGGAAGGATCTGTCCTTGCAGACCATCACTTACTTGCTGTATTGCAGCTGTCAGCTCCGGTGTCTTTGCAGTCACCTGCTGTACGCCTGCTGTATAAGAAGCCACATTGGTATTCAACGTGCCGCTGCCTTCTTTCAGCTGATCCACTGCCTGGATCACCGCTGCAAGCTGTGCCTGGCTGACTCCTGTTGTGCTGTTTGTTTCGGATACCGTTGTCTGTTTTGCGGTAATCTGGTTCAGCCCCGTATTTACCTGGTCTGCTGCCGCCCGTACAGCCTGACTTCCCTGATTCAGTGCGTTTTTTGCCTGCGCAGTCTGTGCCGCTGCATTTGCCAGACGGTTATCGGCATCCTGCGCTGCTCCTGCATTTGCATTGGCTGCTGCAATGGCCTGATTTGCAATGGCTGCTGCCTGGTTTATATCTCCTGCTTCCACTGCTGCTGCCAGTGCATCAGAAAGTCCGTCGACCGATGTAACAGAAACCGGACCGGCTTCTCCATCATTCAGGCCTGCTGCCAACGATGACAGACAATCTGCCTGCTCATATAGTCCCGAAACAGCGCTTCTTGCCTGCGAAGCATCAACAGATCCTGTAGTTTCTGTAGTGCTCTGTCTGACACTTTGTGTATCTCCTGCCATGCTGTGAAGCTGAGTAGATAATTGTGTCAATCCCTGATTTAACTGTGCTGCTCCATCTGCAATTCCTTTGGAATTGGCACCGTTCTCTCCGTTCACAGCATGCAAGCCGCTTTCCAGTGCGTTTGCGCCAGGCACCAGTCTCGAAGATACCGAATCAGCCAACTTCTTGATGCCACCGTTCAGCTGATCCGCTCCCTGCTGCAAAGCACCGGTAGCTTCCGGAAGGGTACTGGTACCTGCTTCCAGCTGTTCCAGACCTGCGCACAAGGTTTCCATGGCTGTATCTGCATTGCTGATTCCCATGCTAAGGCTGCCACTTCCTGCTTCCAGTTGTCCGGCTCCGTCTGCCAATGCATAAATTCCCTCTTTTAATGCCGGTATCTTTCCATTCAGCTCAGAAAGACCGGAACTGAATGCTTCTGTCCCTGCTTTCAGTACCGATGAACCGTCTGCAAGTTGTCCGGTTCCATCGGAGAGTGCAGAAATCCCTTCCCGGGCAGATGCTACACCCGACTTCAGTTCAGCAGCCCCTTCATCTAACTGTCCGGCTCCGCTTCCTACTGAACTGACACCATCTACATATTTTTCCAGTCCGATCTGAAGTGTTTCACTTCCATCCCGGAAGGTCAGAGAGCTTTCTGCCAGCAAATCCAGATTTTCGGAAATTGTTTCATTTCCCTTCGCCAGCTTCGATACTCCGTCTTTTAATTCCACGGATCCATCTGCTGCTTCCTGCATTCCATCTCCCGCTTCGGTAATCTGATCAAAGACAGCCTCTGTATACGTTTTTGTAACTTCCTCTGCCACACTGTTTTTTACTTTTTCCATGGCAGTTTCACCCATCTTGGAAGCAATATAATTGGTTCCCGGATTCGTCTCATACCGCAGCTCCATTTTTTTTGGCTTATCATCCATCAAAGTAGCCGCATTTTCAGAAAAATCCTCCGGAATGGTAATCACCATATAGTACGTACCATTTTTCAGTCCCTGTTCGGCAACTTCATCCTCTACGAAATTAAAACACAGGGATTCTTCCTCTTTTAATTTGTCTGTCAGCTCTTCTCCTACCTGCAGCTTTTTCCCTTCATAAACCACCGGTTGATCTTTGTTCACTACTGCCACCGGAAGTTTATCCAGATTCCCGTAGGGATCCCACATAGACCCCAGAAAAAGCGTCGTATAAATGGTAGGTATCACAATTACCGCAACTACTACCACAAGAAGAAGCTTGTTATGAAGCAGGCTCTTCCACTCCTTTTTCAGCATATCCATTCCCCTTTCATGTAATCAATTCATTATTGTTTAATAGATATTGTGTTGATTTTTTCTTCATGGTGTATTATACTCATAGACAGAAAGAGATACAACCATCAATGCGGAAATAAGCTGTTGTTTAATAGACATTTTTTCTTCCACTTGTTGAATTTTATAAAAACTTCATTTTTATTTTGCAGAAAGGAAAAAATCATGGAAAAGAAAACTGACCGGAGAATCCGAAAAACAAAAACCCAGCTGCGAGCCGGACTCGCAAAACTGATGCAGACAAAAAGTCTGAAAGAAATTACCGTAAAAGAACTGGTAGAAGAAGTGGATATCAATCGTTCCACATTTTATCTCCATTATACAGATATTTATCAAATGTTGGAATCCATTGAGACGGAACTGCAGGAAGAGATCAAAGCCATCATAGAAAATCATCCTGCTGGTTCTTATTATGAAAAGAGTTTTCCATTTATAGAAGAAATCTTTGAGGTGCTGGCAGCAAACCGGGAAATCTGCAATGCCCTTCTTGGACCTAACGGAGATATGGCCTTTGTTCACCGAATCGAGGAAATTATCTCCCGGCATAGCCTTCATGTACTGTCTGCCACATGCAAAATCAGCCTGAAGGATATTAAATACGCCTACGCTTTCTGCCTGACCGGATGCGTCGGAATGGTAAAGACCTGGCTGAATGCTCAGGATGAAACTACTTCTGCAAAAGAAATGGCAGAGCTTACTTACCATCTGATCATGAATGCACTGAAAGATATTGCAGCACATTCTCCATCCGATTCCTGAAAGCTCTGCCCGTAAAATTTAATATTCAACTGTACCGTTTCTGTGTTTCAGAAGCCATTGATCGCGAAGAACCACATACAATTCCGCATCTGTAGATAATATATAGGGATTTGCATAGAAAACACCGGCCAGACCACAGGTAAATCCCGTCAGAAAAATCCACGGCAGGAAAGAAATGTCTAATATGAATGCATTCATTTTCTGACCGTTCATCATTTCTCTGCTGATGCGGATTGCGTCCCGGTAATCAATATCCGGCTGTTCTGCCACGATATACGGCACCATACGATACGAATAACTCTTAATAATTCCCGGAATCAAAAACAACAGGCTCCAGAGGAAAATAAACAAATCCTGCATAAACATGACCAGAACAACATTTCCATAATGTCCGCTTTGAAAACCAAACAACACTTTGGAAACCGACGCATGATAATCTCTGTTTTCAATAAAAAAACGTTGTACTCCCACCTTAAGAACATTAAAAACCAGGATACTCAATACCATTGCTGCTGTCGCAAAGATTGTACCTGCAATCCATATGGTAACCGGAAGTCCCTCCAGGTATCTTCCTGCCGAGCTTTCCATTTTTCTGCCATTATTCACCTGGGCAGTAAAATTACTGGAAATCAGTACAAAAATCAGCGAAGCAAGAACTGTCTGAGCATAATTTTTCCGAAAACATTCTTTTCCTCTCATTTTCAGGTCTATTCTATCCCACATACGACGCCTCCTTTTCCTAAGATCTGAACCTATTATATCATAAAAACTGACAAAAAGCGAGGGATGAAGATTAGGGACCGCCGAACCCGTCCCCCAGTCCTCTCCTGAATTCCCTTGGAGATATCCCATATTCCTTCTTAAATGCACGATAAAAGCTGGAATAATCCCCAAACCCGAACATCAGATATGCCTGTGTGATTTCACTGCCGCCTAAAATAGCCTCCCGGCAGGCGGTCAGCCTTTTCTTTGTAATATACTGATGAATGGACAATCCGGTATGGTCTTTAAATGTATGAGCAATGTGATATTTGCTCACATAAAAAACCTCTGCCAGATGTTCCAGCGACAGATTCCCTTCCAGATTTTTCTCAATATACTCTGCCAGGCTCTGATAAAGATTCTTATCTTCTTTTTCACTTCTCGGATAATTTCTCTCATGCACAATCCGATTCAGGTGGAGAATCAGATCATTCACACACAATGAAATCCTGGCATCTCTCCCGAACCGGTTGGAACGCATCTCATCAATCAGTGCAAATACCTTTGACTGAATCGTATTAAAGGTAATGATATCATTGGAAAATACATAGTCTCCTGCCACTTCCACATGCTGCATAAGGTAAACGTAATCAGGAGACAGTTCCAGAAGGCGCTTGCAGTACTCCCGACTGATCCAGAAAACAAACCGCCGGTAAGGAAGTTCCTGATTACGGATTTCTGCATGATGCCGGATCTTCGGCGGTATCAGAACCAGATCACCCGGATGCATGGAGAAAACATCCCCTTCGATTATCATATCCACATTTCCTTCCAGAAAGAAATAAAATTCATAATAATTATGTGTATGGCTTTCTACCTTTGACAAATAATAGTCGCTGTAATAATAAATCTCAAAATCTTTGGATAACATATATTGTCTGGTATGAAAAGCAGACTGAAGATTTTTTTTCATATACGCTCCATTATCTTACATATTTCAGAAAATCAGAAAAAACAGTCCTGTATTCCTCTTTATTGATATGCATTCCTTCTATTTTTTCCATCGTATTTGCTAATTCTCCTTTATTTTTTCATCTTTATATACAATTTTCCGTGGTTCTTTCCCATATGGATGCGCTTTAGCGACACCTCCGAACCACTTGTATATTACATCCCCTTTCCGGTCACCGTCAATGACTTCTTTCACAGCTTTTTTATGTACTTCATAAAGGGATGCATCTTCCAGATATTCACGTGTATGCCCTGTAAGAATATAATCAAATTCACTCCTTATTTTTGTCAGCGTCTCCAATCCTTCAAGAAAAATTCCTAATGGCAGACTTTCCTCCATCTGCAGCCATGTCTGCTCAATAATACTGTCACCTGTAAAAAGAATCCTGTCCTTTCTGTCCAACAGACAGATACCGCCAGGTGTATGTCCAGGAATATGAAAAATTTCCAATCTTATTCCGCCAAGATCAAATACATCCCCACCATATATGGGCAGAAACTTCGGAACTTTCCGAAGCTCGGAAATCTTCATATAATTCTGTGCCAGTGCCCAGTCATCCGGATGCAGATATACTTGTTCAAAATATACAGCTCCAAAAATATGATCCGGATGTCCATGTGTATGAACAACAATAAGCGGCAAATCGGTAACCGTTTGGGCAATTGCTTTTACGTCCTCATAACCATTCATTGTATCAATAATCATCGCTTTTTCATTTCCCACTACAATATATCCCGTGGCTTCATTTGCATCATTCATCAACCAGATATGCTTGTTAATAGGAATTAATTTTACTCTTTCAAACATTTTTATCATCCTTTCTATGACCGGAAATGATCAGGGGACGGATACCTAGTCGCTAGGTATCCGTCCCCTGGTTCTCCTAATCTTACAACAGACTTGCCGCTCCAATCATTCCTGCTTCTTTTCCGAGAGCTGCCGCTTCCAATTCCGGCAATTCTCCTTTTTGTCCCCCAAAGCAGTTCTTTTTTACTATTGTGCGAAGTGGTTCGAGAATTGCACTGCTCTGTTCTGAGATTTCTCCGCCGATCAGTACCAACTGTGACCGGAAGATATTTACTATGTTAACGATTCCTGTTCCCAGTCTGCGCACATACTGTTCGGTTACTTCTTTCAGAGCTGCATCTCCCGCTTCTGCGCCTTCAAAAATTTTCTGTACAGTCCATGCTTTCCCTGTCGCGCGTTTTGCCTCTCTTTTCAGAGCCGGAACAGACACATAAGCTTCCAGACAGCCGTTTCGTCCGCAAGTACATGGTTCTCCGCCTTCTACAATAACCATATGTCCCAGTTCGCTTCCGCCAATTCCTTTTCCTTCGTAGATTTCGCCGTCCAGAATGATGCCGCCGCCTACTCCGTTTCCGATGGTCAGCATGATGACATCCGGGCATCCCTTTCCTGCACCTGCTGCGGCTTCACCCAGTGCTGCACAGTCTGCATTGTTTGCGATTCGAAGCGGTATGGGGAAATACTTTCCCATTTCCTGTACCAGTTCCACGTTTTCCCATTGCATGTTATTGGAATAGCACACGATTCCCTGTATTCTGTCGATTGTTCCGGGAACTCCGATTCCTACACCTACGCACTGATCCATCGGGATTCCCTGCTGTTCCAGAAGTCCAAGTACCGCTTTTGCGATTCGTTCAATCATTTCCTGTGGAGAACACTGTGTATCCATCTCTACAGTTTCTGTTGCCAGTAATTGCTGCTGAATATCCACCAGACCGATTCTGGCTTTGCTGCTTCCCATAGCAATTCCCACACGAACCGGTGCTGCTTTGGCACGGATTGTGGTAATCAGAGCATCACAGGAGCCTTCTACTGTGTAGGTGCCGCTTCCTGCTGAGAGGAAAAAGCTGTCTCCTTTTCTGAATTCCAAAGTTTCTCCCTGGCAGGAGATTACGCCTTCTCCGTCCAGCATAAGAATGCTGGCAAAAGAGGCATCCGATACCGTTCCTTCCAGTTTTTTCATTACATTTCCATCCAGATTCAGTTTATCCACGGTAAAATAATCGCAATCTGCCACATGCGGATAACTGCTCTTATCTTTTACAATCGGAACCCGGTTGGTGACTGCAAGTGCCTTTTCAATATGAAGGTCACATTTTTTTCCGTCTTTCCCTACTCTTCCATAATCATACACACGATAGGTTACATTGGAATTCTGCTGAATCTCCGCAATAAGAATATCCTTGCCAATAGCATGAATGGTTCCGGATTCGATAAACAGTACATCCCCCTTCTGAACCGGCACTGCATTGAGCACCTCAAGAAGGGTATCTTCCTGAATTCTTTTTGCAAATTCTTCTTTACTGATTTCTTTTTTGAATCCGTAATACAGGAATGCATTCTCTCCTGCATCCATTACATACCACATTTCTGTTTTTTCGTACTGTCCTTCATTTTTCAGGGCATAACGGTTGTCCGGATGTATCTGAATCAAAAGATTGTCTTTCGCATCAATAAATTTTGTAAGAATCGGAAAATCACGAAATCTTCTGCAATGCGTTCCAAGGACTTCTTTTCCTTCTGCGTCAATATATTCCTGAAGTGTTTTTCCTGCATATGTTCCATTCATTTATATAGGAAGGGCCATCCGGATGACAGGACAGTTCCCAGGACTCTGCAAGTACATCTCCGTCATATTCTTTTCCATATTCTTCTTTCAGTCTTGTGCCGCCCCAGATATAATCTTTACAGCTGGGTTTTAATTTTAAAATGCTCATAAATTTTCTCCATTATTTTGAATCATATCCCTGTACCAGTATCCGGAGTCTTTCACAATCCTTTCCTGTGTCTGATAATCTACGTAAATCAGACCAAAACGTTCCGAGTATCCTTTTGACCACTCAAAATTATCCATCAATGACCACTGAAAATACCCGCGCAGATCTATTTCATCTGCCGCTCTTTTTAATTCATGAAGATATCTTGCCAGAAAATCAATTCTATTCGGATCATGCACTTTTCCGTCCAAAGATACTACATCATGACAGGATATTCCATTTTCTGTAATATAAACAGGTTTTCCATATCTCTCATAAAGAAATTTCGGTCCCCAGTACAGACATTCCGGTGTCACCGGCCAGCCAATGGCAGTCCTTGGAAATCCTTCATATCTTTTTACTTCTTCCGGTTTTCCGTCTTTCCCCATACGGATACACCTTCCGTTATAAATATTCTGCCCATATACATCAATCGGCTCTGCAATCAGTTTCATATCCTCTTCTGTAATTTTCGGAAGATATTTTTCATAACGTTTCAATCCTTCTTCCGGATAATGTCCCAACAGTACCGGATCTGACCACCAGGCTACGTTCCATGTCCAGTTCTGATCATCTTCCTGCATAGAAAAGAGCATCTGTCTTGCAGCTTCAATATCTTCCGTTTTTTCTGTCTCCGGATAACACATGGAACAGGTCGGTGCATATCCCACACAAAGCGGCTGTTTTCCATACTGGCGGAGCATCTGCACTGCTCTTCCATGCGCTTTCATAGCATTATGAGCCATTTCAAACGTATCCTGAAGCGGCACTTTCAAACCAGGTGCATGTTCTCCTGTAAGAAATCCCAATCCCACAAAACACTGAGGTTCATTTAATGTAAAATAATTTGTCACACGATCGCTGAATCGTTCAGCCACCAGTTTTGCATATGCTCCAAACCATTCTACAATCTGAGGATTCATCCAGCCGCCGCGTTTATAAATTTCATAAGGAAGTTCCCAGTGATACAAGGTAATATACGGTTCAATTTCATTTTCCAGAAGGGTATCGATCAACTGATTATAAAATACAATTCCTTCTTCATTTACCTTGCCAAATCCTTCCGGGATCACTCTGGACCAGTCGATAGAAAAACGATAAGCCTTTAAACCGATGGATTTCATGAGTTTCACATCTTCCCGAAAACGATGATAATGATCACAGGCTACTTTTCCTGTATGATTGTCAAATACACGTCCCGGATTTTCCGTATAGACATCCCAGATATGTTTTCCTTTTCCGCCTTCCAAAGCGGCACCTTCAATCTGATAGGCGCTTGTAGCTGCGCCCCATACAAACTCTTTTCCAAATCCCATTTTCCTATCTCCTCGTATAATAAGTTTGTAAGCAAAAGAAATCAGCTTACAGACTTATTCTTTTTTTCTTTTTTATGGTATAGAGGTAAGGACATCTAAGAGGAACTCCCCTCATCCAACTCCCTTCTATACATTCAATAGTTACATTTTAATATGGTTCATCCTGTGGTATGATATCAGCAGAGTCTGATGTCCGAAGGCACTGCTTTTTCTCCTTTCAGCCGGCTTTGGCCGAGACTGCTCTTGAAGCATGCAGCCTGGCACATATGACACATTCCGCTCACACAGAAGTTGCATCCCCAGCCGTTAGCACCAGCAAAAAATGCTGACTGGGTGAATGCTTATTACGCGAGGTTGCGGTCATCGTATGCAGCATAGGATAAACCTTCTGCTTTAGGCTTCACAAATCCAGATCGGAAAGGAGCGTGATATCATGATTAAGATCAACCTGAATCCGTGAGACTAAATGTCCCAGTACATTGCTACGGATTTTATTTTCGTAGCAAGGTTCAACGTTAATTGAGTTTCACTGATTCAGGTATAATTCCTTCGTAGCTTCTTTCAGCCACTCCCGCTCTGCTCCTTCCAGGAGCGGACCGATGGTATCATATACCTGTTTGTGATATTGATTCAGCCATTCCCGTTCTGCATCTCCCAGAAGTTCCGGAAGAATTGCTTCGCGGTCAAATGGCACCAGAGTCACTGTCTCAAATTCCATAAACTGTCCGTAAGCATTTTTCTCTGCTTTGCGGCACATGAGAAGATTTTCACAGCGGATTCCGTATTTTCCTTCCAGATAAAGCCCTGGTTCATCTGAGATCAGTACGCCTTCTTCCATCGGTACATAGCCACCCGGACGAATGCCGCTGTTCCAGTTAATATTCTGAGGTCCTTCGTGTACATTCAGCAAGTATCCTACTCCATGTCCGGTTCCATGGTTGAAATCCAGTCCATGTTCCCAAAGCGGGCCTCTTGCCAGTACATCCAGATGGGCACCGCCTACTCCATACGGGAATTTTGCCATAGCCAGACGGATATTTCCTTTCAGAACAAGAGTAAAATGTTCTTTTTCTTCCTGTGACAAAGGTCCCACTGCAATGGTTCTTGTAATATCCGTGGTTCCCTGCCAGTACTGTCCGCCGGAATCAATGAGGAAGAATCCTTTTGGTTCTACCTTTGCACAATCTTCTTTTGTAGGAGAATAATGGCACATGGCCGCATTTGGTCCATAAGCACAAATCGTTGCAAAGCTGAGGTCCAGACAATCCGGATCCTCTTTGCGGAATTTGAGACTTTTTTCTGCTGCAGAATATTCTGTAATCTCGCCGGAAGCAACATTGTGTTTCAGCCAGTAGATAAATCTGCACATCGCTTTTGCATCTTTTCTATGTGCGATTCTTTCGTTTTCCATTTCCACCGGATTTTTCATAGCTTTTGCCGGTTTGGTCGGATTCATGGCATTGACGGTCACAGCTCCTTCCGGAAGGTTTTCAAACAACGTATAGTTTACTACTTTTTCATCCAGAAGAATTCTGCTGTCTGTTCCCAGTTCTTTTACATCATCATAAATGGAAAAATACGGTTTTAATACAACCCCTGCTTTTTCCAGTTCTGCCCGGATTTCCTCAGAAATCGCTTCTTCCTGTACATAGAAAAGCACTTCTGTTTCTTTTACAATGACATAGGAAAGCACCACCGGGTTGTATACAATATCATTTCCCCGAATATTCAAAAGCCATGCAATATCATCGATACTGGAAAGAATGTGCACATCGGTTTTGCTATCTTTCATGGCTTCCCGGACCATCGCAATTTTCTCTTCTCTTGCTTTTCCCACATATTTTACGTCTACCAGATAGACCGGTTCCCTGGACATGGACGGGCGATCTTCCCAGATACTGTCCGCAAGGTCTTCTTTGCAGAAGAAACGTCCATTTTTACGATCCATCATTACTTTCCAGGCTTTTCCCTGTTCTGCACTGATGGTCCTTCCATCACAGGCCAGGCAGCTGTTTTCTTTCAGATTTTCTTCCAGAAATTCATCAATCGTAGGAACCCCTTCTTCTCTCATCTTCATGAGTGTCACGCCGGTTCCCTCCAGCTCTTTTACTGCCTGAATAAAATATCTTCCATCTGTCCACAGGTATGCACTGTCCATGGTCACAACAAGCGTACCTGCAGAGCCAGAAAATCCGGACAGCCATTTTCTTACTTTAAAATAGTCACCCACATACTCGGACTGGTGAAAATCTGCGGTAGGAACCAGATACATATCAATTTCTGCTTCCTGCATCTTTTCACGCAATCTGCTGATCCTTTCCATGTTTTCGTTCATTTCAAACGCTTCCTTTCATACTTATGTTATGATTGAATCCCTTTCATAGTAAGAGAAATTCTCTTCTTTTTCATATCTACTTCCAACACTTTTACATCCACAATATCTCCTACGCTGACCGCTTCGAGAGGATGTTTGATGTACCGGTCTGTCATCTGGGAAATATGAACCAGCCCGTCCTGATGTACGCCGATATCCACAAATGCACCGAAATCGATGACATTCCGGACCGTTCCTTTCAGAATCATGCCTTCCTTCAGATCTTTCATATCCAGTACATCGGTACGAAGCACCGGTTTCGGCATTTCCTCACGCGGATCCCGTCCCGGTTTTGTCAGTTCTTTTACAATATCCCGGAGGGTCATTTCGCCAACTCCCAGCTTTTCTGCTGCTGTTTTATAATCTTTTACATAGAAAGCAGAAGGACCATTGAAAATATCTTCCGGTTTCATTCCCATACTTGCCAGGAATTTTTCTGCTGCTTCATAGCTTTCCGGATGTACACTGGTTCCATCCAGAGGATTTTTTCCTCCTGTGATACGCATAAATCCGGCACACTGTTCAAAGGCTTTTGGTCCCAGCTTCGGTACCTTCAGCAATTCCTTTCGATCTTCAAATCGGCCGTTTTCTTCTCTGTACGCCACAATATTTTTTGCAATTGCCTTACTTACACCGGAAATATATTCCAACAGAGATACCGATGCAGTATTCAGATCTACGCCTACTTTATTTACACAGTCTTCTACTACGCCGGAAAGAGCCTCACCCAGTTTTTTCTGGTTCATATCATGCTGATACTGTCCTACCCCAATGGATTTCGGATCAATTTTTACCAGCTCTGCCAGCGGATCCTGCAGACGTCTGGCAATGGACGCAGCACTTCTCTGTCCCACATCAAAATTCGGAAATTCTTCTGTAGCCAGCTTACTTGCAGAATATACAGAAGCGCCTGCTTCGTTGGTAATCACATACTGTACCTTTTCCGGAATTTCCTTTAATAATTCCACAATCACCTGCTCGGACTCTCTGCTGGCCGTTCCGTTTCCTACAGAAAACAGAGTAATGTGGTATTTACGAATCAGTCCTTTCAGTGTCTCTTTTGCCGCTGCAATCTTAGCCGGAGTAGTCGGAGCTGTGGGATAAATCACCACCGTATCGAGTACTTTTCCTGTCGGATCCACGACAGCCAGCTTACAACCTGTACGGAATGCCGGGTCCCATCCAAGAACCACCTGTCCCACAATTGGAGGCTGCATAAGCAGCTGCTCCAGATTTTTCTTAAATACTTTAATGGAAACATCTTCTGCTTTTTCTGTCAGATCACTGCGAATTTCCCGCTCAATAGCAGGGGCGATCAGTCTGGTATAACTATCTTCCACAACTGCTTTTAATACCTCTACGGTATTTGGATTCTTTCTTGTGATCACCTGTTTTTCCAGATAACGCAGAATATCCTCTACCGGCGCTTCAATCTTGACACTCAGGATTTTTTCTTTTTCTCCACGGTTCAAAGCCAGCACCCGATGTCCTGCTATTTTGGAAACCGGTTCTTCATATTCATAGTATTTATCATAAACAGAAGATTCTTCCGGTTTTTTCGCAGTGGAAACCACGATTCCTTTTTTCATAGTCATATCACGAATGCGCATACGGTAATCCGCTGCATCGGAAATATTTTCTGCGACAATATCCTTTGCTCCTGCAATGGCTTCTGCGACTGTCTTCACTTCTTTTTCTTCTGAAAGAAATGCCTCTGCCTCTTCTTCCAGAGACTTCTCTGTCATCTGAAGAAGCAGGATATTCGCCAGCGGTTCCAGTCCCTTTTCTTTTGCAATAATCGCCCTTGTCCGGCGTTTCGGACGATAAGGACGATACAGATCCTCTACTACGACCAGAGTCTTCGCTTCCAGAATCTGTTTCTTTAACTCCTCTGTCAGTTTTCCCTGATCCTCGATACTGGACAACACCTGATTCTTTTTCTCTTCCAGATTGCGCAGGTAGGTAAGTCTTTCATTCAGATTACGGAGCACTTCATCATTGAGTGCACCGGTAACCTCTTTACGGTAACGGGAAATAAAGGGAATCGTATTTCCCTCATCTATTAATTTAACAGCAGCTTCCACCTGCCATTTTTCCACATTTAACTCCTGGGTCAATTCTAAAATAATGTCCATGTAAATCTCCTCTTCTTAATCAATATAAACTTTTCTTCCTACACCTTACCAATGGACTGTAGTTTTGTCAAGAAATGTATTGCAACAAAAAAGAGACAGAATCGCTTGTGTTTTTCTGTCTCTTCTCTATATACGGTTACAGAGTTCCAGACCCTTTTTCAGGAACTCTTCCAGTTCTTCTTTCATACCTTTGCCAAATCCATCCCACATCTTATTTAACCGGCTGATGTTCTGCACATCTTCATAAAAAATCATGGAAGGCGGATATCCCAGATTTTCATAAAGGGCCGTCATAAGCTCTGCATTTACGCTCAGTCTTCCTTTTTCAATTTCCCGGTACCGCTTGACTCCGATATCCAGTACGTCTGCCATCTGATTCTGTGTCAGATCATTGGCTTTTCTCACTTTATACCATATGCTTTTGTCTGAAACAGTACTGAAAGCTTTATATCTTAAGAATTCGATTTCTTTTGCATAATCAAACGGCTGTGCCGCTTTTTCTTTTCCCGAAACCCGTGCGCCCTGATGTACCGCCCAGACAAGAAGCTGAAGAAAATCCGCTTTGGTTTCCTCTCTGCACTGTTCCAGATATCCATTCAGAACAGTACATACCGAATTTTCTCCGGTTATAAGATAATCCACATCGAATCCATGACTGTCAAAATTTTTCAGTTCTTCCCCTGTAATGACAATCTTTCCCGTTTCCATCTTGCTGTAGTGACTCTGGGTAACGCCCATGATCTGGCTCATACTATCCTGATTCAGTTTTTGCGTCTGTCTGTAAGCCTGCAATCGCTGCAAAACTTTATCATATGCGCTGCTCATCACCTGTTCCTCATTTCCGCTGACTGAATACCTTTAAACAGTTCCATTTTAAATTGTTTTAACTCGCCCTTTTATACCCTTTTTATGACTATCCTGCCCATTTTGGCGAAAATAACGCTCTTGCCCTGCGGCGTCTTCCATGATAAAATGTCCTCTAGACATAGGATTGATTGATCAGGAAATGAGGAATGAACGATATGATGAATGAAAATCAGAATGAATACAACCATCCGGACCCGCTTTTCTATCCTGCGGTACCGGAGGAACCGATCTATGAAGGAAGCAACGGATTGGCCACGGCCTCTTTGATTCTCGGCATTCTCGCACTGCTTTCCATGTGCTGTATGCCGCCCTTGTCCCTGCTGTTTGGAGGTCTTAGCCTGATTCTGGCTGTCCTTTCCAAAGGAAGCCGTACCCGTCCGGTCAATGCCAAAGCAGGTATGGTACTTTCTTCGATCAGTATTGCGATTGTGGCCCTGTTAATTGCAGTGA